>JANMFL010000297.1:0-17771 GCA_031377945.1 Acidimicrobiaceae bacterium | reverse complement strand
CGCCAGTGGTTCGGCCGTGAAGGCCTGGGTGCAGGTGTTCGGCACCTCCACCCCGCCCATCGTGGTGGCCATCGGACCCCAGACAGCGGCCACTGCCAGGGGTTTCGACCTCAAGATTTCACTGATTGCTACCGATCATTCACTACAAGGACTCGTGGACGCGCTGGTGTCGCTGGTTGCCTCCACGGCATAGACTGCCGGACGTTCACACGACCGGGCGGGAGTAAGAACGAACAAGATGAACGGCACGACGCGAGCACGCCGCTTGCTCCTCCTCGGAGTGGCGGCCTCGGTCACGGTGGTGGGAGCAACCCAGGCCGCCGCGGATCGACGCGCCGCCGACGACGTCGCTCCGCCCAGTGCCACGCCGGTGGCCGCCATCGTGTCGCAGACACCGTCGATCTCGGCCGACGGACAGTGGGTGGTCTTCGCCGGAGCGCCCACGTCCACCGACGACACCCGCGCCAACACCGCGTTCCTTCAGAACCGGGCCGACGGCTCGGTGACGGAACTCACCCCCATCGTCGACGGCGTGCGCCCCGGCGACTCGGTGTTGCCGGTCATCAGCGCCGACAGCTGCAACGTCGCCGTGGTCACGCAGATGGCGTACGACCTGTTCCGCGACGACGACGAGGGAGATCGCTGGGACGTCTACGTGCAGCGCCTCCCCAATTGCGGTGGCACCCCTGGCCAGTGGGATCTCGTGTCCACCACCCGCGGCACCGGTTTCGAATCCAGTGCCGGCGACGACGCCAGCCCGCTCTACCCGCCGGCCATCTCGGGCGAGGGCGCCCTCATCGCCTACACGCACCGCTTCAGCGTGGTCACCCCCGATCTCACCGGGATCACGGTCGTCGACCTGGCCATCCCGCTCGGCGAGCCGGGCCGGGTCACGCCCGTTGCCGGCAGCCCGGGCGATGCACCCGACACGACGTTCCGCTACCACGGTCTTCGCGAACCGGTGCTCAGCGACGACGGCGACGTGCTGGCGTTCACGTCCGACGCCGATGCCAGCCTGCCGCTCGGCAAGTGGGGCACTGGCGCCCAGCCCGGCGGGTTCGCCACCTCGCACGTCTACGTGTGGGATCGCACCAACCTCGACCGCAACACCAACGTGCGGCGCATCTCGCTCTCGCCGGCCGGCGAGTCGGGCGAAGCGTCCAGCCCTGCGGTGTCGGGCGATGGCCGCTACGTCGCCTTCGTCTCCACCGCAGCCAACCTGGTGCCCGGTGCGACGCTGCCGGCATGCGTGCCCGACTGCCTGCCGCAGGTCTACGTCCACGACCGCACCGACGCCTCGCTCGAGTTGGCCAGCCGTGAGCCGGGCGACCCCGCCCTGCCGCCCGTCGCGGCCAACCTCGGTGCGGTGCAACCGGCGTTGAACCGCAGCGGCGACGAGGTCTTCTACGTCAGCCGCTCGACCAATCTGTTCCCCACCCGCAGCAGCGAACTGGGCGGCCCCGGCGACGGTGACATCGTCGTGTCGGTGCCGTCGCTCGGCACGGTGCAGCGCATCAGCACCCTCATCGATGGCATCACGCCCGCACCGGCCGTGAACTCGCATCCGAAGGTGTCGGCCAACGGTCGCATCGTCGTGTTCGACACGCTGGCCGGCGCCGCGTTCGGTGCACTGCCGGCCGACGGTCGCCAGATCGCCACGGTCGTGAAGGATCCGGTGCTCACGCTGTCCAACCTGGACATGGGCACCGTCGCTGTCGACTACCCCGGCCCCGAGTGGTTCCTCGTGCTCGCCAACCAGGGCCCGTCGTCGTTCATCCCCGCGATCACCGAGGTCGACAACCCCCAGTTCCTGATCAGCGGCGGCACCTGCGTCGATCAGAACACCACGCCGGTTCCGCCCGGCGGCGCGTGCACGATCAACCTGATGTTCCTGCCCATCGAGCCGGGAGAAGACACCGCGACGCTCACGGTGAAGGAGTTCGGCTTCGATGCCATCACGCTCACCTCGCAACTCAGCGGCTTCGGTGGCGAACCGGCGTTGGCCCCTCGACCCGGTGGCGCCGAGGCGCACCCGCTGGTGGTCGGCGGTCGCGACGAGCCGATGGTGTTCGCGGTCGACAACGTGGCGTTCAACCCAGTGCGGATTCGCAAGATCGTCGTCGAGGGAACGAACCCGATGGACTTCGTCATCGGCAACGACGAATGCACCGGCCGCACGGTCGACGCCGCTGGGTCGTGCAACGTGGAGGTGCTGTTCGCCCCCACTGCGGCGGGTCGACGCACCGCCAGCGTGCGGGTCACCACGGTCGATGGCGCCTACACCACGTTCCTGGTCAGCGGTGATGCGCACTACGAGCCCAAGCTGGCGGCGAGCACCACGGTGGTGGTCGCCCCTGCCCGGCTGACGATGATCGGTGCTGGGTTCGCTCCCAACGCGACGGTCACGCTCACCTGGGCCGACGGTGCGGGCCGTCCGATCACGGTCACCACGGATGCCACAGGAACGTTGCTCGCCGAACTGACGGTGCGTCGCAACGACCGCCGTGGCAACCGCACGATCGTGGCCCAGACGCTCGATGGTGAGATCGCCTCGGCCGATGTCACCGTCGTCGTGCCTCGCGTCCGTCAGAACGCCGCGTCGTCCCGCTTCGACGGCTGACCGGCGGGCCGGTTCAGGCGGGGACGGGTTCGGCAGCAAGGGGAGATGATGGGTAGGAAACTGCGTCACACCCTGTGACAACACTGTCAAGCATGGGTGCGACGGATGCGAGGTTCGTGACGCGGGCGGTGGTGTTCACGCTCGACGCCTCGCCGTCCCAGGACCGGATGCTGCGCAGCTACTGCGGTTCAGCACGCCGTGCCTTCAACTGGGCCCGTGATGTGATCGTCGCCAATCTCGAGGGCCGCGCTGGCGAGCGTGCCGCCGGTGTCCCTGAGGCTGATCTGACGCTGGCGCAGTCGTGGTCGGCGTACTCGTTGCGCAAGCAGTTCAATCGAGTGAAGCCTGAGGTGGCCCCGTGGTCGGCAGAGGTGGCCAAGCACTGCTTCGACACCGGGATCACCCAAGCAGCAGAGGCGTTCAAGAACTGGTCCACATCACGCAACGGTGCCCGGGCTGGGGCGCGCATGGGGTTCCCGTCGTTCAAGTCCCGCAAGACGGCCAAGCTGTCCGTGTCGTTCGTCGAGCTCAATCATCAGCTCTCGTGGTTCCACCCTTCACGTCATGCCGTCCGGCTGATGCTCCCTCAAGCGTTGCTCCAGTCGCACAACCCGCACGTGCGCGCCCAGATGCGACAGCTCGTCTGGCTGCACACGATCGAGTCGACTCGCCGCCTGTACCGACTTGTGGAACAGGAGCGGGCCAGCATCCAGAAGGCCACCATCTCCTACACGGGAGGCCGTTGGCAAGTGTCGTTCCTCGTGCGCCACCAGTTCGCCGCTCGGCCCATCAAGCGCGGCCACGCCAAGCTCGGCGGCGCCGTCGGCGCCGACTTCGGTGTCACCCATCTGGCCAACCTCTCGAGGGCGGTCCCCGGCCTCACCGACTCAGACGGCCACGTCCCCAACCCGCGCCCACTGGCCGGCCAACTCGAGCGGTTGAAGGACCTCGACCGACGGCTCGCCAGATGCGCGAAGTCGTCGAACAACCGGGCCAAGTTGGCCCGCAGACGCGCACGCCTCCACGGCCGGATCACCAAGACCCGTGCCACGGCCCAGCATCTGCTCGCGAACGAGCTTGCGGCGCGCTTCGACCTCGTCGGCATCGAGGATCTCAACGTCAAAGGCATGACTCACAACCGGCCGCTCGCTCGTGCGCTCGCCGACGCCGGCCTCGGCCAACTGCGCACGATCATCACCACCGAATGCACCGACCGCGGCACCGATCTGGTGGCTGTCGGCCGGTGGTATCCGTCATCGAAGACCTGCTCCAACTGTGGGACCGTGACAGCCAAGCTGTCCCTCAGCCAGAGAACCTTCGACTGCAAAACGTGCGGCGCCCACATCGATCGCGATGTGAACGCCGCACGCAACATCGAGCGCGAAGCCATCAGGCTCCACGCTCAACAGCACGCCAACCCTTCGGGATTGGAGGTCGCCGGGCTACGACCGGAGACTCGAAACGCTGCGCGGAGGACACACAAGACCGAACCGGCCACGGCCGGCACGGCAGTGCCCGTTGATGCCAGAACGAGGCAGCCGCACACTCGTGTGGCGTGAGACCTGGACGGGCCGCCGGCAACAGCGGCCAGTGCGGACAGTGGGCAACGAACAGCAGGAGTTTCCTACCATTCAGCACCCCTTGCTGCCGAACTTAGGCGGGGACGAGGACGCCGCTGATGAGCACGCTCGGGTTGCAGGCCGAGCCGGTGAGGTCGCCCACACCTTCGCAGGCGACCGTGATCACCAGTTGCTCGCCGGACTGCAGCTCGATGGGCGTGCGCAGCGGCTGATCGATGTCCGAACCGAACATCACCGTCATGCTGTAGTTGAACAGCGGCGTGGTGCCCTTGGAGATGACGATGGTGCCCTGGTTCTGCTGCGGGTCCTGCACGATGATGTCGGTGATCCGCAGCGTCTGTCCGGTGGGCACCGTGTACTGGTTCGTGCCCGTCTGTCCCGTCGGCACCGACACCGGTAGGGCGACGTTGACGATGGTCTCGTCGCCGCCGGCCACCGCGGTCGTCACGGTGGTGTCGTCGGGGTTCGGTGCGATCGTCGAGCCGAACGTGGTGGTCTCGGTGGGCACTGCGTTGTCTACGGCCCGTTGCGCGGCATCGTCGATCGCCGGCTTCACCAACGCCACCCACGCGATGCCGAGCGCGACGACGGTGGCGCCGATGGCGAGGAGCCGACCGACCAGATGCTCGGGCACCACGGGCGCCTGCACGAACGTCGCCGGTGCTGTCGCCGTGGGGCTTCCCGGCTGATCGGCGTCGACGCGGAACGGGATGGTGCGCGAGTGGCGCTGCCACTGCAGACCATGGGTGCGCACCTTCATGCGCACGAGGGTGCCTGCCCCCGGCTCGACGCCGGCGGCCGGCGGGTCGAACTCGCCCTCGATGCGACCGGTGGGGTCGATCAGGTGCATGCGGCAGCTCGCCAGTGTGTTGCCGCGGTTCTCGACCATCATGTCGTAGGTGGCGGTGCGCCGGCCGCGGAGGGCCGGCGTGAGCATGTTCAGCCGACGGTCGAAGCTCTCGCCGACGACCAGCGTGGTCTCGGCGGACGTGTCCGCGTCGGGGTCTCGGTTCGACACGATGCGGATGCTCAGTGCGGTGGGCCCCGCCACGGTGCTCGGCAGTTGCGGCGGCGCGACCTCGACCTCGACGACCTGTTGGGTCCCGCCGAACAGGGTGACGTTCGCCGGCCGTAACGTGGTCCAGCCGGCCGCCATGCCGATGGGCGTGAGGGTGAACGAATCTGTGGCGTCGGCCAGGTTCACGATCGTCAACTGCAGCACCGCGACGGTGCCGGGGGCGACATCGATGTCGCCGGAGGAGAACCAAGCCTGTGCTGCCATCGCGTGGAGACCCTACCGAAGTTCCTAGCGCAGCACGATGCGGTCGCGGCCCGACTTCTTCGCCTGCTGCAGCGCAGCGGTGGCGTCGGCGAGCAATCGGTCGGGGTCGTGGGCAGCGTTCCCGACGGCCAGGCCGACGCTCGCGGTGAGGCGCACGTGCGGAGGGATGCCGTGCCAGGTGCGCATACCGATCAGTTGACGGACCCGCTCCAGCACGGCGCGAGCGTCGTTCGGTGACGTCTCGCGCAGGACCATCACGAACTCGTCGCCTCCCAGCCGGACCACCGTGTCGCCCCGACGAAGGACGCGTTCGAGCACGGTGGCGACCTCCTGCAGCACGCTGTCGCCCAGCAGATAGCCGTACTCGTCGTTGACGTGCTTGAAGCCGTCGAGGTCGATCACGCCCACGCACACCGGCGAATGGGCCGTGAGCACCTCGGGCAGCACGTGCGCGAGGTGTCGACGGTTGGGCAGACCGGTGAGCGGGTCGGTCTCGCTGATCGCGGCGACCTCGAGGTGTTCGGCACCGAGCCGCACGTGCTCCCAGCGGACGCTGCACTGCTCGTCGAGGCGATGCTGCATGCACCGCATCTCCTTCTCGAGCGCAGCACGGGCCTCGGTGTACAGGCCTTGGGTCCACAGCACCTCCACCTCCAGTTCGTGCAGCGGGCCGAGATAGCGAGTCAGCTCCAGACCTTCGGCGGCGGCGTAGGCCTCGTCGATGACCGAACGCACCGAGGCGTCGCGACGCATGCCCCACAGGGCCAAGGCCTCACCGGCGATCGCGAGGGCGAGTTCCAGTCGCATACCGTGTTCGCCGGCCAGCGCTCGCGCCCGCTGGGCGTCGTCGATCGCCGAGTGGTAATGACCGATCTCGGCGAGCATCATCGCTCGGTGCGCCAACGCCTCGGCCACCGCCATCGCCTCTCGTGCACCCTCGGGGTCCAGCGCGGCGGACGCGGCGTACAGGCCGTCGTGCAGCAACCGATGCTGCTCGAGCGGGTCGGACTCACGCAGCGCAGCGTCGTGATAGGTGGCCGACATGCTGGCGTAGGCGAACTGGCGGTCGATGTCGTTGTCGGCCAGGCGCAGTGCACGGTCGTACAACTCGAGTGCCGGCTCGACGAACCCGCAGCGGGCATAGGTGACGGCCATGTTGTGCAGCACCTGGAAGTGCGCCGGGTCGTTGGGCAGCCGAGGGAGGATGAACACGGCTTCGGACAGTGCCTGGGTGGCCTCGGCCCACCGATCGGCGCGGGTGTGGTCGTCGACCAGCAGACCCAGTGCATCGGCCAACTCGGCCAGGTGATCGGCCTCACGGGCCTCCTCGGCCACGACGCGCGCGAGCGCGGCGGCGGCGTCGAACTGTTCGGCGGCCACCAAGCAGCAGGCCTGACGCACCTGCAGGTGCAGTCGATCCTGGAGTTCCGTGGTCTCACCGGCTGCGGTCGCGAAGAGCGTCGCGGCGGTGCGGAAGTCACCGAGCTGTCGGGCGTGGACGGCTCGCTGGCGTGCGTCGCTGATCTGGACGTGTGCGGACACCTCGGGGGCGTTCACCGGATGATTCCTCCATGGCTGCGAATACGATGCGTCATCGTGACCGGCAACTTTCCCGTCTCGCGGCCCCGCCGGCTGCGCAGCTCTGCCCCGCTGCGCGACCTGGTGGCCGAGACGCAGCTCGACGTTCGCCACCTGGTGGCACCACTCTTCGTGCGCGAGGGCATCGATGCACCACAACCGATCGCTTCGCTGCCTGGCGTCGTCCAGCACACGCGAGCCAGCCTCCGCGACGAGGTCCGCCAGCTGGCCGACCTGGGGGTGGGCGCGATCATGCTCTTCGGGGTGCCATCCATCAAGGATTCCATCGGCTCCGGAGCGTTCGACCCTGAGGGAATCGTGCAACTTTCCTTGGAGGATCTTGCCGGGGACGTGGACGACCGAATGGTGCTGATGGCCGACCTGTGCGTCGACGAGTACACCGACCACGGCCACTGCGGCGTGCTCGACGGCCCGGCGGGCGACCCGCACACCTCGGTCGACAACGACGCCACCCTCGAGATCTATGGCCGTATCGCTGTCGCCCAGGCGAACGCCGGGGCCCATGTCGTCGCGCCGAGCGGGATGATGGACGGCCAGGTGGGCGCCATCCGTGCGGCGCTCGACACCGCCGGTCACACCAACGTGAGCATCCTGGCCTACTCGGCGAAGTACGCCAGCGGTCTCTACGGCCCGTTCCGCGACGCCGTCGACTGTGCCATCGTCGGCGGCGGCGATCGCAAGGCCTACCAGCAGGACTGGCGCAACGGTGCGCGAGAAGCCCTGTTGGAAGTGCAGGCCGACCTCGACCAGGGCGCCGACATGGTGATGGTCAAGCCGGCGCTCGCCTACCTCGACATCATCGCTGCGGTCCGCGCCCAGGTGAACGTGCCCCTCGCCGCGTACCACGTCAGCGGCGAGTACTCGATGATCAAGGCCGCCGCCGCCAACGGCTGGATCGACCACGACGCCGTCGCCACCGAGCATCTCACCGCCATCAAGCGCGCCGGTGCCGATGTGATCCTCACCTATCTCGCCCGCTGGTTCGCGGAGGCCCACTCATGAGCACCCTGCCCGATCTCCCCCGTCTTCCACCTCTCCCGAACGGCCTGCCGCGTTCGAACGCGGCGTTGTTCGCCCGTTCGTGCGCCGTCATTCCCGGCGGCGTGAACAGCAGCATCCGCGCCTTCAAAGCGGTGGGCGGCACCCCGTACCTCGTCGAGCGGGCCGAGGGTCCGTACGTGTTCGACGTCGAGGGTCGTCGCTACATCGACCTGGTGCAGAGCTACGGCGCGGTCATCCTCGGCCACGCTCATCCGGCCGTCACCGCGGCACTCGCCGCGGCTGCCGCGAACGGCACGTCGTACGGTGCGCCGACGCCGGGTGAACTGCTGCTCGCCGAGGAGATCCAGCGTCGAGTCCCCAGTTGCGAACGTGTTCGCCTGATGAATTCGGGCACCGAGGCCACGAGCACCGCGGTGCGTCTGGCTCGCGGCTTCACCGGTCGCGATCGCATCGTCATCTTCCACGGCAACTTTCACGGCGCCACCGATGCCCTGCTCGCCGCAGGTGGCAGCGGCGTGGCCACCCTCGGTCTGCCCGGCACGGCCGGCGTTCCCGCGAGTGCGGTGGCCAACACAATGGTGGTGCCGTACAACGTGGTGCCCGAACTCGACGAGCAGGTCGCCGCGGTCTTCGTCGAGCCCGTCGCCGCGAACATGGGCGTCGTCGCCCCGAACCCCGACTTCCTCGACGGCCTGCGCGCCGAGTGCGACCGTGTCGGAGCGCTGCTGGTGTTCGACGAGGTCATCACCGGGTTCCGCCTGGGCACCGGTGGTGCGCAGCAGCAGTACGACGTGCGCGCCGACATCACCACCTTCGGCAAGGTCATCGGTGGCGGTCTGCCCATCGGTGCCGTGGGTGGGCGCCGCGACGTCATGGAGACGTTGTCGCCGTTGGGTGCCGTGTTCCACGCCGGCACGTTGGCCGGCAACCCGCTGGCGACGGCCGCCGGTCGCGCTGCACTGGGCGAGCTGACACCCGAGGCGTACGACACCTTGCGGTCGCGCGCGGCGCGCCTGGCCGACGTGCTGGTGGTGGCGTGTTCAGCGGCCGGGCTGCAGGCCTCGTTCCCCGTGGTCGGCACCCTGGTCGGCATGTACTTCGGCGACGGAGCGCCGCCCTCGAACTTCGAGCAGGCGAAGACCACCGACGAGCGGATGTACGCGGCGTTCTTCCACGCGATGCTCGACGAGGGCGTCGCGCTCGCTCCCGGGGCGTACGAGGCACTGTTCGTGGGACTCGGCCACACCGACGACGTCATCGATGCCATCGGCGACGCCGCCACCCGTGCTGCGGTCGCTGCAGTCCGCGCCAGGAACGGCTGACCTACGCTCACGGGGTGCGTCAGTTCCTCTCGCCCCGCTTCTGGCTGAGCATCGGCGCGCTCGCAGGGCTGTTCCTCCTGTTGGTCGTGGCGTTCGGGCGTGACAGCGCCACGCCGGGTGCCGAGGCGTCGGATATCGGCTCGGTCACCGACCCGCGACACCTCGACCTGGTGTCGTGGGTGTACCTGGCCACCCCGGCGCCGGGGTTCGCGTTCGACGCTGGGATCACCACCAGTGACCTCGCGCTGCAGTTGGACGGCACCCGCACCATGGTCATCAAGGCGGGCACCCCTGGCGAGATCGATTGCCCGACCCTCACCCAGGTCGCCCAGTGCACGGTCGCCGCCGACCTGTTGGGCGACGCAGTGTTGTGGTTCTCGATCATCCCCGGCCCGCCCGGCCCGGCGATCGCCCTGCCCGCGGTGGTCGACGTGCTGGACAGTCCGTGGGTGCAGTTGGCGAACGGATGGGTGGTGCGCCGAGCGAGCAAGGTCGAGCGTTCGTGCCCCGACGACACCTCGTCACTCGGCGACTTCGTCCGCACCTACGGCGAGGCGGCCGGTTCCACCTTCAACGTGGAACAACAGGAGATCGTGCGCGTCACGTGCCAGCCCGACGGCGTCACGTCGACGACCGTCGCCACGCAGGGCACCGTCACCGGGACGTCGGTGATCATCGGCACCGAGGACGACGGCACCGGCGAGTCGGGCGACACCGTGGTGCCGTCGACGACGGTGCCACCCGGCCCCTGAACACCCACCGCGCTCTTAAGTTCCTGGAGAACACCCGCCGCGAACTTCAGTTCCTGGAGACCACTCAGCGAGCCCGGTGGCGGGTGATCTCGTAGGTGGCCAGTGCCGCCGCAGCGCTGACGTTCAACGAACTGAGTCGGCCGCGCATGGGGATGCTGACGATGAGATCGCACCGTTCGCGCACCAGCCGCGACAGACCGTTGCCCTCTGCGCCGAGCACGAGGCAGATGCCCTCCTTGGCCAGGTCGTCGAGTTCGAACAGGCTCTTGTCGGCCTCGTCGTCGAGCCCGACCACCCAGATCCCGGCGTCGCGCATGCGCTGCAGGGCGGTTGGCAGGCCGCCGACGAGCGCCATCGGCACGTGTTCGATGGCACCGGCCGCGCTCTTCGCCGCGGTGGGCGTGATGTGCACGGCGCGGTGCTTGGGCAGCACGACTCCCTGCACGCCGGCACCGTCGCAGCAGCGCAGCAGCGCGCCCAGGTTGCCCGGATCGGTGACACCGTCGACCGCCACGAGGAACGGCGGGCTGTTCGGCTTGCGTTGCAGCAGCGCCGTGAGCTCGACCTCCTGCAGCGGTGCGGCGAAGGCCATGATGCCCTGGGGTGCTTCGCTGCGCGCCTGCGACTCGAGCCGCCGACGAGCGACCTCGGTGACCTGCACGCGCATGCTGCGGGCGATCTCGACGATGTCGCCGATGATCTCGGTCTCGACCAGTTCGCCCGAGACCCAGACCTCCTTGACGCGTCGCTTGCCGGCGATGAGCAGTTCACGAACGGCCTGACGGCCCTCGACCTGCTCGCCGCCGAGGGTCTTCTCGCCCGGCTTCCGGCCGGCGGGTTCGCCCGGGGCAGCGACGCGCCCGGTGCGACCTGCGCCGCGCGACGAGAACTGCCGCCCGCTGATGACCTCACCGCTTCGCGCGCCGCCGCCGGCGGGTCGCGACCCGGTGCCGGTGGGTCGCGACCCGGTGCCGCCGGTCGCGCCGCTGGTGGTGGCGCGGGAACCGGCGCCGCCCTTGGGACTGCGCGGCTTGCCGGCACCCGAGGTGCGCTGGCCCTTCGGGCCGCCCGGTGCGGGCTTCTTGGGTTTCACGGCCCGGTCTCCTTCACGATCACGGCATTCGCCCAACAGGCGATGCCTTCTTGGCGGCCGAGGGCACCGAGGCCCTCGGCCCGGCGGCCCTTCACGGTGACCGGCGCACCGGCGGCCTCGCTGAGACGACGCTGCATCTCGGCCCGGTGCGGTGCGATCTTGGGGGTCTCGCACACCACCGAGCAGTCGACGTTACCGACCTGCCACCCCTGTTCACGCAGGAGCTGTGCCGTGTGGCGCAGCAGCAGCAGCGAGTCGACGCCCTTCCACTGCGGGTCGGTGTCGGGGAAGTGCTCGCCGATGTCGCCCAATCCGGCCGCCCCGAGCAGTGCGTCGGTGACGGCGTGGGCGATGGCGTCGGCGTCGCTGTGGCCGTGCAGGCCGCGAGCGCCGTCGAACACGACCCCGCCCAGGACCAGCGGCCGGGTGGGGTCGTCGCTGAAGCGGTGGATGTCGAAGCCCTGGCCGACGCGCACCGTGCCAGTGGTCCCGGTCGTGCCAGTGGTCCCAGTCGTGCCAGTGGTCCCAACCGCGTTGGCGATCACGCTGCCCTCTCGCTCACCGGTCAGGTGCTCGCGCGCCCAGCGCAGGTCGTCGGGATCGGTGATCTTGCGGCCCGCCGCATCGCCGGCGACGACGACCACCCGGCCACCGGCGGCCTCGACGAGTGCAGCGTCGTCGGTGGCGTCGAGGCCCGCTGCATGGGCGGCGCGCAGTACCTCGGCACGGAACGCCTGCGGCGTCTGCACTGCGGTCAGTTCGGCGCGAGGCGGCGTGTGGACGACGGTGCCGTCGCGGTCGATCTGCTTGATGGTGTCGGCCACGGCGACGCCGGGAATCCCGCCGTCGGCTCCGGCCACGACCGCCTGCACCACACGATCGAACACATCGGCGCCGGCGAACGGCCGCGCCGCATCGTGCACGCAGATCACCTCGGCCTCGGCCGGCACGTGCGCCAGCCCGGCGCGCACCGACTCGCTGCGCGTGGCCCCGCCGGCCACGGCACCTTCACGCGACGCGTCGGCGGCGGGAACGACCACCACCCCCCCGTCGCTGGCCGCACGCGCGGCGGCGACGGACCAGTCGAGGATGCGCTGGTGACCGAGCGTCTCGTATTGCTTGGGGCCACCGAAGCGGGTACCGGAGCCGCCGGCGACGACGATGGTCCACACGTTGCACGACCGTTGCGACGACACGGGGGCGAGGGTAGTACCGTTGGCTTGGCATGGCCCACGAAGAACTGCTCGCCCGAACCGATTTCTTCGCAGATGCCCCTGCCGCCGTGGTGCGCGAGATCGCTGCTGCGGGCGTCGAGTTGCCGCTCATTCGTGGCGACGTGTTGTTCCGCGAGGGCGACGTCGCCGACTCGCTGTACGTGGTGGTCAGCGGTCGCATCGCGATCGCCATCGCCAACCCCATCGACCATCGCGAGACCGTCGTGGCGCTGATGGACTCGGGCGACCTGTTCGGCGAGATGGCGCTGCTCGACGAAGGTTCCCGGTCGGCCATGGCCCGCGCCTTGGAACCGTCGGTGGTCTACGCCATTCCGTTCGACCCCGTCATCAAGGCCTTCCGCAGCGACCCTGCACTCCTGTGGGGCGTGTGCCGATTGCTCGCCCGACGTCTGCGGGTCATGGACGAAGCGCTCGCCGACAGCGTGTTCCTCGACGTCACCGGTCGCACCGCGAAGCGCTTGCTCGAGCTGTCGGGCGGCCAGGAGTCCTTCGTGCTGCCGATCACCCAGGAAGAGCTCGCCGGCATGGTCGGCGCGTCGCGCGAACGGGTGAACAAGGCCATCGCCAGCTTCATCCGCCTCGGGTGGATCGACCAGCACGAGCGGCACTACACCATCCTCAAGCGCGACGCACTCGAGCTCCGCGCCCGTTGACGCCTGCGCCGGTTTCCCGGGTGTGTCGCCAGGTGTCGCGTCAGGCGTCGCGGCGGTTGACGGACCAGGTGCCGACGGCCAGCAGCGCTGCCGCGACACCGGCGAAGTAGAGGCCTGCGACCAGTCGTGACGGTCCGTCGAACGGGTCGAGCGTCGCCATGGTGAAGCCGGCTCGGAACGGCATCCACGCGGCGAGGCCGCTGCTGTCGAAGATCAGGCTGAGCAGCCCGCCGAGCAGGTTCTCGACCAGCAACGGCCACAGGATGAGCGCGGCGACCGCCGCCGGTGTGCTGCGCACCAGCAGGCCGAGCCCGAGGCCGACGACGGCCATGAGCGCGGCGAGGATGACGGTCCCGCCCAGCGCGTTGGTACCGGCCTCGACCGTGCTCAGGTTCATCGTCGCGCCGCGGCCTTCGGCGATCGCGCTGCCGGCGAACCAGCCGACGACGACGACGGTGATCTGGATCTCGAGCGCCAGCACCACCAGCACGATCGCCTTGGCGATCACCACGCGGGAACGACGTGGCGTCGCAGTGAAGGTGGGTCGGATGGTGCCGAAGCCGAATTCGCCGGTCACCGACGCGGCGGCGATCACGGCGATCAACAGCACCGAGAGGAACGACGTGCCGGTGAGCACCTCGACCAACGACCGAGCGCTCCAGCCGTCGTCGTCGCCGTTGAAGAACGACGTGAGCAACGTGATGACCAAGGGGAAGGCGAGGGCGATCACCGCGAGCACCCAGTGCATCACGACCGTGCGCAGCTTGATCTGCTCGGAGCGAAGGAGGTCGATCATGCCGCACCTCCCGCGGGGCCGGGTTGCCCCGAGTGGAACTCGACGGAGTCGGCGGTCACCTTCAGGAACGCGTCCTCGAGCGAGCCGGTCTGCGGGGAGAGTTCGTGCAACACGACGCCGTGTCGAGCGGCCAGTTCGCCGACGGTGGCGGCGTCGAGGTTGCGGATGTCGAGCGTGGTGTCGTCCACCGAGGTGATGGCGCCGCCGGCAGCGGCAACCGGCGCCTGGAGGTCGGCGACACCGGGGCTCTTCACCCGCACCCAGCGTTCCGCGTGTCGGGCGACGAACTCGGTGACCGTCGACTGCTCGATGAGCCGTCCGCGGCCGATGACGACGAGGTCGTCGGCGATGAGCGCGATCTCGCTGAGCTGATGGCTACTGACCAGCACCGTGCGGCCCTGCGAGGCGAGCCACGACAACATGTCCCGGATCCAGCGGATGCCCTCCGGGTCGAGGCCGTTGGCCGGCTCGTCGAGGATGACCGTCTCCGGTTCGCCGAGCAACACGCCTGCGAGGCCGAGTCGTTGGCGCATGCCGAGCGAATAGGTGCGCACTCGCTGGCCGGCGGCCGTGCTCAGGCCGACGAGTTCGAGCACTTCGTCGACCCGCGAACGGGCGATGCCGTTGCTTGCGGCCAACCAGCGAAGGTGGTTGCGACCGCTGCGACCGGGGTGTACGTAGCCGGCGTCGAGCAACGCGCCCACCTCGTGCAAGGGGCGGTCGAGGTCGCGGTAGCGGCGCCCGCCGAACGACGTGCTGCCGGTGTCGGGCCGATCGAGTTCGAGCATGCAGCGCATCGTGGTGCTCTTGCCCGAGCCGTTCGGCCCGAGGAAACCGGTGACGACGCCGGGCCGGACCTGGAAGCCGAGGTGGTCGACGGCCGTGGTGGAGCCGAACCGCTTGGAGAGGTCGACGACGTCGATCATCCAGCGACGCTCGTGCTCGGTGCGAGGCTGCCCGCAGTGTCGAGGAAGGCGTTGGCGACGGTGACCGGATCGGTGCCGTTGGTGTTGATCTCGTTCAACAACTGGTTGATCTTGTTGCTGGTGAGGGCGTTGTTCACCTGGGTGAGGACCGTGATCAGATCGTTGGTCGCAACGCTGGTCGAGAGCAGCGGCACGGCGGCGTTGCCACGCACCATCGCCTTGTCGTCGAGCAGCACGGTGAGCTTCTTGCGGGTGACGATCGGGTCGAGCGACTGGACGGCCACGCAATCGACCTCGTCGGCGTCGAGGGCGGCCGCCAGGTCGGCATCCTCGATGGTGAGGACGTCCTTGAACACGCCGCCGTAGGTGCGTTGGAACGCTGGGTAGCCGACCTGATCGTCGGCCATCCAGGCCGCCGATCCGCCGAGCCGAATGGTGGTCGCGGCTGCCGACAGGCTGAACAGGCTGACGAAGTCGTTGTCCTTGTTGGCCTTCATCGTCGCCTGGTTGCAGGCGATGGACTGCTTGTCCTCGCCGATCGACGGCTCGCCCACCGACACTCCCTCGGGCAGGGCGGCGCGGATGGCCACGATCTGCTCGGGCACACTGCGCCCGTTCGCCGACACGGCGCCAGCGGTGGTGGTGGTGGCGCCGGCTTGGGTGGTGTCCGGTGCGGTGCTCGACGGCGCGACGGTGGTGGTCGCGGCCGGGTCGACGCTCGACGCAGTGGGTGCGCCCGGCAGGTCGTACACGTCGGCGACGAGGTCCTTCGTCCAGTCCGGTACGAGGTTCACCGTGCCCTTGGCCAGCGCGTCGATGTAGCCCGCCCGGTCGAGCGCGATCGGGTCCTTCCTGGCGACTCGGTACCCGGCGTCTTCGAGCACTCGTGCGTAGATCGCGGCGAACAGCGCGCTCTCGTCGTCGCCCGCGATCGAGGTGATGATCACCTTCGGTGCGACGAAGCTGCTCGTTTCGGTGGTGGCCCCGTCGGACGAGCCGCACGCTCCGACAGCGAGGCCGCCGACGGTCAGCAGTGCGAGCGCGCGCAGGGGACGGCGTACAGGAGAGGTCGTCCGCATCATCGGTGCGAGAGCCTACTTCGGACATCGAGATCGGGGTCGTCGAGTGCGACCTGGACGAGGTGCTGTCCCTCGTGGTCCACGACCCACATCAACCCCGGCCTCGGCTGCACCGGCAGACGGCGGGGAAGCATGGCCCCCAGCAGATCGCCGTCGGTGTCGGCGCCGCCGGTCGCGATCAGCCCGAGGCGCGCGTTGCGGACGTGCTGGGTCCAGTGGCCGTAGCGCTGGCGCAGTGCGTCGGAGCGTGCCGCGGCAACGATCGTGAATCGGTCGGACCGTGCCGCGGCGAGCGTCGTCAGTCGGGCATCGGGGTCGTCGATCAACTCCGCGTCGTCGCAGACCAACAGCACGGCTCGACCGGGCGTGTCGAACCCACCGAGGTCGGTCGCCGATGCTGCGCGCCGGCACTCGTCGGCGAGGGAACGGTCGAACGTGGAACGGCGGGGCAGGACGGCCACGACCAGGCCATCGGGATGTGCCTCGCGCCACGCCGCGGTGACGCGGTTCAAGGCGCTGCTGCGGCCGCACCGGCTGTGACCCAGGACGAGCAGATGGTCACCTTCGGGGACGATCAGTGATCGCGGCGTACCGCTGGACAGATCGATGCCGAGCGGAAGGACGAGCTCGCCCTCGGTGTGTCGACCAGCGGGGAGTGCGGCGGCTGTGACGACCGACGGGACGATGTCGACCGGCGCGATGCGGTCGATCACGCCGTCGATCATGCCGTCGATCATGCTGGCCATGCCGGACCCGGTCGGATGTTCGACCACGTGCAGCAGTGCGGTGGGCTCGACCAACTGGGCGGTCAGTCCCGACCCGGCGAGGTGCACGCGACCGGCGACGACCGGCGGCACCAAGTGTGCGGGCACGCCCAAGGCGGTGGCGTCGAGCGCATCGTGGAGGTGCAGCACCCATCGGTGCGCACAGTGCACGAGCAGCGCGGTCGGCACCGTGCCGGGTCGCGTCGTACCGACCAGCACGACATGGTGATGCCCGGCGAGCACGTCGTCGAGCGCGTCGAACAGCTCGATGGTGTCCGCGGCGTCGAGATCTCGTCGCATCGCATCCAGGCCGTCGATCACCACGATGCGGCTGACGCCGTCGGTGGCCGGCGTGCGCAGCCGATGGAGCAGCCGCGCCATCCGCTCGGTGTCGCGCCGCGCCACGACGATCCCACGAGGATGCGCGTCGATGGCGTCCCACAGGTTCGTGGCCTCGGCGGTGAGCACGTGCACGTGCGTGTCGCGGCGGGTGAGGGCGCGGATGGCGAGCAATCGCAGTGTCGAGGTCACCCCGCTGCCCGGGCTGCCGGCCACGACGACCGAGCCGTCGTCGGGCGACCAGTGCAGGGGCACACGGCGTTGATGGTCCGGGTCGTCGCACCATCCGAGCGCATCACCGGGCAGCTCGTGGCGATGGAGACGGTCCGGCAGGGGATCCGTCCAGGGTGGCGGCCACGTCGGCTCGGCCTGCGGCAACCGTGCGGCGGCGGCGCACACGGCCTCGACCACCGCGCGAGCGTCGTCGACGTGGGCGGTCTGGAACACCACGTGCTCATCGGCACCGAGGCGCATCATCGCCCGACCCGGCACACGACGGGGGAACAACGCGGGCGCGCGGTCACCGACGACGTCGATCGCATCGGCCGAGTCGTGCAGCCGCAGCGCGAGGCGGAGGTTGGTGTTGGCGCGGATGTCGTCGCTGATGACCCCGCTCGGCCGCTGCGTTGCCAAGATCAGGTGCACACCGAGACTTCGACCGCGTTGAGCAATGCCCACGAGCGCGTGCAGGAAGTCGGGTTGCTCGCTGACCAGCGCGGCAAATTCGTC
>JANMFL010000240.1:0-12572 GCA_031377945.1 Acidimicrobiaceae bacterium | reverse complement strand
CCCGGGGTGGCCCGCACCCGGGGGGGTTTGGGTCCACTTGTCCCCCGCCCCCCCGGCCATTGCCGCCGACTACCACTACGCCGCCGAACACCTCAGCGAGCTCGCGCAGATCCCCTGCTACTGCGGCTGCGACCACAGCCTCGGCCACCGCAACCTCGCCGACTGCTACATGACCGCCGCCGGCGAGTGGGACGCCCACGCCTCGGGCTGCGCGGTGTGCGGCAACGAAACCGCAACCGCTCGCGGTCAACTCGCCGCCGGCGTGCCGATCGCCGACGTACGCACCGCGATCATCGACCAATACGGACCACCCCCATCACTGTTCACCTCTGGAGCATCGTCATGACCAACACCACCACCCGTCGCGCCGAACGCCAGCGCGCCCACCGCAACCACTGGATCCTCGGCATCGGCACCCTTGGCGCCATTGCGGCGATCACCGTGCTTGCTCTCACCAGCGGCGGAGGACCAACCGAGACAGCGGCGGCACGAACCGGTGCGACGAACTCGATGGGCATGCCGATCATCGCCACACCCGGCGCCGGCAGCGGCGCCGCCGAAATCGACGGAGTCACCGGAACACCGAGCCTGTGGGCCCTCGGACGCGTCGCTCTGAACGTCGCTGTTCAGCCCACTTGGAAGCTGGAGAACACAGGCTCGCAGGCCGTCACGCTCGGCACGCCCCACGTCCAGATCAACGAAGGATGCTGCCCAGGCGCTCTCACCTACACCGGCGCGGCCACCCTCCAGCCTGACCAGTCCACCGAACTGACCTTCGAGCTGTCGATGCACCCCGGCATGGACGGTGCCCACGACATGACGCTCCACGTCCCCGTGCAGTACGCCGACGGCTCCACCTCGGTCCTCGACCTGGCCGTCACCGGCGACTTCCGCGACTGACAGCGACCCGTCGGTCGTCAATCGCGGTAGGAGAACACCGTCGCCATCCCGGTCTCGAGGTGGTACGTGTTGTGGCAGTGGAGCATCCACTGGCCCGGGTTGTCGGCCTCGATGTCGAACTCGACTGCGCTCATCGACAGCACGTTGACGGTGTCCTTGCGAGCGCTGCCGGCGCCGACCATCTGAAACGTGTGTCCGTGGAGATGGATCGGGTGGAACATCATCGTGTCGTTGACGACCCGCATCCGCACGCGTTCACCCTCGCCGACCGTGATCGGTGCCGTGCTGGGGAAGCTGCGCCCATCGATGCCATGCGTGTAACCGGACATGCTCGCGGTGAGGTGCACCTCGATGGTCCGGTCCGGAGCGCGTGATGCCAGGCGAGCCGCTGAGGTTGCAGCGAGGTCGGTGTACTCGAGCGTCCGGCCGTCGAGCTCCGCTGGCCGCGAACCTGTCGCTGGTGCGGCGCTCGCGGTGCTGGTCCGCAGCACCGCCTCACCAGCGGGATCCTGCTTGCCCTCGGGCACCGCGACGATCGGGAATGCTCCGTCGCCGGCGGTGATCACGACGTCGTACCGCTCACCCATCCCGAGGAGCACGTTGTCCACCTCCACCGGCTCGACCGGGAACCCGTCGGCGTGGGTGACGGTGAGCCGGTGACCGCCGACCACGACCCGGTAGGCGGTGTCCGACCCGGCGTTGATCAGCCGAATACGGACCCGCTGACCCGCGCTTGCGGTGATGGTGTCGCGTTCGCTCGGGGCGCGACCGTTGATGAGGTGCAGCGGGTACGACACGTCACCGACCAGCCCACCATTCATCATCGAACCCATGCCGCCAGAGCCACCCACGCCACCCATGCCACCCATGCCGCCCATCCCGGTGGAATCGTTGGTGTCGCTCGGTCCGCCCATGTGGCCACCGTGCCCGGAGTGTCCGCCGGACTGCTGCAACTCGTGCAGGACGTCCTCGGCGGTGCGTCCGTAGCCATCGAGCCAGTCGTCGACCATCAGCGTGACGTCGACGTCGTACGCGACGGGTTCGTTCGGGTCCTCGATGATCAGTGGCGCGTAGAGCCCGCGGTCGAGTTCGAGGCCCATGTGTGGATGGAACCAGTACGAGCCCGGGTCGGGTGCCGTGAACCGATAGCGGAACGACGCGCCTGGCTCCACCATCGACTGCGTCAAGTCGTGCACCCCATCCATGTCGTTCCGCAGCGCGATGCCGTGCCAGTGGACCGTGTTCCCGGAGGTCAGGTCGTTCACGAACGTGGCGTCGATCAGATCCCCAGCCGTGGCACGGATTCCCCCTGCACTGGGGCGCTCGCCGAATGCCCACGTCGACACGTCTCGCCCGCCGATGTTCACCGTCACCGGCGACGCCGTCACCGTCGCCGAAACCGTGCTGGCACCGCTGCGGCGTCGCTCTGCATCTCGCCGCTCGACCGCAGGGCCGGTCGCACCGACGAGTGCGCCTGGGATCGTCGTCGGTGCTCCCTTGGACGTGCCCGATCCGCACCCGGCGAGCAGCAACGCACCACCACCGGCGATCAACATCACACGTCTCGACCACACTCGCACCAGCGCACACTCCTCGAAGTTCGACCCGGCCACGAACAGCACGGGCCACCGTAAGCGGCCCACGATGCCGGGTCGCTGTGGAGATCGTGTGGAGGACGCATGGAACCCATCTGCTGATTGACGCCTCGCTGTCGAGTTCTCCACATCCCGCCCTACCGTGCGATGCAGGACAACGAATGGAGGCCGTGATGCACGGCAACTGGAACTACGACATGCACGACGGAAGCAGCTGGGGCTGGATCCCCATGGCCATCATGATGCTGCTCGTCTGGGGCAGCCTGATCTGGCTCGGCGTCACGCTGATCCGCCGAACGGGGAACCAAGCACACGCGGCGACGCCTGGCCCGACTGCCCTGCAGGTGCCGAGCGCCCCGCAGATCCTCGCCGAACGCCTCGCCCGCGGCGAGATCGAACCCGACGACTACCGCACCCGGCTCGAGGCACTCTCCGCAACGCCGTCTTGACCTTCGCTCATCGGCAGCCTTGGTGACCCGCCCACAGCGCACGCGCCAACCCCCGACCGGACACACCGACTACGGTCACTGGGCGATGAGCACGATCGGACGTCGCCAGTTCTGCGCCACACTCGGCGCCGGCATGGTCGCGCTGGCCGGGGTGCTCGCAGGCTGCTCGAGCACCAACGGCGGAACCGCATCGGCACCGTCTGCTTCGACCGGGACCGGCGGTGCGCTGGCGGGTCTGTCGTTCTCGGTCCGCCGTGACCCCGGTTGAAGCTGTTGCTCAGCGTGGGTCGTGTACCTGCAATCGAACGGTGCCACGGTCGATGTGACCGAGGATCCGGGCCGCGCCGAGTTCCGCACGTCCCAAGGCATTCCCGACAACGCGGCATCGTGTCACACGGGCCTCATCGACGGCTACGCGATCGAGGGACACGTACCGGTCGAGGCGATCCAACGACTGCTCGCGGAACGCCCCGACGCGGTCGGACTGGCGTTGCCGGGCATGCCTGGCGACGCTCCAGGGATGGGTGGCGACACTTCGACTTGGGCCGATCAGTCGGTCATGCTCGTCAACCGAGACGGATCCCTCGCAGCGTTCGGGTACTGATCGCTCGGTCGTCACTTCGAACGCCGGCTGCCTTCGACATCAGTGCTCGAGGAGCCATTGCAGGGTTGCCTCGAGGGAGCACCAAGGGTGGCCGCGGTGGGCGTGCTCGGCTGGTCAGAGGGTCTCGCTGTCGGTGAGAGCGAGCCAGGCTTGGAAGCCGCCGATGACGTCCGTGGCGCGGTGTAGCCCGAGGGCTCGGAGTTGTGCGGCGGCGAGGCTCGATTGGTAGCCCTCGTTGCAGACGATCACGATGCGCGTGTCGTAGTCGGCGGCCTCGGAGATGTGGTGTTCGCAGGATGGATCGAGTCGCCATTCGAGCACGTTGCGATCGATGACGACCGCTGCGGGGAGCGCACCGTCGCGTGAGCGTTGGTCGGCCGGGCGGATGTCGACGATCAGCGCGCCCCGAGCGTGTTCGACGGCGAGCTCGGCCGGATCGACGCGGTCGAGCCGGGCGCGTGCGTCGGCGAGAATCTCGTTGATCGAGCGCCGGTCCCCGCCCTCGCGGCTCACTGGGGGTGCGTCTCGTACATGCGCATCGCGACCAACAGGCCGGAGATCGCGGTGAGTGCGGCGACGGCGTAGATGGCGGCGGGGATCGAGATGAGGTCGGCGAGGATGCCGGCGAGCAGCGCGCCGACGGCGAAGCCGCCGTCGCGCCAGAGTCGGTAGATCCCGACTGATCGGGCGCGCCAGGCGGGGTGGGCGACGTCGCCGATCGCGGCGAGCAGGGTTGGATAGACCATTGCGGTGCCTGCTCCGAGCACCATCGCGCCGACCGCCCAGGCCGCGTAGCTGCCGGTGGCGGCGATCCATGCGATGGCAACGGCTTGGGTGAGCATTCCGCCGACGATGAGCGGTTTGCGACCGATCCGGTCCGAGAGCGCGCCGGTGTAGAGCTGGCCGAGGCCCCAGACGGCGGGGTAGAGGGCGGCGAGGACGCCGATGCGTCCGATGGACATGCCGCTGGCGGCGAAGAAGATCGGAAACAGGCCCCAGGCGAGCCCGTCGTTCAGGTTGTTGACCAGCCCGGCCTGCGAGCACGACGACAGTGCTTTGTCGGTGAAGGAGGTGAGCTTGAAGATCTGCCCGGTGGTCAGCTCCTCGCGGTGGGCGTCGCTGCTGGCGACGTGGGTGGCGGCCTCGTGGCGGGCGTGGTCGCGGGTCTCGCGGACGAAGAACACCGACAGGCCGAGGCCGAGGCCGGCGTAGGCGATGCCGAGGAAGAACGGCTCCGGGCGAAGCCCCCAACGCTGGGCGATGTATCCAGTGGCGAGCGCGGTGACGGCGACGGCGCCGTAGCCGGCGGCTTCGTTGAAACCCATTGCGAATCCGCGTCGGGCGGGGCCGACGAGGTCGATCTTCATGACCACCGTGGTCGACCAGGTGAGTCCTTGGTTGATGCCGAGCAGGACATTGGCGAAGATCACCCATCCCCAACTCGGTGCCCAGATCAGCAGCAGCGGGATCGGCAGGGCGATGATCCATCCGGCGACCAGCACCGGCTTGCGACCATACCGGTCGGACAAGGTGCCGGCGAAGAAGTTCGTCGCTGCCTTGACGGCGCCGAAGGCGACGATGAACGTGAGTGTCGCGGTGAACGCGGTGAGCCCGAACTCCTCCTTGGCGAGCAGCGGGAGCACGGTGCGTTCCTGGCCGATCATCCCACCGACGAGCGCGTTGACGCCGACGAGGAGCGCGAACTGGCCGAGGTTCTCCTTGAGGCCGAGCCGCAGTGGTGCGTCGGTCGTGGGGGCGCTCACCGGCCCTTCTCCAAGGGTCGGCCGGTCGCGGTCGACCAGGTATCGGGTCCACCATCGAGGACCATGACGTCAACGCGTCCGGCCGCGGCGAAAATGCTGGCGCCGGTCATCGCCCGCTCACCATGGCCACACATCACCGTCACCGGCCCGGCCGGGAGCTCTGCGTCGGCCACCGCGCCGAGCTCGATGTTGTTCGCCCCGGGCACGTGTCCCGTTGCGTATTCGTTGGCTTGGCGGACGTCGAACACCGTGCCGGTCATGCCTGCGGGGTCGACGAGTCGGATCGTGGCGACCCTTCGGCCCGACCCAGTCCACGCGTCGATGCCACCGGCGAGTTCACCGAGCAGGTGCTCATGGCCGACGTCGAGACATTGACGGACGAGATCGTCGCGGTCCTGACCCTCGTCGACAACGAACACGACCGGCCGGCCGGCTTCGACGAGCCAGCCGAGCCAACTGGCGAACACCGGGCGCAACGTGTTCGACAACGACCCTGGCACGTGCCCCGCGGAGAACGCGGCGACCGGGCGGGCATCGACCAGGACAGCTCTGTCGGCGAGGTGCCGCTCCACATCGGCAGGATTGAGGGCGGCGAGGTGAGGCAGCATGTCGTAGCGGACCGGACCGAGCCGGTTCACCTCCGGCAGCCGAGCGAAATAGCTGGGGAACGTACCGAACCCGGCGACGAGGCGCTCGACGAACAGACGCTCATCGGTGATCGAGAACAACGGGTTGGTGTCGCGTTCGTGTTCGAGGGTGGAGGTTCGCTGCGACGCACCTGGCGCCGAGCAGAACGACCCGGCCCCATGTGTCGGGTACACAGAGAGCCCGCCGGGCAACTCATCGAACCGTCGCAACGCATTGAACATCTCGTGGGCGAGCGGCACGGCGAGGTCCGGACCGCACAGATCGGTTCGTCCGACCGTGCCGACCATCAGCGAACCACCGGAGAACAACGCCACCGGTGCGCCCCGCTCGACCAGCAGGTAGGCGTGATGGTCGGGCGTGTGCCCCGGCGTCGCCAGCGCGACCAGTTCCACATCCTCCGCGAGGACCACGTGCTCGTCATCGTGAACAGGCCGGTGTGGCGACTCGAGGTGCGAGGCCGCCGGAGCGATGAACGTCGCTCCGGTGCGGGCGGCCAGCGCCGGGCTACCGGTCACGTAGTCGGCGTGCGAATGGGTGTCCAAGGTCCACACCAGCCGAAGGCCCAACGCCGTGGCGAGGCGCTCCTGGGCCGTGGGGAACCGGGGCGGATCGACCACCGCTGCAGTGCCGTCGCCGAGGTCGATCACATACGACGAATGGCCCAGGCCCTCGTCGACGAACTCATGAACACGCACCCTGCCTCCTCAAAGAACATCTTGAATAGTCGCGGCGCTGACGGTACCTTGTCAAGCAGATCTTTGAACACGGAGGTAGCAGTGGCAGACCGAGGCAAGAAGGACGCACTGTTCGACGGGTTCGCCGAAGTCGCCAAGGCGCTCGGCAACGGTCGCCGAGCCGAATTGATCGACGTCCTGGCCCAGGGTGAACGCCACGTCGACGAGCTCGCCACCGAGATCGGCCAGAGCGTCGCCAACACGTCGTTCCACCTCCGCACTCTCGCCACCGTCGGTCTCGTCACCACCCGCCGCGACGGCAACCGCATCTACTACCGCCTCGCATCCGACCAGGTCGCCGCGCTGTGGGCATCGCTGCGATTGGTGGCCGTCTCCCACCACGACGCCATCGACGATCTCGCCACCGCGTACCTCGGACACCGCGACGACCTCGACCAGGTCCGCCGCGACGACCTCGCCCGACGTCTCATCGACGGCGACGTGATCGTCATCGACGTCCGCCCCGATGCCGAGTTCGCCGCGGGGCACATCGCCGGCGCCGTCTCGATCCCCATCGAACAACTCGCTCGCCGGCTTCGCAGCCTGCCCGCCGATCTCGATGTCGTGGCCTACTGCCGCGGCCCGTACTGCGTGTTCGCCGACGAAGCCGTCCAGCTCCTGCGCCGACGCGGTCGCCACGCCCTCCGCCTCGAGGACGGCTTCCCCGAATGGCGCAACGCCCGCCTCGCGATCGAGTCCAGCGTCACCGAGGAGATCACGCCATGAACGTTCGCGTCATCCCCCGCACGGCCCCGCCTACGGCGACGAACGCGCCGACAACGGCCTTCGCCTCGACGAGGCCACCGACTGGACACGCTGGGCCGACGCGACGATCACGTTCTGATCACCGATGAGCACCGATGAGCACATGCCGGTCGCTCACAAGATCTTCGCCGTGTGCGCCCATCCCGATGACGAAAGCTTCGGCCTCGGAGCGATCATCTCGACGCTCGTTGACCGAGGTGCCTCGATCGATCTCATCTGTCTCACACGTGGCGAGGCATCCACACTCGGGGCGTCGGTTCGCGATCTTGCCGGAGTGCGGCGCGGTGAGCTGGCGGCGGCGGCCAGTGCGCTCGGCATCAACGCGGTTCACCAGTTCGATCACCGCGACGGAGGACTGTCCACTCTCGACGTCGGGCTCCTCGCCGCAGAAGTCGGGCTGGTCGTCGCCGACAGCGATCTGCTGCTGGTGTTCGACGAAGGGGGCATCACCGGCCACCCCGACCACATCCACGCAACCGCCGCCGCGATGGCCGTTGCCGACCGACTCGACCTGCCCGTGCTCGCATGGACTCTTTCCGCTCAGGTGGCCGACACCCTCAACGCCGAGTTCAACGGCCGCTTCGTCGGCCGAGCCGACGACGAGATCCATGTTCGGCTCCCCGTTGAACGTACCCGGCAATGGGCTGCGATGCGATGCCACGACAGCCAACTCACCGCCAATCCCGTCCCGGAGCGTCGCATCGCGCTCACGGGTGACGTAGAACCGCTGCGGTTCTTACGACGAGCCCAGCGACCGGGCCGCACGACCCGACATGCGAAGGAGCCGACGTGATGAGCGTCCGAGCCAACCACCATTTCGGGCTCGGGCTCGGGCTCGGGCTCGGGCTCCGGCTCCGGCTTGGGCTCGTGCTCGACTCGACATTCGCCGCGTTCGGTGTCTCGTTCGTCGGGTGCTCGTTGTCGCCACCGACGCCACGCCCACTTGCACACTCACGAGTACCTTGCGCACATCCACCCGATCGGTGCGAGCGGCATGAGGCCTGCACGATTCCTGCACGGGACTGAGCCGCACGAGTTGGACCGGGACGGATCAGACGGACATGGGCGGACAACAGCGGCGGACGTGAGCAGGTCAGACGGACGAGGCCACGACGAAAGCGTCCCGGGCGAGGAGCCCGGTCGCATGGATGTGCAGCATCTGGTCGAGCAGGCCCGGTGGCCACTTCGCCGTCGGGTGGGTGACGAGGAGCGAGGTGATGCCGTGGATGCTGGACCACATCGACAGCGCCACCAGGTCAGGGTCACCCTGGGTCATCGTGCCGTCCTCCATGCAGGCGGCGACGTCGGCGCGCAATCCGGCGAACCCGGCGTACGAGGTGAGCCGGCCGAGTTCGTCCCGGTCGTCGCTGGAGCGACGTGAGGTGGAGAACAGCAGTCGGTAGTGCTCGGGGTGCTGGGTGGCGAATTCGACGTACGTCCTGGCTCGGACATCGAGTCGGGCCCACGGATCGTCGAGACCGTCGAGTGCTGCGTCGGTGGACGTGCCGAGACGTTCGAAGGTTCGTTCGCACACCGCCTCGATGAGGGAGGCCTTGTCGGCGAAATGGGCGTACACCGTTGGTTCGGTTCGCTTCACCGCTCGGGCGATCTTCGACATCGACACTGCGGCGACGTCGCCCGTGGCATCGAGCAGAGCGTCGGCAGCGTCGAGGATCAGGCCGCGGAGCTTGCCGCCCTCGCCTCGTGCGAGGCGTTCCTCTGTGGCGGCGCTCATCTCGCCCTCGACGTTGTCGGCATCGGCGATCAGCGTAGCGGTTCTGACGGAGTGGTGCTAGTATAGTCACACTAGTCTAAGAGAACCCAGGAGATGATGATGACGACCGCAACGCTGGTGTTGATCCATGGTGCGTGGCATCGTGCTGGGCCGACGTGGAGCCGGGTGACGGATGAGCTCCTACGTCAGGGCATCCCGTCGGTTGCGGTGCAGCTCCCGAGCGCCGATCCGCGCGGCCAACAGCGCCCCGGCCTGGCCGACGACATCGCTGCGGTGACAGCGGCTGTCGATGCGATCGACGGTCCGGTCGTGCTCGTTGGTCACTCGTACGGTGGGATGGTGGTGAGCGGTGCGGGGAGTCATCCGGCAGTTCGGGGTCTGGTGTACCTGGCCGCGTTCTGTCTCGCCGAGGGCGAGACGGTGCTCGACATCGCCGCCGTCGACCCGCCGCCGCTGATTGCGAGCGCGCTCCGATTCGACAACGACGGCCTGATGACCATCGACCCATCGCTGGCGAACGACGTGTTCTACGCCGACGTCCCGGCTCCGTTGGCGGAGGCGTCGGTCGGCGCACTCGTTGCATCGAGTGCGGAGATCTTCGCGACGCCGCAGGGACCGCCGGCGTGGAAGGACAAGCGCTCGTGGTACGTGGTCTGTGACCAAGATCAGGCGATCCCTGTGTTCAAGGAGCACGAGATGTCGGCGCGGTGCGACGAGACGATCGTGCTCGAATCCAGTCATTCGCCGTTCTTGTCGATGCCGGTTCGCGTCGCAGAGATCCTCGGGGGAGTCGCCCGAACGCCTGCGTGACTCACGTTGCCGGACTCGTCGCGTCTCCGGGCTGTCAGGTCGCTTCATCGCGGAGCGCGGCCACGACTTGAGCAGGTCGTCGGACGCGCGAAGATCGATCCATGTCGAGTCTCACCAGCGAGCGCATCGCTGCCGCCGTCGATCGAGCAGTTCGGGACGGGTTCGCCGGTGTCGTCCGGGTCGACGTCGACCACTCGATCGTGCATGCGTCGGCCCACGGCTTGGCCGATCGCGCCCACGCGATCGCGAACACCGTCGACACCCGTTACGCCGGAGCGAGTGCGCTGAAGGGGTGCACGGCACTGGTCGTGATGGGCCTGGTCCAGCGCGGCCTGCTCACCCTCGACACGAAGGTCGTCTCGATCATCGCCGAAGCAACCTCGTTCGTCGATCCAGCGGTGACGGTTCGCCACCTGCTCTCGCATCGGTCGGGCATCGGCGAGTACTGCGTGGAAATCGACGCAGGGCGGGTGCCCGACGCCGACGCCACCGAACCCGGGCCTGCCCCGTGCTCACTGGACCGGCCCTCGGCGATCCTCACCGTGATGGCCGGGGTGGCGGCCCGCGCCGAGCCTGGAGCCGAGTTCCACTACAACAACGCTGGCTATGTGGTGCTCGCACTGCTCGCGGAGCGCGTGACCGGGACCCCGTTCGTCGAGCTCGTCGAACGTCGAGTGCTCGCACCGGCGGGGATGGTCAACAGCGGGATTCTGAGCTACGACGAGTTGAGCGGCGATGTGGCAATCGGCTACCGCGAACGGACCGGGCTGCGCACCAACGTCCATGCCGTCCCCAACCGCGGGCTCGGCGACGGTGGACTGTTCAGCACCGCTGCCGACATGGTGCTGTTCTGGCAGGCGTTGGCCGCCGGCGCCATCGTCGACACCGAGGTCGTCGAGATGATGACCACACCGCACGGCCGCACGCCGCGCGGGACGCCGTACGGGCTCGGCTTCTGGCTCGATCCGACCACCGATGCCGTCACGCTCGAGGGCTACGACATCGGCATCTCGTTCCGCGGCGTGCATCGCCCGTCCACGGCGACCACCTGGACCGTCGTGTCGAACTGGACCGACGGCGCCTGGCCGCTCGCCGACGAACTGCTGCTGCTGACCTGAGCCGAAGAAGCGTCAGCGGCGCCAGAACAGCAGGTGAGTGACGCCGCCGGGGCTCGGCACGGAATCCATGTGGAATCGGTCCCGCAACTCGTCGGGTGACGCCCACAGCCGCTCGCCGCGACCGAGCTCGATCGGCGCGACGGCGACATGCATGGTGTCGACGAGATCGGCGTCCAGGAACTGGCGAACCGTGGCGACGCCCCCGCCGAGCCGGACGTCCTTGCCGTCGGCGGCGGCCTTCGCCTGCGTCAGCGCGTGTTCGGGTGTTGCGTCGATGAAGTGGAACGTGGTGTCGGCCAGCGAGAAGCTCGGTCGGGAGTGGTGGGTGAGCACGAACACCGGCGTGTGGAACGGAGGGTTGTCGCCCCACCAACCCTGCCAGTCGAGGTTCTCCCACGGTCCTCGCTGCGGCCCGAACTTGTTGCGGCCCATGATCTCGGCGCCGATGTTCCGTGCGTAGTCGCGAGTGAAGTAGTCGTCGAGGCCGCGGGACCCTCCAGGCTCGCTGCGGTTCGGCCAATGCGCGGTGGCGAAGGCCCAGGCACCCAGTTCGGCGGGGTTGGCGTGACCGAAGGGGCGTTCCAGGCTCTGGCCCTCGCCAGAGCCGAACCCGTCGCTCGACAACATGAAGTTCTGCACCCGGAGCAGCTGCGTCATCGTGCGATCCTGTCAGATCATGCGGCATCGCCTCGTCGGTTGCGCCGGCGCCGCTCGGCGCGATTCGGTCGGCGTTGCGGGAAGGGGTTCGGCGGCAGCGGCCCCGCCTCGTCGAGCCGACGTCCGGCCCCGGTGTGGCATTCGCAGAAAGCGTCGTCGGGGAGCAGGACCTGCAGCACCATGCCCGGTTCGGGGTAGCTGCCGTAGAGGTTGGCCCACGTGCCGAACAGGTCGCTCTGCACGTGGTCGGGGTGCACTTCGGTGAGTTGCAACCGTTCCCCGAGCATGGTGGACGGCGGCACCTTGCCGGTGGCCGCGATGCCGTCGGCGAGCGACGTGAGGACGCGGGCCTGGTACTCCAGGTCGACGTCGATCATGGCGAGCTCGGGGCGGCCGAAGTTCTCGACCAGACCGACCGTGTACGACCACACGGTGCCGTCGTCGTCGTCCCTCACCTGTACGAGGGCCCAGCCGTGGACCCTGATCTGCAGGTCGAGCGCCTGCATCGCTTCCTCGAACGAGTAACCATCACATTGAAGACACATGTGCGGATGGTGCGCCGAGGGTGTGACGGGGTTCCGCGACGTGCGGCGCCGCTCAGGGGGCGGTGCGCTGGGCGCTCAGCTGGCGGCGCATCTCGGTGTCGCGCCAGAAGGTCGCCGTCTTCGAACCGTACGGTTCCCAGCGAGGGAGCGGCACTGCGGGCTGCGGGTCGTCACCCATCACCGTGACCCGCTGGATCACCCGCTCGCCCTCGAAGTCGTTCAGCACGTGGTGCTGGGTGCAGCGGTTGT
>JANMFL010000231.1:0-15794 GCA_031377945.1 Acidimicrobiaceae bacterium | reverse complement strand
GCCAGTCGACGTCGTCGTCGGGGTCGAAGCTGCTCACCGGCGACCGAGAGCCGCCACGGCTCGAGCCGCTGTCGTCGTCGGCGGCTGCTCGCCGGTAGGGCGGCGGCGATCCGTACGACGCGCCGCCGCCTCGGGCGCGGTACGACTGGCGGCCATAGGTGCTGCGACCGCCCACCGCGCCGGAGTCCTCCACCAGGTCGGCGGGGATCTCGTCGAGGAATCGTGACGGTGGGTTGTAGTTCGTGTTGCCGAACAGCTGGCGGCTCCAGGCGTGGCTGACGTGCAACAGTTCCTGGGCGCGAGTGATGCCGACGTAGGCGAGCCGGCGCTCTTCCTCCATCTCGGTGGGTTCGGTGAGCGCACGACTGTGCGGGAACACACCCTCTTCCCACCCGAGCACGAACACCACCGGATACTCCAGGCCCTTGGCGCTGTGCAGCGTCATCAGCACCACGCGATCGTCGTCGTCGATCTCGTCGGTGTCGGCCACCAGCGCCACCTGTTCGAGGAACTCGTCGAGGCGGGTGAACTCGCGCGCCGAGCCCACCAGTTCGCCGATGTTCTCGAGCCGACCAGCGGCCTCGACCGACTCCTCGGCCTCGAGCTCGGCGGTGTACCCGCTGTCGTCGAGGGCTGCACGCAGCAGGTCGCCCGGCCCCATGGTCTCGTCGGCGAGCATCAGCGCGAGGTTGTCGAGCAGTTGCACGAACGAGGCGACCCCGCGTGCCGCCGGGCCGGTGAGGCCGGCCTCTTGGGTCCGTCGCATGGCGTCCATGAACGAGATGCCCTCCGCGAACGCCAACGCGTCGAGCTTGGCGACGCTGCCGTCGCCCACGCCGCGCTTGGGAACGTTCAGCACCCGCTTGACGCTCACCTCGTCGGCCGGGTTGACGACCGCCTTCAGGTACGCCATGGCGTCCTTGATCTCGCGTCGGTCGTAGAAACGCGTGCCGCCGACCACCTTGTAGGGGATACCGAACCGCATGAACGACTCTTCGAGCACGCGGCTCTGCGCGTTGGTTCGGTAGAAGCAGGCGATGTCCTTCCAGATGACCCGCCGCTCCGAGTGCAGCTGCTGCACCGTGCGAGCGACGAACGTGGCCTCATCGCCTTCGTCCTCGGCGTGATAGCGGACGATCGGCGAACCCGCCCCCTTGTCGCTCCAGAGGTGCTTCTCCTTGCGACCGGGGTTGTGGGAGATGACCGCGTTGGCCGCATCGAGGATGGTCTGCGTGCTGCGATAGTTCTGGTCGAGCACGATCGTGGTGACATCGTCGAACGCCTCCTCGAACTGCGAGATGTTCCGCACGTCCGCCCCACGCCAGCCATACACGCTGTTGTGGACGAGCACGCCGTTGGCGATGTAGTGATGGGTCGGGTCGACCTCGAGGTCGTAGACCGGCCCGTCGTAGTGCTCGATCTCAACCGAGTCGACCGACCGGCGAACCAGCTCGCCATCGACGAGGACGAGCAGGGTCATCCCGGCACACAGCAGCCGCGCTGCGAGTTCCTCACCCTTCGGCCCGGTGCCGACGACATGATCGGGCGTGGCGACGATCGAACGCTCGCCGCAACGAACACGCACGACGTCGCCCACCCATCGTCCGTGGTGAACACGACGAACCGTGCCCTTCTCGAGCGTCCCGTGGTCGCTGGACCCCAGCACGACCTCGCCCTCCTCCACGGCTTCGATGGGCATGGGCCCGAACAGCGTCTCGACCGCGGTGCCGGGCAACAGGCACTGGTCGCCGTCGCCCACGATGGTGATCTGTTCGTGGCCGGCTGCGAGCTGGAGGGCGATCTCGTTCTGGGCGGTGTTGGTGTCCTGGTATTCGTCGATGAGGACATGACGGAAGCGCTGCTGGTAGTGCGCGAGCACGTCGGGGTGCTGGCGAAAGAGCATCACCGTGTTCATCAGCAGGTCGTCGAAGTCCATGGCGCCGGCCTTCATCAGCCGAGCCTGGTAGTCGGTGTAGATGTCGGCGTGCTTGCGCTCGAAGATGTTCGATGCTCGCTCGACCGCGATCGCCGGCGTGATGAGCTCGTTCTTCCACAGGCTGATCTGACCATGGGCGGCACGAGGCGGGAAGCGCTTCGCGTCGAGGCCCAGGTCGCGCACGACGTACCCGGCGAGGCGCTGCGCGTCGGCCTGGTCGTAGATGCTGAACGTACGCGGGTAGCCCAGCGCGTCGGCGTTGGCGCGCAGGATGCGGACGCACGCCGAGTGGAACGTGCACACCCACATGGCCTTCACGACCGGGCCGACCAGCGCGGCGACGCGGTGCTTCATCTCCTGAGCGGCCTTGTTGGTGAACGTGATCGCCAGGATGGACGTGGGCGGCACGCCCTCCTGCACCAGGTGGGCGATGCGGTGGGTGAGCACGCGGGTCTTGCCAGAGCCTGCACCGGCGACCACCAGCAGCGGGCCACCGCGGTGGACGACGGCGTCGAGTTGGTCGGGGTTCAGCCCGTCGAGGTCGAGCGGATCGAGATCGAACTGGAGGCGGCCGTCGTCGCTCATGGTGACGCCATCCTACGGAGGGGGTGCCACACCGTCGGCTCCCGGTCCCGATACTCCTCATCGGTAAGGTGGTCGACGCATGTCACGGATTCGGGTCTGGTCGTTCGCCGCCATCGGCGGCGCCTCGACCGGCGTCATCTCCTACGCGTTCCTCCGTGCGCTCGACTGGGCCACCCGCACTCGCATCGCCCACGGCTGGCTCCTCTGGCTGCTGCCGTTGGCCGGTCTGGCCGTCGGTGCGGCATACCACTACTGGGGCGGCCGGGCGAAGGGCGGCACCCCGGCGGTCATCGAGCAGTCACACACGTTCACCCATGGCGTCACGTCGCGCATGGCCCCACTCATCTTCGCCGGGTCGGTGGTCGGCCACCTCTTCGGCGCATCGGTCGGACGTGAAGGCGCCGCGCTGCAGATGGCTGGCTCGGTCACCGACACCGCGTCACGGCTCGGGAAGCTGCGCCACGACGAGCGGCGGATCCTGATCGCCGCGTCGCTCGCTGGCGGCTGGGGCGCGGTGTTCGCAGTCCCGATCACCGGTGTCGTGTTCACGATGCAGGTCGCCAAGCACCACCGACTCCGGGCGCTCGTCCCGGCGATCATCGCGGCATTCACCGGCAAGTGGGTGGTCGACGCCCTCGGCTACCGGTTGGGCGACCGGCCAAGGCTGCCCCGCAGCGACTGGACGCTCGGGCTGCCCTTCAAGCTCGCCGCCGTCGGCATCGGCGTCGGCCTCCTCGCCCGCCTGTTCGTCGGAGTGTTGAAGCTGGTCAAGCGGCGCATGGCCCATGCCATGCACTGGCCGCCCGGCCGCACCGTCATCGGTGGCGCCGCCACCGTGGCACTCGCGCTGCTCGTCGGACGCGATTACCTCGGCCTGTCGACCCAGCTCTACAGCGATGCGATCGCAGGCGGCCACATCGATTGGTGGGACCCACTCCTCAAGCTGCTGTTCACCGCCATTGCGCTCGGCACGGGATTCGTCGGCGGCGAGGTGCTGCCCCTCTTCGTCATCGGTTCCACGTTCGGCGCCGCGGCCGCGCCGACGATGAACGTCTCGGCGCCGCTGCTCGCTGCGACCGGCGCGCCGGCAGCATTCGCCAGCGCCGCGAGCGTCATGCTTACGGGGTTCGTGCTCACGGTCGAACAGTTCGGCTGGCGCACGCTCATCCCCGCGATCATCGTGGGCGTGTTCGCCCGCATGGCCGCCGGCCGCCCCGGCCTCTACATCGCCCACTAGGTTCGACCGCATGCAGACCTTGTCGGCCAACGACCTCGAACGTCAGGCCGGCATGCGGCGCATGAAGCGGCTCGCGCTCGGGCTGTTGGTGTTCGTGACCATCGTGTTCCTCGTCGCCCGTGCGCTGGAAGACGACCACGGCTGGGTCGGCTATGTCCGTGCGTTCGCCGAGGCGGCGATGATCGGTGCACTCGCCGACTGGTTCGCTGTCACCGCACTGTTCCGTCACCCGCTCGGCATTCCCATCCCCCACACGGCGATCATCCCCAACCGCAAGGACCAGATCGGTGAGTCGCTCGGCGAGTTCGTGCAGACCAACTTCCTCACCCGCGAGGTGTTGCACGAACGGCTCGACCAGGCGCACATCGGACAGCGACTGGGCAACTGGCTCAGCGAGCCGGCCAATGCTGCGAAGGCCGGCAGCGCGGTCGCCGACGGTCTGAAGGGCAGCCTCGAGGTCATCGACGACCGCGACGTCGGCGCCGCGTTGCAGACCATGATCGAACGCAAGGTTCGCGACACTCCCATCGCCCCCCTCATCGGGCGCGCCATCGACGTCGGCATGGACGGCGGCCACCACCAACGGCTGCTCGACGCCACGCTCAGCGGGCTCGGCAACTTCCTCGACGACAACCGCAACACCTTCCGCGACCGGCTGCGCACGGAGTCGCCGTGGTGGGTACCCGAGGGCATCGACGACCGCATCTTCGAGAAGATCTACACCGCTGTACACAGTTTCATCGGCGACATCGGCCGCGATCCGGACCACCCGATGCGACAGTCCATCGACGAACGCATGGTGGCCTTCGCCGAGCGGCTGAAGACCGACCCGGGGCTGGTCGCGAAGCTCGAGGAACTGAAGGGCGAGCTCCTCGAACACCGCGATGTGCAGGCCTGGCTGCAGAGTCTGTGGGGCGAGGTGAAGCGCTCGACCCTGATCGCCACCGACGACCCGGACAGCGAGCTGCGTCGCCGCATCGACCGCTCACTCGTCAACCTCGGCAACCGGCTGGCGGCCGAGCCCGAGCTGCAGGCCAAGGTCGACGACTGGGTGCGGCGGGCCGCCGGCTACGTGGTCGACCACTATCGCGGCGAGGTCAGCGACATCATCTCGTCGACGGTGGCCAAGTGGGACGGCAAGGCCACCTCGGAACGGCTGGAATTGCAGGTGGGTCGCGACCTTCAGTTCATCCGTATCAACGGCACCCTCGTCGGCGGTCTCGCCGGCCTGGCGATCTACACCGTCACCCAACTCGCCTACTGACCCGTTCGGGCGGTTCACCAGGAACTTAAGTTCGCGCGGTTCGGCGGGGGGCACCGGCCAGGAGGTGCAGCTCGTCGTGGGCGATGGTCGCTCCGGCGAGCGCGGTGATCTGCGCCGGGCCCTCGTAGTGCGGCGCCACTTCCACCAGGTCGGCGCCGACGATGTCCATGCCGAACAAGCGGAACAGCACACTGCGCAACTGCGCTGTGGTCAGGCCGCCGGCGACGGGCGTGCCGGTGGCCGGAGCGAACGCCGGGTCGAGCGCGTCGATGTCGACCGTGAGATAGATGGGCAGACCGGCGGTGTGCTCGTGAATGGCGGCGACCAGACCGCTCACACCCATCTCGACCACCGCGTTCATGTCGAAGACGTTGAACCCCATCGTGTCGTTCGGGGTGCGCATGCCGATCTGCACCGAGCGTGCGGGGTCGACCAGCCCTTCGCGCGCTGCCTTCAGGAACATCATCCCGTGATGCAACGGTGCATCGGCGTCGTAGTCCCACGTGTCGCAGTGAGCGTCGAAGTGCACCAACGCCATCGGCCCGTAGTGGTCGTAGTGCGCCTGCAACAGCGGATAGCTCACCAGGTGATCGCCGCCGATGGACACCACGCCGGTGCCGCCGGCGATCAAGGCCGACACCCTCGCCCGGGTCGCGGTCAGCATCTCGTCGGTGGTGCCGGGCCGGAACGGAACGTCGCCTGCGTCGACCACCTGCTTGCCGGCGAGCAGACCGCTCGGCCACGGCCACAAGGCATCGCCGAACTCGCCGGACAGGCTCGACTGCTCGCGGACCGCCCGCGGTCCGAAGCGCGAACCCGGGCGGTTGGTGACGCCGATGTCGAACGGAACGCCGACGATGGCGAAGTCGGCACCGGTGCCGTCGCGGCGAGGGAAGCGGGCGAACGTGCAGTCGCCCGCCCAGGTCATGCCCAAGGACTCGGGGGTGGGAGCGTCGTTCGCAGCGGTGTCGACCATGGGCCGACACGGTAGTGGGACCGCTCAGCGCGCCAGCGCCGCCAACACGTTTCGCACGTCGTCAGCCATCAGGTCGACGACCGCGGCAACCGGCTGCTTGGGCCCCGTGACGGCGCTCAGCGCCTTGCCGCCGGCAGCCGATGCTGGACGACCGATCGTGAGCAGAGCGAAGCGCGCCTTCGGCTCGGCCTCGCGCACGACCGCACCCTTGGCGATGGCCTTCCACACCAGTTCGATGCGTTGCGAGCCAGGCCGGTTCGTCGTCCGACCGCCGACCACTTCGAAGTACCAGCGACGGCCCTTCGTGTCGAGCGCCGACAGCGTGGGGACCACCCCGGTGACGACTTTGGCATCGTCGACGATCTCGGTGAAACCTGCGTCGGTCAGCAGCGCAGCAGCGAGGTCCTTCGTCGCCCATCCCCCCACCATCGGGTCGGTCACGCGCGACTCGTTGGCGCTGACCCGAACCTGCGGCAGTGCACGCTCGCCGGCGATGCGCTCCATCGCCGCGGCGGCGTAGCCGGGGTCGGTGTCGAAGCCGATGAACCGCCGGCCTGTCCGCACCGCAGCCACCGCCGTGGTACCCGACCCCATGAACGGGTCGAGCACGAGCTCGCCCTCGTAGGTGTTCATGTGGATCAACCGTTCGGGGAGCGCCACGGGGAACGGCGCCGGGTGCCCGACACGCGATGCACTCTCGGGCGGGATCTCCCACACATCGACCGTCGCCTCCATGAACTCGTCGCGGCTCATCGTGCTGACGGACGGCAGCCCGAGCTTGGCGCGCTGCTTGGCGTCGAGGGCACGATCGAATCTGCCCTTCGAAGCGATGATCACCCGCTCGGTCAGGTCGCGAAGCACAGGGTTGCCAGGGCGCTGGAAGCTGCCCCACGCGCAGTTCCCGGCGGCGCCTCGCTGCTTCACCCACACCACCTCGCCCCGCAACAGCAGCCGCAGGTCGTCCTGCAGGATGGTCGTGACGTCGGCCGCGAGCGAGCGATACGGGCGACGGCCGAGGTTCGCGACGTTCACGGCGATCCGCCCACCGGGCTGCAGCACACGCGCACACTCGCCGAACACGTCGCGCAACATCGTCAGATACTCGACGTAGTTGGCAGGAATATTGCCTTCGCCCAACGCCTCCTCGTACGCCTTGCCGGCGAAGTACGGCGGCGATGTCACCACCAGCGCGACCGAGTTGTCGGCCACGTCGCGCATGTCGCGGGCGTCGCCGACGATGATCCGATCCACCACGCCGGGCTCGGCGATGGTCTCGTCGTCGCTGACCTCCGGCGCATGGAAACGGTCGTAGAACGCCGACGAATCATGACCTTCGCGCTTGCCCACGCCGAATGCCGATGTCTTCGTGCCCCCCTTGCGACGGCGCGGCTCGGTCATGCGGCGATCCCGCGGTGTTGCAGCACGCGGCAACGATACGCGACCCCGCGCGCGGGCCGCGCGATACCGGAACCGGTAGTCTGGGGTCCGAAGGGGAGTATCCCGATTCGATGGTGTCGTCAGCACAGCCTCACGGCTCGGCACCTCGGCTCATGTCGACGGCGACTTCACCGCCAACGAACGCCAACGAACGGCACGGGCGGGAGAGACCTTCGACCAGAACCCACGTTCCTGTCGAAAGGTCCACCCATGTCGTCCCCATCCTCCCCCGATGTCGGCTCACCGCCCGGGCGTCTGCACGCTCCTGCACAGTGGATGCGGTGGATCGGCCGCAGCGCGAAACGCCTGGCGGTGCTCGTCGTGGGCTTCGTCATTCTCGGTGCCGGGATTGCCATGCTGGCCCTTCCAGGCCCGGGGCTGCTGGTCATCATCCTCGGCCTGGCCATCCTGGCCACCGAGTTCGCCTGGGCAGAACGAGCACTGGATCGCACCACCACCAAGGTGGCATCGGCCGCGACCAGCGTGTCGTCGAACAAGAGCGGTCGCATCGCGCTGGCCGCCTCGGGCCTCGGCCTGCTCGTCGGCGGGGCATTGGTGGTCGTGCTCACCGACGGTCATCGGGTGGTGGGCGCCACGGTGATGCTGGCCGGACTGGTGGGCCTGGGAACCCTGCTGCCACAGGTGCAGAAGTGGCTCGATGCCAAATCGGCGACCCGCCGCAAATCCGCCTAGGGTTTCCAGCATGGCGTACCGGTACCTGTGGACCCCGTTGCAGCTCGGGCCGGTCAGCACGCGGAACCGCATCGTGTTCAGTGCGCACCTCACCAACTACGCGCGTGACGGCAAGCCCACCGAACAGCACGCCGCGTACTACGCGGCCCGTGCCGCGGGTGGCGCCGGCCTGATCATCACCGAAGAGCACAGCACCCACGCCACCGACTGGCCGTACGAGAAGCTCATCCATGGCTTCCACCGCGACGTCATCCCCGGCTATCGGGCGATCACCGATGCCGTGCACCGCCACCGGGTGCCGATCTTCGCCCAGATCAATCACAACGGCGGCCAGGCGTCGTCGATGTACTCGCGGTTGCCGGTGTGGGCGCCGTCGGCCGTCGCCGACCCGCTGTTCCGCGAGGTGCCCAAGGCCGTCACCCACGCCGACATCGACGAGATCGTCGCCGGCTACGCGGTCGTCGCCGAGCACTGTGCCGAAGGCGGCTTCGACGGCATCGAACTGCAGTGCAGCCACAGCTCCATCGTGCGTGGCTTCCTGTCGAACGCCACCAATCACCGCACCGACGAGTATGGGGGCAGCATCGAGAACCGAGCCCGCCTGCTGGTGCGCATCGTCGGCGCGGTGCGCAAGGTCATCGGCAATCGCCTCGCGCTCGGTGTCCGCATCTGCGGCGACGAGCTGATCGATGGTGGCACCACCATCGACGACGCCGTGCGTATCGCCGCGATCGCCGAGGCCACCGGTCAGGTCGACTACATCAACACGTCCATCGGTGTCGCCACGGCCAGCCTGTTCATGATCGAAGCCAGCATGCACATCCCTCCCGGGTACGCACTGTTCATCCCGTCGGCGTTCCGCAAGGCCGTCGATCTGCCAGTGGTCGGCGTCGGCCGTTTCAAGGATCCGCTGCAGGCAGAACGGGCCATCGCGGAAGGTCACTGCGACCTCGTCGGCGTGGTGCGCGGCCAGATCGCCGACCCCGACTTCGCCGCCAAGGCCCGCGCCGGAAACACCGACGACATCCGCCTGTGCTTGTCGTGCAACCAGGAGTGCGTCGGCCGCATGGGCCTGAACCGTTGGCTCGGCTGCATCGAGAACCCGGCCACCGGCCGCGAGTCGCAGGGCGTGGGCACCGTCCACCTCTCGCCGAAGCCAAAGCAGGTGATGGTCGTTGGTGCCGGTCCAGCCGGGCTGCAGTCGGCCATCGCCGCGGCCCGCAACGGGCATCACGTCACCGTGTTCGAGAAGACCGACCAGGCAGGCGGCCAGGTGAGCGTCGCTGCCAGCGTGCCCAATCGCGCCGAGTTCGGCGACATGATCCGCAACCAGTTGAACGAATGCGAGCGGCTGGGCGTGAAGTTCGAGTACGGCATCGGCGTGTGGCCGGGCCTGGTCGAGGAACGCCAGCCCGATCACGTCATCGTCGCAATGGGTGCCGAGCCCGCCCGCCCGTGGTGGGCACCTGGCGACGATCAACCGGGTGCGGGCAACGTAGTCGACGTGCGCGAAGTCATCGAAGGCACCGCTGCCGACGGTGGCCCCCAACCGGGTCAGTCGGTGGTCGTCATCGACGAGATCGGCTTCCATCACGCCACGTCGGTCGCCGAACTGCTGGCCGACCGCGGTTGCCAGGTCGAGATCGTCACCAACGGCATGGTCGTGGGCCAGGACCTCGGCATCACACTCGACATGGAGAACTGGTGGATGCGGGCCGGCACCAAGGGCATCGTCCAGACCACCGATCTGGTGCCGATGGGAATGGCCGACGGCGAGCTCACCCTGTTGCACCACCCCACCGGACAGAACCGGACCCGCCGACCCGACTGGGTGGTGCTGGCGGTGCCGCCGAATCCCGTCGAGTGGCTCTACCACGACCTGAAGGCCGCGGGCGTCAGCGTCGAACGAGTCGGTGACTGCATCGCGCCACGGCGCGCGCACGCTGCGGTCGTCGATGGAGAACGCGTCGGCTCGGCCGTCTGACGCGCCAGACTGTGCACGTGAGCACACCCCTCGTCGCCGTCGTGATGGGGTCGACCAGCGACTGGTCGACCATGAGCAAGGCCGCCGAGGTGCTCACCGAATTCGGGGTGCCGCACTCGGTGGAGGTGTTGTCGGCGCACCGCATGCCCGACGAGATGTTCGCCTTCGCCGAGGCCGCCGCAGACCGAGGCCTGCGTGCCGTCATCGCCGGGGCCGGCGGGGCCGCGCACCTGCCGGGCATGATCGCAGCGAAGACCACGGTGCCCGTCCTCGGCGTGCCGGTGCCGAGCCGCCACCTGAACGGCATGGACAGCCTGTACAGCATCGTGCAGATGCCGTCAGGCGTCCCGGTGGCCACGTTCGCCATCGGCGAAGCGGGTGCCACCAACGCCGCACTGTTCGCGGTCGCCATGCTCGCGACCGGCGGCGACGAGGCGCTCGCCGAGGCGCTGGCCCAGTACCGTTCGCGGCGGCACCACGACGCGACCACCGGTACGCTTCCGCCCGCATGAGCACGCAGCCCGTCATCACTCCGCCCGCGATGATCGGGCTGCTCGGTGGCGGCCAACTCGGCCGCTACTTCGTCATGGCAGCGCGCACGATGGGGTACCGCACCACGGTCGTCGATCCCGACCCGGACGCACCGGCCGGGAAGGTCGCCGACGTGCACCTCGTCGCGGCGTACGACGACACCCCGGCGCTCGAGCAGCTCGCCGCCACCTGTGCGCTCGTCACCGTCGAGTTCGAGAATGCACCCGCGACTGCGCTGCGGACCATCGCCGACCGCGTCGTCGTCCACCCCACGCCGGACTCGATCGAAACCTGCCAGGACCGCATCCTCGAGAAGCGTTTCCTCGAGGAGATCGGCGCTCAGGTGGCCCCGTACGTCGTGGTCGAGTCCGAGGAGCACTTCGCCGCAGCTGCCGACATGCTCTTTCCCTGCATCCTGAAAACGGCACGACTCGGGTACGACGGCAAGGGTCAGATCACGATCGAGTCCGCCGAGGTGCTCCCCGATGCATGGGCGCAACTCGGTGGCGTCCCGTGCGTGCTCGAGCAACGTTTGCACCTCGACCGTGAGCTGTCGATGGTGGTGGCCCGCACGGCCGACGGGCGCACCTGCACCTACGCCGTCTCCCAGAACAGCCACCTGAACGGCATTCTCGACGCCAGCTATGCGCCGGCGTACATGCCGGCCGACAGCGCCGACGGTGCCGCGCAGATGTGCACCTGGATCGCCGAGGAGCTCGCCTTCGTCGGTGTCATGTGTGTCGAGATGTTCGTCGTCGGCAACGACGTGTACGTCAACGAACTCGCACCACGCCCGCACAACACCGGCCACTGGACGCTCGACGTGTGCATCACCAGCCAGTTCGAGCAGCAGGTGCGCGCGGTGTGCGGACTGGCCCTCGGCGAGCCGCGCCTGCTCGTCCCCGGAGTCGCGATGCTGAACCTGCTCGGCGAACTGTGGGAGAAGGGCGAGCCGAAGTGGTCGGTCGCGCTCGACAATGCCGCCGTGCACCTGCACCTCTACGGCAAGGCCGAACCCCGCCGTGGCCGCAAGATGGGGCATCTGACGGTCGCCACCGGCACGGCCATGGGCGCCACCGCGCTGGCCCGCCGCCTGCGCAAGCAACTCACCGCCGACTGACCCGCCCAACCCGCGCGAACTTAAGTTCCTGGTGAACACCCACGAGCAAGGGCTGCAGGACCTGGTCGACCAGGGCGGGCACGAACGCCGCGTCGTGCTCCTGCCGGCTGAAGAACCGTCGATAGAACAGCGGGCCGACCAGTTGGCTGACGACCAGGTCCAGGTCGGCGTCGGACTCCAACACTCCCGAGCGTTGACCTTCGCCGAGCCGCGCTTCCAACATCCGGCGACGTTGCCCCGCTACCACCCGCGCCAGGTCGGCCATTTCGTCGCTGCGTTCGGCACCGTCCACCGCCGACGGCAGGATGGCACCGAAGTCGCTGTGATGCAGCGAGTCGTCGAGCCGCGAGATGAACTCGACCAGATCGGCTCGAAGGTCGTCGGTGGCCGGCATGACGGCGGTCGGTCCCACCGACTCGATGGCCGCGAGATGCAAGGCGGCGCGGTCGGTGAAGTGACGGTAGAGCGTCGTCTTCGCCACACCCGACCGTGCCGCGACGGCCTCGAAGGTCAGCCCGGGCAGCCCGTCCTCACGCAGCAACTCCACCGCTGCTGCGAGGGCCCGTTGCTGCGACCGCTCGCACCGAGGGTCGATTCGCTCAGTGCGCTGTGAACTCATGTTGCTCGCTGTTCGGGATGCGCGACGCCACGACGGCCGCGCCGACCACGACGATGGCGGCTGCGACCCGCAACGCCACGTGGATGCCGTCGACGAACGACTGCTGCACGGCGGTGGTGAACTGCGCTGCTGCCTCGGGGCCGACCGAGGCCTCCAACCCGCCGGCGACGCGCAACGCACCGGCGACGTTGCGGCTGGCGATCTCCTGTGTCTCGGGAGGAAGCTGCGTCAGCGCGGGTGAGAGATGGTCGCGATAGATGCTGTTGACGATCGAGCCGAGCGCCGCGATGCCGATCGCGCCACCCACCTCGCGAGTCGTGTCGTTCACCGCCGAGCCCACCCCCGCCTTGTTCATCGGCACGCTCTGGACGATGCCGCTGCTGAGCGACGGCATGGCCGCGCCCACACCGGCTGCCATGAGCACCAGGCACAGAGCCACGTACCAGTAGGTCGTCGTGATCGATACCATCGACATCAGCGTCAGCCCCACAGCCAGCACGATCATGCCGCCCCCGACGGCCCGCTTGGTCCCCAGCGCATCAGCCAGACGTGGCGCTCGCGGCGACACGATGATCATCGTGACCGCGAACGGCAGACCACGCACGCCCGCTTCGAGTGCCGAGTAGCCCTGCACGAACTGCAGGTACTGGGTGAGGACGAAGAACATCGCGAACATCGCGAAGAACGTGACGGTGATGCCGAGGCTGCCCATCGCGAACCGTCGATTGGCGAAGAAGCCCATGTCCAACATCGGAAACTTGGTGCGACGCTCGTAGAGCACGAAGCCGATCAGGCATGCGGCGGCAAGGACGAATCCGGCGACGACCAGCGTGTCGCTCCAGCCGCGCTCGGGCCCCTCGATGATCGCGGCAAGCAATGCTCCGAAGCCGACGATGGACAGCAACGCACCACCCAGGTCGAGCGGGCCGGCCGACTCTTCTCGCGACGCGGGAGCCAGGATGGCGGACGCGACGAGTGCCACCATCGCGATCGGAGCGGCGACCAGGAACACCGACCCGTACCAGAAGTGGGCCAGCAGGAACCCGCCCATCAGCGGTCCGATGGCACCGCCGGCACCGGCGAAACCGGCCCATGTGGCGATCGCCTTGGCCCGCTCACGACGGGGAAACGCCGACTGCAGCAGGCTCAGCGTGCTGGGCATGATCAGCGCCGCTCCGATGCCCATCACCGCACGGCAGGCGATGAGCGCGGTGGCGTCCTTCATGAAGGCGCACGCCGTGCTGGCCAGGATGAAGATGACCAGGCCGACGAGCAGCGCGCCCTTCCGACCGAAGCGGTCGCCGATTGCGCCGGCGGGCAGCAGCAGCGCCGCGAACACGAGGGCATAGGCGTCGACGATCCACAGGATCTGCGTGTTGCTGGGGTTCAGTTCGCTGGCCGCCAGATGCGGGATGGCGACGTTGACCGAACTGACCGTGGCGACGATGAGCACCAGGCTCAGGCACATCGTGGCCAGGATCAGCCATCGGCGCTGGTACGTGACGGGGTCGATGCCGTCGAGTTCCTCGACGGACACAGTGGTGGGCGACGTCATCGGGGAGACCTCCCTTTCGCTACGCAACCGTAGCGAAACTGCCGCCGCCCCGCAACCGTGCCGCAGAACCAAGAGTTCTGCGGCACCGTCAATCGAGCGACATGGTCGACGCGGTGGCCGGGCGGAGGCGTTGTGCCACCGTGCTCGCCGCGAACGCACCCACGGCGATCACCACGGGCAGACCGAACGCCACCATCGCCGCCGTGAGCGTGGGGAACGGCGAGTCCTTCCCCGCCGCGTGCAGCACCACCCACAACGTCACCATCCCCAGGGGCACGGCCATCACCCCGCCGGTGACCGAGAGCACGAGTGCTCGCATGCCGGCCATTCCGGCGAGCGACCTGGGCGCCGCGCCGACGGCCACCAGTTGATCGCGCTCGACCTTCCCTTCGGCGGCCCACAGCGCGAGCCCCGTGCCGACGATGAGCGCGAACAGCAGCAGCAGTGCTCCGATGACGATCCACCGCAACTCGTCGCGGGTGATGGCCGGCGGACGTTGCGCCGTCTCCCACGAGAGGCCACTGATGTAGCCGTTCGGCGGCTGCGGGTCTCCGAAGATGTACCCGTCGATCGAGCTCGCGTAGGTCAGCACGAGCAGTTGGTCGGTCTCCGTCGACGTCAGATCGTGGTCGACATGGCCGAGCGCGAGGGGCGACGACTCGACCCATTGTGGATCGTCGGCGGCTGCGGGAGCGAGGAGGCTGACGTAGGGCAACGCCATCCCGGGGATGCCGTGCACTTCCTGGAAGTCGACCGTGGTCCGCGCAACCGACGCCACGCCCCGCTCGTCGAAGCGGATCACGCCTTTCGGAATCTCCAACGCGTCGAGCGCAGCGTCGGTGGCCACCACGTACTCGGAGGTGAACGCACGATCGCTCAGCCGCCCCAACTCGGTCCAGCGCACCCCGCCGACCACGTCGTCCACCTGCTGACGCAGCTCGAGTGCTGCCGCCACCGACGTAGGGTCGGAGTCGGCTGGCTGGGGTATCCCGAAGGTCCCGATGGTGATGACGTCGGCACGAACCACGTCGCGCGGCACGTCGAGCTGCCGCCAACGCTCCACACCGCTCGCGCCGGCCACGCCCACTGCGCCCACCGCGGCGATCGCAGCGACCATTGCCGCCGATCGCGCCCGATGACGCACGATCGAACGAACGGCCAGCCTCGTGCTGCCCGAGGTGCGGCTGCCCACCCCGCCCCACCGGTCGACCACCTTCGGGCTCAGGGCGCACACGCCGCCCAGTACCGCAGCCGCTCCGAGTACAGCGACCACGATCTCGAGCGTCCCAGCGCCGCCATCCTGCCCTCGCACCGACGCCACAGAGAGACTCATCACCAGCAGGCCGATGGCGATGCTCACCGCTCCCAGGCGCACCTGTGCGGCACGCACCTGCGCGACCGGCGCGCGACCAGCCAGGGCCGTGAGCACGGGTGCCTTGGCCAGCCGACGCGTGGGCACGAGCGCTGCCAACGTGGCCACGACGACGGTGGTGAGCGCGATGACGGCGAGGTCGAACCAGACGACGTTCAGCGCTCCACGTCGCAACACTGGGCGACCGATCGACACAGCGGTCACCGTGCCGGCCGCCACGCCGACCACTGCACCGAGCACGCCGGTGACCGACCCCTGCAAGGCGAGGAACCGGCGGGCGAAGCGCTCGTCGGCACCGGTCGCGCCCAACTGCCCCAACGTGACCAGTTGCCGACGACCGCTCGCGGCGAACGCGGCGGCGACCACGATGCCGAGCACTCCGAGGATCAACGCCATGACCACCCACCCGATCAGCAACTCGCCCGCATCGGAGGGCTGGCCTTCGGGAGGCATCATGATGCCCACCGTGACGCCGTCGCCGATCA
>JANMFL010000184.1:0-28631 GCA_031377945.1 Acidimicrobiaceae bacterium | reverse complement strand
TGCTGCCACCCGTCGTCGCCGTACTTCGCCACCGTGGCGAGCAGGAAGGCGAGGCCGGGCGACGACGTGCTCGGGTCCTGCACCACCAGCAGGTCGGCGTACTGCGGTTTCGTCAGGTCGTCGAGTGCCACCGGAGGGTCGATGCCCCTCTCGACGAACCAGGCGATGTCGTAGTTGATGCACACGTCGCCGAAGTCGACCTGGGTGGGCTCACCATCGAAGACCTTGCCGTCGACCGCCGCCGACAGGAGGGTGTTGTCGACACCCCACATGACGTCGCCCTCCGGATTCCCGGCCGTCAACACGGCCTTGGACACCATCGTGCCCGTGTCGCCCGCGGTGATCACGTCGACGGTGATGCCGGTGTCCTTCGTGAAGCCGTCGAGCGCCTCGTTGAGCGCCGTTCCTTCCTTCGGGAACGAGTCGTAGGCCACGAGCGTGATGGTCACCGGCGCGCCATCGCTCGATCCGGCTCCGTCGCTGCCGCAGGCAACCAAGCCGGTGAGCGCGACCATCGCCATCCCTACTCTCCCTGCCATCGATGCGATCCAGCGTTTCATCCGGGCACCACCACGGTCACCACTCCCTTGCTCGATCCGATCCTCACGGCGTCCTCCTCGGCCACGTTGCTGACCCCGCGGGCCTCGGTGCCGCTCAGTCGTTCGTCCTCGAGCCCCCACTGGCCCCCGCGTACGGTCACGCCGTCGACCGGCCCGTGAAGGGCCAGCACCGAGAACGTGCGACCGATCTCGATGTCCACGATCCGTGACCGCCGGGTGTGCACCACTGCCGCACGGGTGGTGCCGATGTGCGCGGTCACCTCCATCAACACGGCCAACGACGGGTGACCCAGCGCGAGCAGGGTGCCCAACAGGTGGTCCAGGCGGTCGCCCATGCCTCCGAGCACCGTCAGCTCCTCGACGCCGGGAACCTCCAGCGCGCAGGCCAGGGCGAGCTCGGTGTCGGTCTGGTCCTTGTCGGGCGACACCTCACGGATGTCGACGCCGTGGGCGTAGGCCCACATGCGGCCGCCGGCGCTGATGCTGTCGAGGTCGCCGACGAGCAGTGTCGGCGCCAGGCCGGCCTCCACTGCGTGATCCAGGCCGCTGTCCGCGGCGATGACGACCACGTCGTCGGGGAGCGACGCGACCGCACCCGGGTCCAACGGGCCTCCTCCGATGACCACCGCGACGTGCGGCATTTGCAACTCCCTCCGCTGGCATTACCCAGATCAGGTTCTCGGGTCGGTGGTCGGACCACCCTCTCAGCCCGTCGAGCGAGCTCCCCGTGTCGATTCCTGTTCGAGCCTACCGGCGCGACTGGAGGGTGACCATGGCGAGGCCGAGGATCACCAGGGCCATGCCGACGATCTGGATGCCGACCACCGTGCTGCCCAGGAACAGCACCGACCACAGCACCGCGAGCGCCGGCTGCGACACCTGCGAGATGCTGATGATGCCAATGGGGACATGGCTCTGCGCGAACACCATCAGCCCGTGCGCCATCGTGCCGGTGAGGACCGCGAGTATCGCGATGAACACGACCGACCGCCACGTCACCTGGGTGAGCGAGCCGGGGAACACGAACAGCCCGAGCGGCAGGATGACGACCGTCGCGATCGGAGTGATGGCGGCCATGATCGACGCGACCGAGCGACCTTGGCGCAGGCTGCGGCTGGTGAGCAGGTAGGTGGCCCACAGGCACGTGGCGGATGCAACCCAGGCCACGCCGACCCAACTGAACTCACCGGTCGGCGGTGCGTTGAACAGCACGAGGGCCAGGCCCACCAGCGAGATGAGGCCGTAGACCAGCGCGCCGAGACGGAGGCGTTCCTTGAACACGATGGCCCCGAGGGGGACGACGATCAACGGCGTCAGCGCCCCGGTGAACTCGGCGCTGGCCACCGTGGTCTTGGTGACACCGGTGAAGAAGAACGTGATGTTCAGGCCGAACGCGATGCCCGGGAGCAGCGCGGCTCGGATGTCGTCCCACTGCAGCCACCGCTGCTCGCGGACACGGAGAATGCCGATCCAGATGGCGCTGCAGAGCAGCATCCGCCAGAACGCCACGGCCACGCCGGGGGTGTGGGCCAGCTTCACCAGCGTGCTGCCTGCGCTGAACGAGAGGATGGCCACGCCGAGGGCCAGGAAGCCGAGCGTTCTACCCTGGGCGTTGCGCAGACGGGCGGGCGCGGCGAAGGCGACCCGGTTCACTCCGGTGGCTTCCGGCGGATGTCGGGCTCGATGTAGATGACATCGCCCAACGGCACGGCGGCGCGTAGTGCTTCCTCGGTGGCGTCGATCGCCTTGGCGAGTTCTTCGACCGACAGCGAGTGGTCGTACTCCACCTTGGCCGCAATGAGCAGGTCGTCCGGTCCGAGGTGCATGGTCCGCAGGTGGATGAGGCTCTTCACCTGCGGCGTCGTGGCGATCGACTGGTGGATGGCTTCGAGGTGCTCGTCGCTGGCTGCCTCTCCGATGAGCAAACCCTTCATCTCGATCGCGAGCACGATGGCGATGACGACGAGCAGCAGGCCGATGGCGATGGATCCGACGGCATCCCACCGTGCGTCACCGGTGATCTCGGCGACGGTGAGACCGAACAGCGCCATGAACAGGCCGATCTCGGCCCCGACGTCTTCGAGCAGCACCACGGGCAGTTCGGGCGCCTTGGCGGTGCGGATGTACCCCCACCAGGTGCGCCCGTGGCGAACGTGGTTGGCCTCCTTCACTGCGGTGCGCAGCGAGAACGACTCGAGCAGGATGGACACGCCGAGGATGGCGTAGGCGATGCCGGCGCTCTCGATCTCGTGCGGGTCGAACAGTTTGTTGATGCCCTCGTACAGGGCGAACAGGCCACCCATGCTGAACAGCACGAGCGCGACGACGAAGGCCCAGAAGTACCGCTCCGGGCCGTAGCCGAAGGGGTGGGCCCGATCGGCGGCGCGCTTGCCGCGCTTGCCGCCGAGCATGAGCAGGCCCTGGTTCCCCGTGTCGGCGACGCTGTGCCCGGCTTCGGCCAGCAGACCGGCCGATCCGGTGAGGAGAAAGCCGACGAACTTGGCGATGGCGATGCCGAGGTTCGCGAAGAACGCGGCGATGATGGCTTTGCGGCTTCCGTCCTGCACGTCGGCCACACTACGGCCCTACGACGCTGACGGCGAGGTAGCGGTGGGTGAGAATGTGCCCATGAGCGAACTCGGGGACACAGGGACGAACAACGAGCTCGCCGGACGCGTGGTGGTGGTCACCGGTGGCGGCCGCGGCATCGGCCGGGGCATCAGCGAGCTGCTCGCGGCGCACGGGGCGACGGTCGCGGTGAACTACCGCAACGACGCCGACGCAGCGGCCGAGACGGTGCAGTCCATCGTCGGGGCCGGCGGCGAGGCAAGGGCGTATCAGGCGTCGGTCGACTCGGTCGACGAGTGCGCAGCGATGGTCGACGCAGTCTTGGCCGACTTCGGTGGCATCGACGTGCTGGTCTGCAACGCGGGCATCGCATCGCGTGGCCGGTCGGTGGCCGACACCGACCCTGCCGAGATGGAGCGCGTCGTCGCCACCCATGCGTTCGGCCCGCACCACCTCAGCCGGCTGGCCATCCCCTCGTTGCGCGAGCGAGCCAAGGCGAACGGTCGTGCCGACATCGTGATGATCTCATCGGTGGCCACCAGTCACATGTCCGCCAACGGCGCGCCGTACAACATGGGCAAGGCGGCGATGGAGGCCCTCGCGCTCACGCTGGCGAAGGAGGAGCGCCCCCACCACGTGCACGTGAACGTGGTCGCTCCGGGACTGGTCGAGACCGACATGGGCGTGCGCCTCAGCCGGGCCATGACCGGGAATCGTGAGCTGCAGGACCTTCGGTCGCTCGATGCGATGTCGCCGTTCGGGCGAGTCTGCCAGCCCAGCGACATCGCCAAGGTGGTGCTGTGGTTGGTGGGCGACGGAGCCGGTTACGTGACCGGCCAACGCATCGAGGTCGACGGCGGCGGCCGCTGACCGTCCTGGTCCGGCGGCGCGAACTTCAGTTCCTGGTGAACGCGCCCGAACTCGAGTTCGGGCGGACCGATCACTTCGGGGTGGTCTTTCCGTCGCGCGGCAGCTCGATGAACGTGCGGCCCGGCATGAGTTCGATCTCGTCGCCGTCGTCATCGGTGAGCGTGAAGACATGCGTGCGATCGGCGCGGGTCCAGGTGCCGTGCACCACGCTGCCGCCGGTGAACACCCAGGCCTCACCCTTGCCGACGCTGACTGCATCGGGGCTTCCCGAGATGCCCGGGTTGTAGACCATCTCGAGGACGACGACGTTCGTGGTGGTCATCGGCGTGCCGTCGCGGTCCTTGTCGGTGCGGCCGTTCTGGTTGCGCTCGTACAGGCCGGTCGCGGCGTTCCAGGTCCACTCGACCTGGTACGACTCCATCGTCAGGTTCACGCCGGCGGAGGGCGTGCCGGGCGTGGCGGCATCGGCCGAGCGGTAGGCGAACTGGGGCTCGGGAACACCGGCGTTCTCGAACGTCATGGCGAAGACCTTCTCGACGTTGAACATCAGCGTGAACTCGACCGGCTTGTCGTCACCGGAGCGGTAACAGCTGCCCTTGCACTTGAACTGACTCAGGTCGACGAGGTCGCTGTTCTGCACCTCTGCGGTGACGGTCTTGTTGCCGCCGGCCCATGCGAAGACCGGCTTGTTGAGCGAGCCGAAAAGGTTGACGTCCTGGCGTCGGCCCGAGCGGATCGGTCCGACTTCCGGAGCGGTCTGACTGTGGTAGACGAACGCGAATCGCGACACGTTCGCGTTGATGATCTCCTCGTAGATGAGGTCCGCAGCGTTGCTGCCGCGCTGTGGGTGCTTGTCGTAGTTGCCGACCTTGACCACCACTGCCGGGTGTTGTGTCACGGCCGGGTCGTCGACGGGCACGCCCGTGAGCGGCCACGCAGGGGCCGGCTTCTCGGTGGTGGTGGTGGCCTCTTCGGTGGTGGTGGGAGCCTCGGTGGTCTCGGGGACGGTGGTCTCGGCCGAGCTGGACGGTGCGCTGGTGGTGTCGCCGCCCTTGCTGTCGCCGCCACCGCAGGCGGCGACGAGCACACCGGCGGCGAGGAAGAGGGCGGGCAGCACGCGACGTGTGGTGACGGGGCGCGCCGAACGGGGGGAGTTCGGGAATCGCATGGCATTGATTGTGGCAGCACACACTTACGAAGTGGGGTCACCCCTCCTCACCAGGCGTGACACCAGTCCCGGACCGGTCTGCCAGACTGCGGGCCCATGCGCGACCCTCGCTACGATGTCCTCTTCGAGGCGGTGCAGATCGGGCCCAAGGTGGCCCGCAACCGCTTCTTCCAGGTGCCCCACTGCAACGGAATGGGCCACCGTCACCCCACGTCGCTGGCCGCGATGCGCGGCGCGAAAGCCGAGGGCGGCTGGGCGGTGGTGTGCACCGAGGAGGTCGAGATCCACCACACGAGTGCCCTCGACGGAGCCGCCGAGGGGCGGTTGTGGGACGACGCCGACGTGCCGGCTCATCGTCGCACCGTCGACGAGATCCATCGCCACGGGTCCCTCGCCGGTATCGAACTGGTGCACAGCGGTCTGAACGCCACGGCCACCTACCCGAGGGTGGCCGCCATCGGACCGTCGGCGCGGCCGCTCACGTCGGGGGTGCCGGCGCAGTGCCGGGCGATGACGCTCGACGACATCGCCGATCTGCGCGACTGGCACCGCGCTGCCGTTCGTCGCTCGCTCGACGCCGGCTACGACGTCGTGTACGTCTATGCCGCGCACGGGCTGACCATCCTCCAGCAGTTCCTCAGCCGCCGGTACAACGACCGCACCGACGAGTACGGCGGGTCGCTCGTCAACCGGGCGCGCCTGCTGCGCGAAGTGGTGGAGGACACCCTCGAGCTGTGTGCCGGTCGTGCCGCCGTGGCCGTGCGGTTGTGTGTCGACGAACTGGTCGGTGACGACGGCATCCAACGCGCCGAGATCGAGGAGCTCTTCGGCCTGATCGGCGAGCTGCCCGACCTGTGGGACCTGATGGTGGGCGAGTGGGACTTCGATTCCAGCACGTCGCGCTTCGAGCAAGAGGGGTACACCGAGCCGTGGCTGGTCGGGCTCAAGGCCCTCACCTCCAAGCCGCTGGTCGTCATCGGCCGGTTCACGTCGCCCGACACGATGGTGCGGCTCGTCCGCAGTGGTCTCACCGACTTCATCGGAGCAGCGCGACCGTCGATCGCCGATCCGTTCCTCCCGGCGAAGATCGAGCAGGGGCGACCGGAGGACATCCGCGAGTGCATCGGCTGCAACATCTGTGTCGCCGCCGACTGGATGGTCGTTCCCATCCGGTGCACGCAGAACACGGCCATGGGCGAGGAGTGGCGTCGCGGGTGGCATCCCGAACGCATTCGTCCGAAGACGAGCGATGCCAAGGTGCTCGTGGTGGGCGGCGGTCCCGCAGGTCTGGAGGCCGCGCTGTGGTTGGGCCGCCGCGGCTACGAGGTGGTGCTCACCGAGGCGTCACGTCAGCTGGGTGGCCGCGTTGCACTGGAAGCGCGGCTCCCGGGTCTCGCCGAGTGGGGACGCGTCGTCGACCACCGCGTCGGCCAACTCGCCCAGCTCGACCACGTGTTGGTCACGCTCGAGAGCCCGATGGCTGCCGACGAGATCGTCACCTACGACTTCACCCACGTGGCCGTCGCCACGGGTGCCCACTGGCGCGACGACGGTCTCGGCATCTGGCATCACCGGCCGGTCTTCACCGACGCGTTCCCCGTCGCCGACCTGCTCGCCGGCCGTCGGCCCGACGGCAAGCGGGTGACGGTCTTCGACGACGACCACTACTACCTCGGTGGCGTGCTCGCCGAACTGTTGGCCCGGGCCGGTCACGACGTCACGCTCGTCACGCCCGAGTCGAAGGTGTCGAGCTGGACCGTGAACACGATGGAGCAGGCGCGCATCCACCGACGACTGGTCGAGTTGGGAGTGGTGCTGCGACAGGACACCGCGGTGCTGGCCCACCACGACGGGTCGGCGCTGCTGGTCGACGCCTACACCGGCCGCGAGCACTCGATCGCCAGCGATGCACTGGTGAGCGTCACGTGTCGAGTGCCGAACGACGCGCTCGTGGGCGAGCTCCGGCACCGCGGCTTCGCGAACGTGCAGGCCATCGGCGACGCATGGAACCCGGGCATCATCGCCGACGCGACGTTCGACGGGCGGCGGTACGCGGAGGACTTCGACGGCCCTGCGGCCGACCTCGGCGTAACCCCGTTCCGGCGTGAGGTTGTGAGGCTTGCCTGACATAGCCTGGGCGGCGTGAGTCCCCTCGCTGCCGACACCACGCACCAGCTCATCACGATCACGCCCGAGGCGCTGACCGAACTGGTCGCCCTCCGCGACACCGAACCCGATGCCGATCGCCTCGGCCTACGGCTCGAGATCATCAGCAAGCCCGGTGAAGAGTTCAAGTACGACCTGTCCTTCGACGAGATCACCAAGGCGCCGATCGACGACGAAGTGCGCACGCACACCGCCGGCGACGTCACGCTGAAGGTCATCGTCGCGGGCAACAGCGTCGCGCTGCTCGACGGGGCGACGCTCGACCACACCGCTGGCGCCGGCCTGGTCATCCGCAACCCGAACAAGCCGATCGCACCGAAGATCGAGGGCCTCATCAGCGACGACGAGCTGAGCGCCGAGATCGACGCCCTCGTCGGCACCGAGGTCAACCCTGCGCTCGCCGCGCACGGAGGGTTCGTCACCTATGTCGGTCACGACAACGAAGGCACCGCCTACCTCACCATGGGTGGCGGTTGCCATGGTTGTTCGATGTCGCGCATGACGATGATGGAGGGTGTGCAGACGATGATCGTCGAGCAGATCCCTGCCGTCGAGCGGGTTCGCGACCTCACCGACCACTCCAGCGGCGAGAACCCCTACTACCACTGACCCCGGCGGGGCTCGCCCCCGGCGGGGCTCCGGGCTCGTCCGACGTCGCACGCCTCGTGCTCGGCTGGCGCCTCGCACCGCTTCGCTCTCGGCTACCGCTCCTTTCGGACGACCCTGCGCCCCGCCTCCTCCCGGAGATGTGGAGGTGGTTGGGCGCGAGATGTCCTGAAAGTGGGTCACTTCGCGCACACGGGCGGGGGATGTCCCACATCTGGGACTTTTCGCGCCCAACCGACTGTGGGGTCAGCCGAGGGAGGTGGTGGTGGACTCGTAGATGGCGATGGTCGAGGTCGTGCTCGTGGCACTCGGCTCGCCGACGTTGCCGTTGACCGAGGTCGGGACGGTCGTTGGCGGGACGGTGAGGCCGGGCGGCGGGAGGCAGTACGAACCGGGCGGGCACTCACCGGGGTACATCGTGGTGGTGGTGCCGACCGGTTGGCCGGGGGTGGTGGAAGCGGGGACGACTTCGCCAGGGACGGTCGTCAGACCGGGTTCGACCTGTTCACACGACTCGAAGATCTGGCGACCGAACTCGTCCATGCCCAGCTCGCCGGTGCAGTGCCACGTCCAGCCGACATCGGGGCCGCAAACACCTGGTAGCGGCGGCAGGGTCGTGGTGCCCTGCAGGAGCGGGTCAGCGGCCGGGATGGTGATGGTGAGGCCGACGTTGAACGCGTCATAGCCGACGAGGTCGGCGTTGGCGGCGTTCAGGGCATCGACCGTGAGGTCGAACTTCTGCGCCACCAGCATCGGTGTGTCACCGTCTTTGACCTCGTAGATGGCCAGGCCGGAGACGGTCGAGACCGTGGGGAGCGGCGGGACGGTGGTCGCGATGGTGAAGCAGGCGATCGTCGTCGCCGGGGCGCCGTTGTCGACGGCGTCGCCAGGCGTCAACGCGGCTCGGCCGTCGTCGTGGCGCAGGGCGTAGGCGCCCACACCACCGGCGCCGACCAGGGTGACGGCACCGACCAGGGCTGCCGTCCGACGCTGCTGGCGGCGACGAGCCCGATGACGCACATCGCTCATCCCTGACGCGCTCGGCATGGCGGGAACGTGTCGCGAGCCGAATGCGCTCGAGAGGGTTCGGTCGATGGGATCAAACGGATCGCGGTCGTTCATCAGGACACCTCGGTACGCAGGCGGGCCAGGGCCCGGTGGAGGGTGGACTTCACGGTGCCGACCGGCACGCCGAGCGTCTCGGCGATCTCGGGGTCGGACAGCTGCAACTCGTAACGGAGCACGATGGCGTTGCGTTGCTTGGTGGGCAGGCGGCGCACCGCGTCGATGACGTGGTTGAACCCCAGTTCGCCGTTCTCCGGCGTGATCGGCGGTTGCTGACGCATCAGCCGCCGCCGCCGGAGCACCTTGCGGCCGCCGTTCAACACGCAGACGCGCAGGTAGGCGACCGGGTTGTCGACCACGCGGTAGCGGATGTACAGGGCGGCGAAGGCCTCCTGCACGACCTCCTCCGCCTGGTCGGGTGCGTCGACGAGCGCGGTGGCCAAGCGCACCATCGGACGGAACTCGCGCTGGTACAGCACCTCGAACGGTTCGTGGACCGTCACGGTCGCAGCCAGGATCGGGTCACGCATCAGGGGCACCGTTGCTTCGCTCATTCACCGTGTACCGAGTCGTGAGCGCCACGATCGGTTCCATCGGATCTCAGGGCTGATCGGAGATGATGTCGGCGAGCGCTTCGTCGATGGCGGCGACGAGTAACGGCAGGTCGGGTCCGAGCGTCGCGACGTGGCCGCTGTTCGGCAGCACCAGGCGCATCACGGGTCCACCGAGGTTCTCGGCCACCACGTCGAGCGAGAGCGGGTCGGTGCCGTCGTCGAGCGCACCGTGCACCAGCAGGACGGGCGCGACGACCGCGTCGAGGTCGAGCGCGTGCACGCCTTCGACCATCTCGATCAACGCGGTGATGGGCAGGCGGGTGTAGCCCACTTCGCCCTCGGCCAGCTCGGGTGCGTCGATCCACTCGTGGCCACGCGACCTGCGCCACTCGAGGCCCTCCAGCACGTCCTCGTCGGCCATCGGCGGATTGATGGCCACGACGAGCCGTGTGTGGTGGTTCACCGCGGCGACGGTGAGGGCGAGCGACGCTCCCATGGATTGCCCGACCAGCACCTCGGCCTGAGGGACCGCGGCCAACCACTCACTCCAGCCGATGCCCATCAGGTCTTCCGGCGATGTGCCGTGACCGGGCAACGTCGTCACCTGCACGTCGTGACCGGCGGCCGTCAGCAGGTCGGCCAATGGTTGCACCGTCGCTCCCGTACCGCCCAGTCCGTGGATGACACCGATGACCGCCATGGCCCCAGTGTGTCAGCCGTCGAGCGCAGCCTGGAGATCCGCGAGAAGGTCGGCGGGATCCTCGAGGCCGACCGAGATGCGCAGCAGGCCGGGCGTCACACCCTGGGCCGCGGCTTCCTCGGGAGTGAGGCTTGCGTGCGTGGTGGTGGCCGGATGGCACACCAGCGTCTCGGGGCCGCCGAGCGACGTGGCGACGTGCAGCAGTTGCACGCGCTCGAGCAGTTGCTCGACCGACGCGATGCCACCGGCGAGCTCGACCGCGAACACCGTGCCGAAGTGGCGCATCTGGCGCTTGGCCAGGTCGTGCTGCGGGTGGGTGTGCAGACCGGGGTAGTGCACGGCTGACACGCCGGGGTGACGCTGCAGCGACTCGGAGAGGAACTGTGCACTCGCCGCCTGGTGGTTGGTGCGCACGGCCATGGTGCGAATGCCGCGCAGCGCGTTCAACGCGTCGAACGGCGACGGCGTCGCGCCGTGCAGCACGCTGTACGCCCACACGGCGTCGATGAGGTCGCGCTCGCCACTGATGACGCCGAGCGTGGCGTCGTTGTGGCCGGCGATGCCCTTCGTGGCCGAGTGCAGCGACAGGTGCACGCCGTGCGCCAGCGGCTGCTGCCCGAGCGGGGTGGCGAACGTGCTGTCCACGACGGTGATGGGCCCGCGGAGGGCGCCGATCTCGTCGAGGTCGACGAGTTGCAGGCACGGGTTCGACGGCGTCTCGGCCAGCACCATCATCGTGCGTCCCGGCTGCACGGCCGCGGCGAACGCGCCGGGCTCGGTGCCGTCCACGAAGGTCACGTCGATGCCGAAGCGGGCGCACGGGCCCTGCAGGAAGGCGAGGGTCGCCGCGTAGAGGTTGCGCTGGGCGACGATGTGATCGCCCTTGCCGCACAGGGCGAGCACCACCGAGCTGATCGCGCCCATGCCACTGGCGAACGCCAGCGACGCCTCGGCACCCTCGAGCTCGGCGATGGCGTCCTCGAACGAGCGAACAGTGGGGTTGCCGTAGCGGCTGTAGAACTCGCTGGACCGGATGCCGGTCGCCCGCTTGCGGGCGTCGGCCATGCCGTCGCTCTCCCACACGCTGCTCGCCCACAGGGCGGGTGCGAGGGAACGGCCGCTGTGCCGGCGGCCGCTGGTGATCGCCCGCGTCGCGGGTTGCGTCGCGGGCACGTCGCCCGTGGCGGTCGCGTTGTCGGGCTGGTCGGACATCGGGCGCAAGGCTACAGTCCGGCCGATGAGCGTCGACCCCGGATTTGCCTACCGCACGTGCCGCGAGCGGATTGTCGCGCTCGTCACCGATCCATCGGTCGACGAGGCACTCGCGGTGCCCGCCACGCCCGGATGGAGCGTGCACGACCTTATGGCGCACGTCTCCGGTGTCAGCCAGGACGCCGTGGCCGGGAACATGGCGGGCGCTCCCGGCGAAGCGTGGACCGCGGCCCAGGTCGAGCGCGGCCGGTCGATGACGCTCGCCGAACTGGTCGACCAGTGGCAGCGCAACTCGCCGATGCTCGAGGCGGTCTTCTCGTCGCCCGAGGGTGCGCCGATGCTCGCCGGCGTGATCGACGTGCACACCCACGAGGCCGACCTGCGCAACGCACTCGGGTTGCCGCTCGCAGTGCCCGACGAGTTCGCGGTCTGGGTCGCGGAGCGGCTGCGCGACGGTTTCGTCGACATCGTCGCCAACGCCGGACTGCCGCCGGTCGTCGTCCAGGCCGCCGACGTCGAGTGGTTCCGCGGGCGGCTCGGTCGGCGCACCGTCGATGAGGTGTGTGCGTACGAGTGGTCGGCCGACCCGGCGCCGTACCTCGATGCGTTCTTCGTGTTCGGACGGGCCGAGCGATCGCTGGGGGAGGCCTGATGCTCGGCCGACTCGGTGAGGTGGTCGTCGACTGTCACGATCCGATGGCGCTGGCCGACTTCTGGCAACGCGTGCTCGGCGGATACGTCGTGCGGCAGAGTCACGAGTGGGTATCGCTCGAGCCGCCCACCGGCCTCACCATCGGCTTCCAGTTGGTGCCCGAGGCGAAGACGGCGAAGAACCGCGTGCACCTCGATGTCGACGTCCCCGACCTCGACGTGGCCACGACTGCCGCCGAGGCGCTCGGCGCGACGCGCGTCGGTGAGGTGGTCTACGACGAGCTCGGTGGGTTCCAGGTGATGCTCGACCCCGAGGGCAACGAGTTCTGCTTCATCCACGGCCCCACGGCGATCACTGCCTGAGACCCGCGCGGAGCAACGAGCCCGGCAGTTCGCCCGTGAACTCGTCGTCGGCGACGGTCTGGATGCCGTTGCACCAGGTGGCGACGTAGCCGGTGGCCTTCTGCACCAAGCGTCGCCCTTCGGCGGGGAGGTCGTGGGCCATGCGGGCCGGACCGAACGCGAGGCGGTCGTAGTCGATGAGGTTCAGGTCGGCCCTCATGCCCGGCGCGACGAGTCCACGATCGGCGAGGCCGTAGAACGCCGCGGTCTGCGCGGTCTGACGATGCACCACGTGTTCGAGCGACAGCTTCGGACCGCGAGTGCGGTCGCGGGTCCAGTGCGTGAGCATGAACGTCGGCATCCCGCCGTCGCAGATGGCACCGCAATGCGCACCCGCGTCGCTGAGCCCGTTCCGGGTGAACGGGTGCCGGTTGGCCTCGTAGGTGAACGCGAGGTCGCCGTAGCTGTAGTTGAAGAATGGCGCGTAGATCATTCCGTTGCCCTCGAGGGCGACGAGTTGGTCCAGGACCAGGGCCATCGGTGGCACCCCTTGGTGCCGCGCCCGCGCGCCGATGCTGTCGTCGCCGGTCGGCTCGTAGTCGATGTTGCCGTCGTCGGTGAGCCACATGCGGTCGAGCTTGTCGAGCACGGCCTTCTGCATGAAGCCCCCGTCGTCGGGGACGTCCTCGATGATCCGCCGCCGGCGTTCCGGCTCGGACAGCGCCGTCAATTGTTCGTCGAGCGGCAGGTGCATGATCTCGTGGAAGGCGGGGTGGAACATCAGCGGGTGGACGCTGCCCTGCAAGCAGTAAAGGATGCCGATGGACCGGCCGGCGACCTGCGCATAGATGGGCAGCCCGTCGGTCTGCGCCTCGTCGAGCAGTCGCAGCACGTCGCGCCACACCTCGGGTGCCGAGTCGGGCTGGTTGACGTTCACGCTCACCGGCTGCCCGGTCACGGCTGCGAGCCGGCGCATCCACGGCCATTCGTCGATGGCCACGCGAGCGTGTTCGGGCGCGAACTGGAAGACACCGTGACCGGCGCGGGAAATGGCCTCGCCGATGCCGAGCAGTTCGCGTTCGTCGGCGTGGGTGCCCGGCACCAGTTCGCCGTCCTTGGCACGGTGCAGCGACGTGCGGCTGGTCGAGAAGCCGAACGCGCCAGCGCGCAACGCTGCCTCGACCATCGCCGACATCGCGTCGATGTCGGCGTCGGACGCGGGTCCGTCGGACGACGCGCGTTCACCCATCACATAGGCGCGCAACGCGCCATGGGCGATCTGCGCGCCGACGTCGAGCACACGCGGCAACGCAGCGACCGCGTCGAGGTACTCGGGGAACGTCTCCCAACCCCAGGTGATGCCGGCCGTCAAGGCGCTACCGGGGATGTCCTCGACCCCTTCCATCAGCTGGATCAACCAGTCGTGGCGGTCGGGTCGTGCCGGAGCGAACCCGACGCCGCAGTTGCCCATGATGACCGTCGTGACCCCGTGCCAGCTCGACGGCGTGACGTAGGGGTCCCAGGTGACCTGAGCGTCGTAGTGGGTGTGGATGTCGACGAAGCCGGGTGTGACCAGTCGACCGGCGGCGTCGATCGTGCGTGCGCCGGCCGTCAGCGCGCCGGCGTCGTCGACGGCCGTGATGGTGTTGCCGTCGACGGCGATGTCGGCATGGCGGCCCGGTTGACCGCTGCCGTCGACGAGGAATGCGTTGCGGATGACGAGGTCGTGGCTCACGCCAACAGTCTCGCGTGCTCGTGCAGACGGCCGTTCGATGACACGGCCGAGTCGCTCGCGAACGTGCGCACCCCGTGTCGATCGGTGAACACGCCGCCGGCCTCCTCCACCACGACCATCACCGCAGCGAGGTCGTACTCCTGCAGGCCGATCGCGTCGACCGCCAGATCCACCCCTCCTTCGGCGACCAGCATGTGTTGCCAGAAGTCGCCGAACCCGCGGGCACGGTACGCGGCCTGCTGCAGTTTCACCAGTTCGCCGGTGAGGCCGAGGTCGTCCCAGCCCTGGGCGAACGTCACACTGACCTGCGCCTCGGCGATGTCGGCGACGTCGCTGACGCGAATTCGTCGCCCGTCGGCGAAGGCGCCGAGCCCCCTGGCGGCCCACCAGCGGCGACCCATGGCCGGTGCCGACACGACACCCACCACCGCACCGTGTTCGGCGTGAGTGAGCGAGACGAGCGTCGCCCACACGGGGATGCCGCGGACGAAGTTGCTGGTGCCGTCGATCGGATCGATGATCCAGCGCCATGGGCTGGAGGTGTCGCCCACGACGCCGTGCTCCTCGCCGAAGCAGCAGTGCGCGGGCCGATGCTGCAGCACCTCGGCACTGATGGCCGACTCGGTGTCACGGTCGGCCTCGGTGACCTCGGTGCGATTGGCCTTCCAGTCCAGGCTGAACGAGCGGTTCGTGTAGTACGGCAGGGTGATCGCGTCGGCCACGTCGGCCAACTGGATGGCGAACTGCAGTTCCGTGAACGCGTCGAAGTCGGGAATGGCGGCGGGAGAGGTCACCCGCCCAAGTTAGGCGAGTGGGCTCAGGCGAGCAGCGTGCGCGCCGCGCTGGCGATGCCGTCGGCGTCGAGGCCGAGGTGGGCGAGGATCTTCTCCGCAGCGCCCTGTGGCAGGAACTTCGATGGGATGCCCAGGACCTGCACCGGCACCGATGCGTTCACGGCGTGCACCTGGTCGGCGATCGACATGCCGATGCCGCCTTCGCGAACGCCGTCCTCGACCGTGATGACGGCGCCGTGGTCCGCTGCGTCGGAGATCATGTCGGGGTCGAGCGGGACGCAGGAACGGACGTCCCACACCGTGGCCTCGATGCCGGCCGCCGCCAATGCCTCGGCGGCCTTCTGGGCCTCGTCGACCAGTTTGCCGATGGCGAGGATGGCCACCGACCCGTCACCGGACCGGGCCTTGCGAGCGTGCAGCCCGACACCGACCTCGAGTTCGCCGACGTGGTGAGCGGCGCCGCGCGGCCAGCGCAGCGCGACCGGGCCGTCGTCGGCCAGCTGGAGGGCGTCGTGGAGCATGACGGCCAGTTCTTCGGCGCTGGAGGGCGCCAGCACGCGCATGCCGGGCACCTTGGCCATCAACGCCATGTCGTACACGCCGTGATGGCTGGCACCGTCGGGGCCGGTGATGCCGGCGCGGTCCAGGCAGAACACCACCGGCAGTCGGTGGAGCGCGACGTCGTACACGACCTGATCCCAGGCGCGGTTGAGGAACGTCGAGTACACCGCGACGACGGGTCGCAGACCGCCCATGGCCATCCCGGCGGCGCCGGTGACGGCGTGCTGTTCGGCGATGCCGACGTCGAAGAACCGGTCGGGGAATCGGGCCTGGAACGGAAGCAGACCCGTGGGGCCGGGCATCGCTGCGGTGATGGCCACCAGCCGCGGGTCGGCCTCGGCCTCCTTGATGATGGCCTCGGCGAACGACTGGGTGTAGCCGGTGACCACGGCGGGCGGGGGACCGACCATCGGGTCGAACACCGGAGCGTCGTGGAGGTGCTTCTCGTCGTCGTCCTCCGCTGGCGAGTAGCCGCGGCCCTTCTGGGTGAGGACGTGCACCACGATGGGGCCTTCGGCCGACAACTCGACGGCGTTGCGGAACGTGGCCTCGAGCTGCTCGACGTCGTGACCGTCGACGGGGCCGACGTAGCGGACGCCGAGCGCCTCGAAGAACGACGGCGGCTGCAGGAACTCGCGCACCGCGGCCTTCATCGCCTCGACGCCCTTCTCGGCCTGGGTGCCGACGTAGGGCAGATCGCGAAGGAATGCCTCGAGGCGTCGTTGGCGGCGCACGTACACCGGGTTGAGCCGGATGTCGGTGAGGGCGTGCGACAACTTCTCGGTGATGCGGTCCGGAAGGCTCGGGTGGTCCATCTCGGCCTGTTCGCGGGCCGAGACGCCGGCGGTGAGGTTCGAGATCGTGGGGGCGTAGCTGCGGCCGTTGTCGTTGAGGACGATGATGACGCGCTGGCGGCTGTGGCCGATGTTGTTGAGCGCCTCGTACGCCATGCCACCCGTCATGGAACCGTCGCCGATGACGCCGACGATGTGGCGGAACTGGTTGGTGTGCAGCTCGCGCCCGACCGACAGCCCGTAGGCGTAGCTCAGCACGGTGGACGCGTGGCTGTTCTCGATGAAGTCGTGCGGGCTCTCTTCACGGTTCGGATACCCCGACAGGCCGCCGGCCTGGCGCAGGGTCTCGAATCCGGCCTGGCGGCCGGTGAGGATCTTGTGCACGTACGCCTGGTGCCCGGTGTCCCACAGCACGGCGTCGGTGGGCGAGTCGAACACCCGGTGCAGGGCCAGGCTGAGTTCGACCACGCCCAGGTTGCTGCCGAGGTGGCCGGCATGCTCGGCGACGGCGTGCACGATGAAGTCGCGGATCTCTCCGGCGAGCTCGTCGAGTTCGGGGTAGCTCAGTTCACGCAGGTCGGCGGGCTGCAGGATGTCGTTCAGTGCCATGACGGCGACCACGCTACCCCGAAGGTCGGCGGGCAGCGGCACCGGCCCGGTCCGCCGAACGGACCCGCGATCCACTAGAAGTTCGCCATGACTGCGCATGCATCCTCAGCGTTGAACGGCCAGGTGGCCCTGGTCACCGGTGGTGGCAGCGGCATCGGCCTCGCCTGTGCCAGTCACCTCGCCCGCGACGGCGCGACGGTCGTGCTCGCCGGCCGCAACGCCGACAAGCTCTCCGCTGCTGCGGCGGGGCTCGAAGCCGATGGGTTCGCCGTGCGCACCGTCGTGTGCGACGTGACCGACGAGTCCGCCGTGCAGGCCGCGTGCGACCTCGCCGCCGAGGTCGGCCGGTTCACCATGGTGGTCGCCAACGCGGGTACCGGTGCCGCCGGGCCACTGCACCTGACGACGCTCGCCGACTGGAACTCGGTGATGGACACCAACGTGACCGGTGCGTTCCTCACCATCAAGCACGCCGCCTCGCACCTGGCCGGAAACGGGGGAGGCTCGATCGTGGCCATCTCGTCGATCGCAGCACCCTTGACGCACCGGTACATGACGCCCTACTGCGTCAGCAAGGCTGCGCTGGAGATGTTGGTGAAACAGGCGGCCGACGAGTTCGGCAGCGTCGGCATCCGCGCCAACGCCGTCCGCCCCGGCCTTGTGCCCACCGACATCTCGGTCGGGTTGACCGGCACCGAGAGCATCGTCGCCGACTACCTCGACCAGATGCCGGTCGGTCGGCTGGGCACCACCGACGACATCGCCTCGTCGGTTCGGTTCCTCCTCGGGGCCGAGTCCGGCTGGATCACCGGTCAGTGCCTCTCGGTCGACGGCGGCCACACGTTGCGGCGGGGCCCGAATCTGACACCGTTGATGGAGATGGCCATGGGCGCCGCGGCGCATCCGGCGCACCCCGGGACGCCGGCATGAGCGGGCTCTTCGATCTCACCGGCCACGTCGCGTTGGTCACCGGCGGCAACAGCGGTATCGGTCTGGGCATGGCCGAGGCAATGGCCGCACAGGGCGCGTCGGTGGCCATCTGGGGCACCAACCCCGACAAGAACGCCGCAGCAGCCGAGCGGTTGCGCCGCCACGGCGGCACGGTGCTCGACGTGATCTGCGACGTCGGCGACCAGCACGCCGTCGTCGAGTCGATGCACCACACCGTCGACACCCTCGGGCGACTCGACTCGTGCTTCGTCAACGCGGGCGTCGGGGGTCAGGCCGAGAGCTTCGTGTCGATGAGCGACGAGGAGTGGCATCGAGTACTGCGCGTCAACCTCGACGGCGCGTTCTACACCGCGCAGGAGGCCGTCAAGCAGATGGTCGCCCAGTCGCCCCAGGGTGGCTCGGTGGTGTTCACCACGTCCGGTTCGGCGCTGTTCGGGCAGCAGCGCGGCCAGCACTACGGCGGCAGTAAGGGTGCCCTCATCGCCATGATGAAGGGCATCGCCGTCGAGCACGCCCGCCACGGCATCCGCTGCAACGCGATCCTGCCGGGGTGGGTCGAGAGCGACTTGACGGCCGGAGCGTTCGGCTGGCAGAAGTTCGTCGACAACGTCATGCCGCGCATCCCGATGCGCCGCTGGGGGACACCCGACGACTTCGCCGGCGTCGCCGTCTACCTGGCCAGCCGGGCGAGCAGCTGGCACACCGGCGACGTCATCACGATCGACGGCGGGTATCACTCGTTCTGAAACACTGGGGTGATGGACGCATCCGCACCCCGCACCGTCGACGGCCACGCCGGCCAACAGGCCATCGCCGCCATCACGGCCTTCGGCACCGACACGATGTTCACACTGAACGGCGCGCACATCTGGCCGTTCTACGAAGGGGCGCGCGACCACGGCATGCGCGTCGTCGACACACGCCACGAGCAGACCGCAACGTTCGCCGCCGAGGCATACGCGAAGCTCACCCGCCGACCCGGCCTCGCCGCGCTCACTGCCGGACCGGGCATCACCAACGGCACGTCGGCCATCACGTCGGCGTACTTCAACGGCACGCCCCTGGTGGTGCTGGGGGGACGGGCCGCCGAGGGTCGTTGGGGGAGTGGCTCGCTGCAGGAATTCGACCACCTGCCGGTGATGGCTCCCATCACCAAGCACGCCGCCACGGTGAAGGATCCTGCGGGTGCTGCTGCGGCGGTGCACGCCGCAGCAACGCTCTCGATGACACCGCATCGGGGACCGACCTTCCTGGACTTCCCGTTCGACACGGTCTTCACCCCCGCCTCCGTCGAGGTGCCCCAGCCGGGCGAGTGCACCGGTCTCGGTGCAGCCCCCGACGACGACGCCGTCGCCGAGCTCGCCGCGGCCGTGGCGAACGCCGAGCGCCCGGCGTTCATCGTGGGCAGCGACGTGTACTGGGACGGAGCCTGGGAGCCGCTGCGAGCCGCCGCCGAGCATCTCGGCGTGCCGTGCTTCTTCAACGGCCTGGGAAGGGGCACGTTGCCGGCCGATCATCGATTGGCCTTCCTGCGCACCCGTGGCGTACTCAAGGCCCGGGCGGACCTGGTGGTGGTGCTGGGCACGCCGTTGGACTTCCGACTCGGCTTCGGCCGGTTCGGCAACGCCCGCGTCGCGCATGTCGTGGACTCCGAAGGGCAGAAGGCCGAGCACGTCGACGTCCTCACCGTGGCGGGCGATGCCAACCTGGTGCTGCGTGCGCTGGCGGACCACACCGGTTCCCGAGTCGACCACACCGCATGGATCGCCGAGCTCCGCGCCGCGGAGGAGGCCGGTCGGGCTGCGGATCAGGTCCTGCTCGCTGCCGACTCCGCGCCGATCAAGCCGAGCCGCATCTACGGCGAGCTCGCCCGACGACTCGAGCGCGACGCCGTCGTCATCTGCGACGGGGGCGACTTCGCCAGCTACGCAGGCAAGTTCGTGGAGGTGTTCCAGCCGGGCTGCTGGCTCGACACCGGCCCGTTCGGCTGCCTCGGGAACGGTCCCGGCTATGCCATCGCCGCGCGCGTGGCCCGTCCCGACAGCCAGATCGTGTTGTTGCTCGGCGACGGTGCGGCCGGCTTCAGCCTGATGGACGTCGACTCGATGGTCCGCCACGATCTGCCCGTCGTGATGGTCGTCGGCAACAACGGCATCTGGGGGCTCGAGAAGCACCCGATGCAGTTCATCTACGACGGCTGGGACATGGCGTGCGACCTGCAGCCGGAACTGCGCTACGACGACGTGGTGAAGGCGCTCGGCGGAGCCGGCGAGACCGTTCGCGACCCAGCGCAGATCGGGCCCGCCCTCGACCGAGCGTTCGCCTCCGGCGTGCCGTATCTGGTGAACGTGCTCACCGACCCGGGCGACGTCTACCCGCGGACCAGCAACCTGGGATGACCACGACGTCACCCGCTCGGTGCGCTTCGGGCGTCAGTCGCAGCCGCTACCGGGCTGGACGACGACCTGTCCGTCGGGCGTCACGTCCACGAGGTCGGAAACCGACCGGATGTACTTCGGGGCGAGTTCGTCCTCGGACTTCGGGGTGCGTCCCTCGAGGATCGTGAAGTTGTCGACTGCCGAGGAATAGTCGCGAAGTGCCTGGTTGCACTGCAGTTCCGACGCCCCCTGGATGCCGGCGATGCCGTTCGACTGGGTCTCGGCCATCGCCGAGCACGCCGTCAGGGACGACAGTCCGACGACGAGCACGGCGAACGTCGAGAGGGTGGGCTTCATCGTGTCTTGTCCATGAATCGGTCGACCTCCACCAGGACCCGGGTGACGCGGCCTGCGGCCACCACACCTCTGGTATCGGACGCCGAGACCATGAACGTGAGCCGTCTTCCCTCGATCTTCTCGAGCATCGCTTCGGCCTCGACCACGCCACCGACCGGCGTCGGCTGGAGGTGATCGACCTGGACCCGCATCCCGACGGTGGTGCACCCTTCGGCGAGGTGCCCGTCCAGTGCGGCGCAGGTGGCCTGCTCGAGCAGGGCGACGATGCGCGGCGTGGCCAGCACCATGACCGAACCCGACCCCATGGCGACGGCCGTGTCGGCCTCGGTCACCTCCATGCGGGCAAGGCCCTTGAGGCCGACGACTGCGCTCACAACGGAAAGGCTATGCCGTTGGTGCGGATCCGGGCGAACCACGGCTCGGTAGAGTGCCCTGCGTGATCGACAGCGACGTGTTGGAACGGGTGTTGGGAGCGGCGGTCCGAACGGGCGCCGAATTCGCGGAGGTCTATGCGGAGGACAAACGGTCCACGTCCGCCGGCTTCGACGACGGGCGTGTGGAACAGGTCACCAGCGGCCGCGACCGCGGCGCCGGCATCCGCGTCGTCAAGGGCGACACCACCGGCTTCGCCCACACCGCGGATCTCAGCGAGGCGGGTCTGCTCGCGGCCGCGCAGGCCGCCGCGACGGCCGCCAGCCAGGGCGATGGCCGCACCCGCACCATCTCGCTCACCAAGTCGCCGCCCCGTTCGGTGAGCGCGGTCGAGCAGTTCCCCGAGGACGTGCGCAAGGCCGACAAGGTCGCGGTGCTGTTGCGCATGGACGACGCGGCGCGCAGCGCGGGCGGCTCCATCGTGCAGGTCAGCGCCGGGTACGGCGACAGCCACAAGCGCATGCTGGTCGCCAACACCGACGGTGTGTTCGTCACCGACGAGCAGGTCCGCACCCTGGTGCGCGTCAGCGTGGTGGCCGACGGCGACACGGGAATGCAGACCGGCTACCAGAGCGCCGGCCACACCATCGGGTTCGAGCTGTTCGACCAGGTCGACATCGAGGCGCTCGCCCGCGATGCGGCCCGCCAGGCGCTCACCAAGCTCGTCGCCCGACCGGCGCCCAGCGGTGCGCTGCCCGTGGTCATCAAGCAGGGTTCGGGTGGGGTGCTGTTCCACGAGGCGTGCGGTCATGGCCTCGAGGCCGACCTCGTCGCCAAGGGCGGCAGCGTGTACAAGGGCAAGAAGGGCGAACTGGTCGCCTCGCCACTCGTCACGCTGGTCGACGACGGCACCATGAGCGGCGAGTGGGGGGCCATCGGTTACGACGACGAAGGCCACGCCAGCCAGTACAACGTCCTCATCCAGGACGGGGTGCTCACCGAGTACATGTGGGACTACCTCCGGGCGCGCAAGGAAGGTCGTCCGCAGAGCGGGAACGGTCGCCGGCAGAGCTATCAGCACCTGCCGATGGTGCGCATGACGAATACGTACGTGTTGAACGGCACCGAGGACCCCGACGAGATCGTGCGGGCCACCGAGTACGGCGTCTACGTGGCCAAGCTCGGCGGCGGCAGCGTGAACACGGCCACCGGCGACTTCGTGTTCGGCATGACCGAGGCCTACCTCATCGAGAACGGCCAGATCACCGAGCCGTTGCGCGAGGGCAACCTCATCGGGAACGGCCCGCAGGTGCTCAGCGACATCGATCTGCTCGGCAACGACTTCCAGATGGGCAACCCCGGCACGTGTGGCAAGGACGGCCAGGGCGTTCCGGTCGGCGACGGCCAGCCCACCCTGCGGGTGAAGAGCCTCACCATCGGCGGCACCGCCTCGTGAGCGATGAACTGTTGGCACTGGCCGACCGCGTCGTCGCCCAGGCTCAGCCCGGCGAGCAGGTCGAGGCGTTCGTGTCGCGCGACCACGAGACCGACATCCGTATCTACGAAGGCGAGGTCGAGCACTTCGTCAGCGCGCAGAGCGAGGGCATCGGCATCCGCGTCATCCGCGACGGCCGCACGGGCTTCGCGTACGCCGGCACGCTCGACCCCTCGGCGATCGCCGAGGTGCTGGCCGAGGCGCGCGACAACGTGGACTTCGGAACGCACGACGAGTGGGCCGGCCTGGCCGAGCCCGACGGCGTGGACGTGGTGCCGCAGACGCTGTGGAGCGACCGGCTCGCCGCGTACGCGACCGAGGAGAAGATCCGTCTGGCGAAGGACCTCGAGCGGATCACGCTCGCCGTCGACGCTCGCGTGCGGATCGACGACGCCAACTACGCCGATGTGAGCACCGAGTCGGCCGTCGCCTCGACCACGGGCATTCGCCGTTCGGGGCGTGAGAACGGCTGCTACGTCAGCGTCAGCACCATGGCCGACGACGGCGACGAGACGCAGACCGGATTCGGTTTCAGCGTCGGACGTTCTCCTGACGAGTTCGACCTCGACAAGGCCGCCCGCGAAGCGGCCGATCGTGCCACTCGCCTGCTCGGTGCCACCAAGCCCGAGAGCAAGCGCACCACCGTGGTGTTCGACCCGTACGTCACGGCGATGTTGCTCGGCGTCGTGTCGAGCACGATGAACGGCGAGGCGGTGGCGAAGGGCCGCAGTCTGTTCAAGGATCGCGTCGGCGATCAGGTGGCACACCCGATGTTCACCTTGGTCGACGACCCCACGAACCCCCTCGCCTACACCGCGACCGATCTCGACGGTGAGGGCCTCGCCGCCCGACGCAACGTGCTCATCGCCGACGGCGTGCTGCAAGGCTTCGTGCACAACACCTACAGCGCCCGACGAGTCGGCACGAAGAGCACCGGAAACGCGGTCCGAGCCGGCTTCAAGGGCTCGCCCGGTGTCGGGTGCCTCGCGCTGCAACTCACGCCCGGCACTCGTGATCAGGCAGCGCTGATCGCCGATGTCGCCGACGGTGTGCTGATCACGTCGGTGCAGGGTCTGCACAGTGGCGTGAACCCCATCAGTGGCGACTTCTCGGTCGGTGCGTCGGGTCTGCACATCACCAACGGTGTGGTCGGCAAGCCCATCCGCGAGTTCACAATTGCGTCCACGCTGCAGCGCATGCTGCTCGACGTGGTCGAGGTCGGCGGCGACGTCGACTGGCTGCCCATGCGCGCCGCCGGCGTCAGCCTGGTGATCAGCGACGTCACCGTCTCAGGCGCCTGAGCCGCATGCCGGCGCCATCGGCTCTCGCGATCGAACGTCACCCCCACCTCGCCGAGCCGTTGGCGGCCGGATGGGTGCGGGTCGATCTGCACACCCACACGATGTGGAGCGGCGACAGCACCACCACGCCCGACGAAGTGGAGGAGGCCGTCGTTGCCAGTGGCCTCGACGTGCTGTGCATCACGGACCACAACGCCATCCGTGGCGCCACGGAACTGGCGGACCGACTGCCATGTCGAGTGGTCGTCGGAGAAGAGTTGCGCACGCACGCCGGCGAGATCATCGGGCTGTTCCTCACCGAGCGCATCGCGATGGGCATTCCCCCCGCCGAAGCGGCGCAGGCCATCCGTGCCCAGGGCGGTGTCGTCTACGTGCCGCACCCCTTCGACCCGATGCGCCGCAACATGTCCGAGCCGGCGCTGTACGACCTGGCCCGCGCCGGACTGCTCGACGCCGTCGAGGTGCTCAACGCCAAGACGTCGTTGCGCAGCCTGAACGAACGGGCCGGGTGCTTCGCCGACGAGTTCGGGCTCGCGGGCGGAGCGGGGAGCGACGCCCACGTACCGAACGCGTTGGGCTCGGCGTACATCGAGATGCCCGACTTCGACGGTCCCGCCGACTTCCTGGCCAAGCTCCCGCTCGGCCGCGTCGTCGGCCACCACTGGGACGAACACCGGCCCTGGACACCGCGCATCCTCCCCAGCGTCTCCACCGACTAGAACGGTCCACCGTGCCCATCTTCCACGCCATCATCCTCGGCCTCGTGCAGGGGTTGTCCGAGTTCCTGCCCATCTCGTCGAGTGGCCACCTGCTGATCGTGCCGTGGATCTTCGGCTGGAACGACTTCACCGATTCGTCCGTCGAGAAGGCCTTCGACGTCGCCCTGCACCTCGGCACGCTCGTCGCTGTCTGCGGGTACTTTCGCAAGGAACTCGTCGTGTACGTGCGCGAGGGCCTGCGGTTGGTGGTGCGGCGTGAGAAGCCTGTGAACCCGGAGGGCCGGCTGGCCTGGCTGCTGGTGGTGTCGTCCATCCCCGCCGCCGTCGTCGGTGCGGTCGCCGAGAAGACCATCGACAACAAGCTCGGCACCCCTGGCCTCATCGCACTCTCGATGGTCGTGTTCGCACTGCTGCTGTGGTGGGCCGACCGACGAGCGGGGGCGCGCACGTTGGAGGACTACACGTTGCCCGACTCGCTGAAGGTGGGTGCCGCACAGGTCCTGGCGCTGAACCCGGGCACGTCGCGCAGCGGCATCACCATCACTGCGGCCCGCTTCCTCGGCTTCGACCGCGACTCGGCCGCCCGGGCGAGCTTCCTGATGGCCATTCCCGTCACGGCCGGCGCGGTGGCGTTCAAGATGCTCAAGCTGTTCAAGGACGGCATCCCCGACGGTCTCGGCGTTCCCATGATCGTCGGCATCATCACGTCGGGTCTGGCCGGCTGGTTCGCCGTGTGGGGGACCCTCCGACTGGTGCGCACGCGGTCGTTCACCCCGTTCGTGATCTACCGCCTGGGTGTCGCCGCGCTCATCTGGACGTTGATGCTCACCGGCGTGCGCTGACGCCCGAAGGGTGTTCTCCAGGAACTCAAGTTCCTGGAGAACTACCTAGGCTGAGGCGATGTCGATCGTTCGCCAGACCGTGCCGCTCGGGTTCCAGTGGCCTACCGCCGACCCGTTCCTGTTCTGCGTGCATCACCTCGATCGCTACCCGGCGGGCAACGCCGAGTTCGGCCCACAGGGCACGCTCGCCGGCCGCAACATCGGGAACGACTTCGAGCCCAAGGACGGCTGGCGGATGTACCACGGCAGCACCGTGCCGGGCTTTCCGGAACACCCGCACCGCGGCTTCGAGACCATCACGTTCGCCCGCAAGGGGTTCATCGACCACAGTGACTCGATGGGAGCAGCGGCTCGGTTCGGTCGGGGCGACGTGCAGTGGATGACTGCCGGCCGAGGTGTCGTGCACAGCGAGATGTTCCCGCTGTTGTCGGCCGAGGGCGACAACACGGTCGAGCTGTTCCAGATCTGGATGAACCTGCCCGCCACCGACAAGATGGTCGAACCGCACTTCACCATGTTCTGGGGCGACGACATTCCTCAGCAGCGACATGCCGACGACACCGGGGCATCCACCACGGTGACGGTCATCGCCGGCCGCTTCGCCGGCCTCGACCCGAAGTCGCCGCCGCCGGCGTCGTGGGCGTCGCGCCGCGAGGCCGACGCCGCCATCTGGCATCTGGCCATGGACGCGGGTGCCGCGCTCGACCTGCCACCAGCTGCGAGCGACGACACGGTGCGCGTGCTGTACGTGTTCGAGGGTTCGGTGCTCGTCGACGACACCGACGCCGCGAAGGACACGGGCGTCGTCGTCGACGCGGCGCAGGCGGCGCCGCTGCGAGCCGGCGCTCTGGGTGCCGAGGTGTTGGTGCTGCAGGCCCGACCGATCGGCGAGCCGGTCGCCCAGTACGGCCCGTTCGTCATGAACACGCAGGAAGAGATCGAGCAAGCCTTCCGCGACTATCGAGCCACCGGCTTCGGCGGCTGGCCGTGGGATCGCCCCGACCCGGTGCACGGTTCCGACCCGGCCCGCTTCGCCCGTCACTCCAGTGGTCGAGTCGAGCGGCCGGGCCTCGACGTGGCTCAGGCCGACGGCGGCGCGGCTGCAGCAGCGAAGTCGTCGTAAGCGGCGAGCGCCCGGGGGCCATACACGGTGCCCGGGCCGCCGTTCATCAGGAACGTCACCCCGATCGCCTCGGCCATCTCGGCCCTGGTGACCCCGGCGCGCACCGCGCCTCGGGCGTGTGATGCAATGCAGCCGTCGCAGTGCAGGGTGATCGCCATCACCATGGCGAGCAACTCCTTCGTCTTCTTGTCCAGCGCACCGTCGGCCATGGTGGCCGCGTGCAACTGGGTGAAGGCCGCGTAGGCGGCGGGGATCTCGTGGCGCAACTCGCGAGCGAGCGGTGCGAGGTCGCGTTGGACGTCGGTTCCCCAGTGGTGGTCGGCATGATCGTTCACGACGGCGACGGTATACCCAAGGATCCCGTCCCGCCATCGGGTAGACCGTGAGCCATGCATCCCGCCACCGTCGCCGTGTCGGCGGGTCGTCCCCAGGGCCTGGGCGATCCGCTCAACCATCCGATCGTCCTCGCCAGCAACTTCCGTGGCGAGGCAGGCGAGTACACGCGCACGCACGGGACGTCCACGTGGCACGCGCTGGAGGAGGCCGTGGGCGAACTCGAAGGTGGCACCGCCCTGGCGTTCGCGTCGGGCATGGCCGCGGCCGCCGGTGTGCTGTTCGCGCTGGCGCCGAAGGTGTTGGTCTTGCCGGGGTACTCGTACCTCGGGGTCAGGGCCCTCGTGCAGGACCTCGTCGAACAGGCGCGCCTGGAGGTCCGATTCGTCGACATCGCCGACACCGCACAGGTGCTCGCCGCGATTCCGGGTGCCGACGTGGTGTGGATCGAGACCCCCACCAACCCGACGCTCGACGTGGCCGAGGTGCGCACGATCTGTATGGCGGCAGCGGCGGCCGGTGCGGCGTCGGTCGTGGACAGCACGTTCGCCACACCGATCTGTGCTCGCCCGCTGGAGGACGGTGCCACGGTGGTGCTGCACAGCGGCACCAAGTTCATCGGGGGGCACAGCGACCTGCTGATGGGGCTCACCGTCACCAACGACGCCGACGTGCACGAGCGCCTCTTCCACGCCCGCCTCGTGAACGGCAGCACGCCCGGCGCGCTCGAAGCGTTCCTCGCCCTGCGGGGCCTGCGCACGTTGCCACTGCGGATGGAGCGCGCGCAGCAGAATGCGCAGGTGCTGGTCGAGCGGCTGCGTGCCCACGCGGCCGTCGACGACGTGCGGTATCCCGGGAGCGGTGGGATGGTGTCGTTCGTGTTGCGCGGTGGTGCGGTGGCGGCCGACGCTGCGTGCGCAGCGGTGCGCCTGGTGGTGCCGGCCACCAGCCTGGGTGGTGTCGAAACCTCGATGGAACGACGGCAGAAGTACGCCGGCGACGCGCACGTGCCGCCCGGGCTCATCCGCATGAGCGTGGGCATCGAACACGTCGACGACATCTGGGCCGACCTCGACCAGGCCCTCAGCCCCGCCTAACGACTGCGCGGGCCAGGACGACCTCACCGAGGGCCGCCTCGCTGCCGACCGTGGCGGCGCACTCGGCGGGCACACCGAACTCGATTCGCTCGCCGGGTGGTGCGGCCACCACGCCGTCGCAGAGTCGCTGGCCGCCGGCGAACACCGCGACGCCATCCCCCTCGGCGAGCGTCGGCGCACCTTCGGCCGGTGCGGCGAAGACGACCCACGACTCGGGCATCGTCGAGTCGCCCTTCAGGTCGGCGGCGACGAGCACCGCTCCGGCCGAGACAGGGCGCGCCGCAACGCCTGGCCCGACCAGGTCGCGGACAGCAGCGCGAGGGACCAACGCGATCGGGTAGTCGCGACGCTCCACGGCCAACGGCTCGCCCGGCGCGGCGTCGGCGAGTGCGACCCACACCGACGTCGTGGCGCCCCAGGCGTTGCGAGCCCGGACGGCATCGCCGTGCAACGACGACACCTGCCAGGCGGCCGACGTCGCCAGCAGGCCGGCGAGCAACCAGTACAACCAGGGGCGTCGAGCGAACTCCAGACGCAGACGCGGCAACCACCGCATGACGACCTCCTCGAGGACGTGGACGTTGCGGGGGAGGTCGCTGCACCGCACCCTATCGGCGCGCCGAGCGACACGTCAGGTAGGAGGGAGCGACGCGTCAGGTGGAGGGTGTGGCAGCCGGTGCCGACGAGGTGCTCGTGCTCGACGAGCCG
>JANMFL010000134.1:0-31068 GCA_031377945.1 Acidimicrobiaceae bacterium | reverse complement strand
ACGTGATGCTCAACCCTGAAGTGTTACTTCGCGACGACCTCGAGGGTGATCGGGAATTCCACGTCGTGGTGGAGCTTGGCCGTGATCTGGTGCGTACCGGTGGCCTTGATGTGCTCGACGTTCAGCTTGCGACGGTCGAGTTCGATGTGCGCCTGGTCCTTGATGGCGGCAGCGACATCGGCAGCGGTGACCGAGCCGAACAGTCGACCCTCGGCGCCGGCCTTCACCTTGATGGTGATGGTCGTGGCGACGAGCTTGGAGGCGACGGCCTGGGCGCTCTCACGATCCTGCGCATCGCGCAGATCGCGGGAACGGCGCATGGCCGTGGCCTGGCTGACGGCACCATCGGTGGCCGTGAAGGCATGACCCTTCGGCAGGAGGAAGTTGCGGGCGTGACCGTCGGACACTTCGACGATGTCGCCTCGCTTGCCGAGGCCCTTGAGATCGGAGCGGAGAATGACCTTCATGGATCAGCCCTCCTCGGTCTCGGTGGTCTCGACGACCTCGTCGGACTCGATCGACTCGACTTCGGTGCTCTCGACCTGCGCCTGCTGGACCTGATCGCGATCCTGACGCGGGCCGCGCTCGCCACGCTCGCCACCATCGCGGCCGCCACGACCCGTACGGGTCTGGGCAACGCGCTTGGTGTACGGCATGAGCGCCATCTCACGCGAGTTCTTGATCGCGTTGGCGATCTCGCGCTGCTGCTGGACGCTGTTGCCGGTGACACGGCGGTTACGGATCTTCGACCGGTCGCTCACGAAACGGGTGAGGAGGTTGACGTCCTTGTAATCGATGTACTCGACCTTGTCGGAGACGAGGATGCTCGTCTTCTTCTTGATCTTCTTCGGGTTCGCGTCTTTCGACGAACGAGGCTTGGTGCTCTTCTTGCTGCTACTCATGATGGATCTTTCTGGAAATCTCGAACGTGGATCAGAAGGGTTCTTCGTCGCCGTACACCGGGTCTGGTGCACGGTTGGACCCGCTGTTGCTGTTGCCACTGCTCTGGCCGCCGCCGGAGTTGCCGCCGGAGTTGCCGCCGCCGCTGCTGTCGCGGGCGATGCGCTCGACTTCGGCGCGTGCCCAACGGAGTGACGGGCCGATCTCGTCGGCGACGATCTCGACGACCGAACGCTTCTCGCCTTCCTTGGTCTCGTACGAGCGCTGCTCGAGTCGACCGGTGACGATGATGCGCGTGCCCTTGTTGAGCGACGCCGCGGCGTTCTCACCCAAGGTGCCCCAGGCGACCACGTTGAAGAACGAGGTCTGTTCCTGCCACTCGTTGTTCACCTGGTAGCGGCGGCTGACAGCGAGGCCGAAACTGGCCTGGCCGCGCCCACCGGTGGTGAAGCGGAGTTCGGGATCGCGGGTGAGATTGCCCACGACGGTGACGGTGCTGTCGGCCATGATGGCTCCTTTGCGGAAGTCGGCAGTGGTGCCGGTGAGGTCAGGCCGCGACCGTCATGCCGCGGCGAGCCGCCTCGGCATCGGGGAGACGCAGCAACTTGTGGCGGACGACGTCGTCCGCGATACGGAACGAGCGCTCGAGCTCGTCCAGGGCCCCACCGGAAGCCAGCAGGTTCAGCACGACGTAGTAGCCGTACTCCTTCTTGTTGATGGGGTACGCGTACTGGCGCTTCCCCCACCAATCGGGCTTGCCGTGGATGGTTCCACCGGCCTTGGTGATGCCATCCGTGATGGTCTTCACCCAGCCCTGAGCCACCGGCTCGTCGAGATCACCTTCGAGGATGACCATGAGTTCGTAAGCACGCTGCATGCGTGTGATTCCTCCCTTCGGACCCGGGGGCTTCCCGGGGCCCCGTGATGGGGCAGGGCCAATATGACCGGGCAAGTGTAGCGGCGATCACAGAAGTCCACGTCGGGCACATTGGCACAGGGGTGTGACGCGGTTTCTGGTGGGTTCCACGGGTTTCGGATCGGACTACCGTCGGCTCATGGACCTGCACCAGTGGATGCTCTCCGACCTGGTCGGGGTGCGCACCAAACTGTTCGATTCGGTGGTGGGCCTGGTCCCCAGGGACCGCTGGTACGAGACCGTCGGGGGTGGCGGCAGCACCATCACCCACCTGTTGCTGCACATCGCCCGTCACCAGGACCTCGCCGTGAACGCCGTCATCCGCAACCACGATGCCCTCTACCTGCAGTTCCGCGAGTCGCTGGGCCTGATCACCGAGCCCGTGGGCGCCGGTCTGGCCGAGAAGGAGGACCGCGTGGTGAGCGCACTGGTGACACCCGAGCCACTGCTCACCTACGTCGAAGCCGTGTTCGACGCCACCCAGGCGTGGCTCGAGCCGCTCGGGACGATGGTGCTGGACCACGTCCCCGACAGCGCCGACCGTCTGGCCAGCCACGGCGGGTTGGACGAGGCGGAATTCCCGTGGCTGTTCAACATGTGGCGCGACAAGCCGCTCTGGTGGTTCGTCCAGTGGCCGGTCCTGGGCCACGGCAACGCCCACGTCGGCGAAGGCATCAGCATCCGCAACCGCATGGGCCTGAGTCCCTTCTAGGGCTGCGACCCGACCGAGGTCTTCCGACAAGGAGATCGCCACCCGAGGCAATCCGACACCACCGGGGTTGTCGGGTTCCCTCGGTCAGGCCGGCGCTGCCGGAAAACCTCGGGTCAGGAGAGTTGGGCGAGCAGGCGTTGGAAGACGGCGGTCATCTCGTCGCCGCCGTGGCCGTCGTCGACCACGATCAGCTCGCAACCGGGCCACGCGGCCGCGAGCCGACGCGGGCCGTCGAGCGGGCCGCTCCGGTCGCGGGCACCGTGGATCAGCCAGCACGGCACGGCACCCATCGACGCCGCGCCGCGCACCAACTCGTCGGGTGCGAGCCACGAGTCGGCGGCCCAGCAATGCGTCACCTGGCGGGCGAACGCAAGACGGAAGCGAGCGTCGCGGTAGCGCGACCAGGCGAACCCGTCGACCACCGGCTCGTCGTCGACGTTGACGTGCGCGTCCTCCCACCGGCACCACGCGTACGCGGCAGCATCGTGCACGGCGGGATCGGGATCCATCACCAGTGAGCGGTACGCGTCGACCAACCGCTCGCCAGGACGGCGTGCTGCAGCGAACTCGTGGAACTCGGCCCACGGTTCGGGCGCGTAGGTGTGACCCAACTCGGTGAGGTGGTCGATCTCGGCGCGCGAGCCCGTGCTGACGGGTCCGAGCACGACGGCGATCACCCGGTCGGGGTGTCGCTGCGCGTACGCCGCACCCAGCACCGAGCCCCACGAACCGCCGGCCACCACCCAGCGGTCGACGCCCATCAACTCGCGCACTGCTTCGAGGTCGGCGACGTGATGGTCCATGTCGATGCTGTCCCAGTGCACGTCGGCACCAGTGGCGTGCGGCGTGCTGCGCCCCGAGGCGCGCTGGTCGACCAGAACGGCTCGGTGCACACGGCCGTCGAACAACTGCCGCGCCCCATCACCGCAGCCGGTGCCCGGGCCGCCGTGCACCCACACCACCGGCACGCCCTCGGGGGTGCCGGCCTCCTGCACGAACAGCGTGTGGCCGTCGCCCACGTCGAGTCGGTGCTCGGCGTACGTGGCAACCGGCTGCCGGCTCACGAGCTCGCCGAACGCTGCGCCCAGTCGCCGTGGGGCAGATGTCGCACGAGCAGGCCGTCGTCGCCGCACTGGTACGCCCACGCCCGGTGCCCGCTGTCGGTGTGCACCACCACGCGGTGGTACAACCCGCGCACTGCGCCCTCCACCTCGTCGAGGTGGGCGAGCGCGTCGTCGAGCCGGGTGAGTTCGTACACGCGACCCGTGATGCGGCCGTCGCCGCCGAACATCGCCGCCGGGTAGTCGAGCCCCGTGTCGTACACGTCGCCGGCCACGCTGGTGTCGACCCCGTCACCCACCACGAACGGCTCGAGGTGCCGCCATCGCACCTCGCCCGGACGGAGCGTGCCGTAGACGAACAGGTGGCGCGGCGTGACCGGCGCCGTCATGACGTCTTGCGGACGCTGCGAGAGCTGCCCACGGGCAACACGCGCAGCAGGTGGTGCCAGCGGCACGAGACACATGCCTCGACCACGTAGGCGGTGAGCTCGTCGGGACGGGCGTTCAACTGGGCGAGTTCCTTCGCCGTCGACACGCAGCGGCCGTGCGACGGCAGCTTCGACCCGAACACGTACGTGACCAGGCGCAGGTCGTGCAGGTCGCAGATGGGGCAGGCGATGGTGGCCGGCGCGCCCACGTTTCGTGCGGCTCGGATCAGTTCTGGATGCGCGTCGCACACCTGATCCTGGCGCAGGCGACCCCGACGGAACTCGTTGATGAGGTGGCGGCGCGACAGACGATGGTCGACCACGGCCCCTTGGCCACGAAGCGCTCCGACGCCGAACGTCATGGCGCCACACGCTATCTCGCACGAGGGGGTCGCACGAGAGGACGGACGAGAGGACGCACGAGGGGACGCACGAGGGGACGCACGAGGCGTCGCAATCCACCGAGCACGGTGATCCACGAGCCACACTTGAGGAATGAGCATCTGGTACGGCGCGAACGTCTCCGACGAGTCCGAGCTGCGGCTCTGCGGCGACCTCGCCGGCAAACGCGTCATCGAGTTGGGCATCGCTCCCAGCCCGAACGCCATCCTCATGGCACAGCAGGGTGCGAAGGCGATCGCGCTCGATCCCGATCCACAGGCCATCGCCGCGTTGCGTTCCACGGCGGAACGACACGAGGTGCGCGTCGAGTGCCATCAGGGCGACCTCGCCGACCTCGGGTTCGCCACCAGCGGCTCGGTCGACCTGGTCGTCGCGTCGCATTCGCTCGCCGGCGTCGACGACCTGCCCCGCCTGCTGCGCCAGGTGCACCGGGTGCTCAAGCCCGGCACCCCGTTCATCGTCGCCATGCCCCACCCGGTGGCCGCGATGTTCTCCACCGATCACAGCCTGCAGTACGTCTACGGCGCGAACAGCCGCACGTTCAGCGAGCTGTACCTCGCGTTCGATCGCAGCAACTTCCGCATCGACATGATGTTCGAGCTGAACGATCGACGTACCCGCGACCCCATCACCCCGTCGGTGCTGGTGCTGCGTGCCCGCAAACAAGGCGTCTGACGCACCCCTCGCAGCCGCACACGCGGACGTTCCGGCCTCAGCTGAGCGCGTATTCGCTTTCGATCAGCTCGGCCGGGCGCGGGCGACCGAACAGGTAGCCCTGGCCGTGGTCGCAACCGATCTCGCGCAGCCGGGCCAGCTGGAGCGGTGTCTCCACGCCTTCGGCCACCACCGACAGACCCAGTGAATGTCCGAGGTTCACGACCGCTTCGACGATCGTGGAGTCCTCGTCGTTGATGCACAGACCGTTGACGAACGACCGGTCGATCTTGATCGACTCGACCGGGAATCGCTTCAGGTAGGTGAGCGACGAATAGCCGGTGCCGAAGTCGTCGACCGACAGGTGCAGGCCCAGGCTGCGCAGCTCGCGCAACGTGATGGTGGCCTGCTTCACATCGCTCATCAGCGCCGTCTCGGTGAGCTCCAGCCACAGCGCTCCGGCCGACACGCCGGCCTCGGCCAGCGCCTCGCTGACCATGTCGACCAGGTTCAGGCCGGCCAACTGGCGCACACTGAGGTTGACGTTCAGCGACAGGTCACTGAACCGCTGCGTGCTGTTGCGCCAACGACCGAGCTGCGCCAGTGACGCGCGGAGCACGGCGAAGCCGACGTCACCGATGAGGCCGGTCTCCTCCGCCATCGGGAGGAACTGGTCGGGCCCGAGCAGGCCACGATCGGGATGCCGCCAACGGGCCAGCACCTCGAAGCCCACCAGGTGGCCGTTGTCGAGCTGCACGATGGGTTGGTAGTAGGGCACGATCTCGCCACGCTCGAGACCACGACGCAACTCGTTCGTGGTGCGCAGGGTGAGGACCGATGCGTCGTGACTGCCTTGCGCGAACACCTCGACGCAGTCGCGCCCACGAGCCTTCGCCCGATACATCGCTGCGTCGGCGTCGCGCAGCATCTCGCTGGTGGTGATGCCCTCGCGGTCCGAGATCGTGATGCCGATGCTGGCCGTGACGAACAGCTCGGCGCCGTCGACGAGCACCGGCTTGGCGATCTCGGCGCGCAGTCGTTCGGCGACGTCGAACGGGTCGTAGTTGCCGCTGACGTCGCGCAGCATGACGATGAATTCATCGCCACCGAACCTGCCGAGCAGGTCGCGGTCGCGCACCACGGTGCGCAGACGATCGCTCATCGCGCGCAGCAACTGATCGCCGGCGTCGTGGCCGAGGCTGTCGTTGATGACCTTGAAGTTGTCGAGGTCGATGAACAACACCGCGATCGAACCGGGCGCAGCCTTGTCGATGTACAGACCGAGCCGCTCGAGGAACCGGAACCGATTGGGCAGGCCGGTGAGCCCGTCGTGCGTTGCCGCCCATTCCATCTGTTCGGCGTTCTGCCGCTGTTCGGTGACGTCCTCGATGTGCGCGATGGCCAAGGAGTCGCCCTCGTCAGCCATCACCGACACCCAGGTCCGCGCCCACACGGTGGCGCCGTCGCCACGCAGGAATCGCTGCTCGGTTCGGTACCCCTCCGTGCGCTGCAGGACGGCCTCTGCCAGCAACTGCGCACTGCGGTCGCGTTCCAGCGGGTGCGTGATGTCGTCGATGTGGCTGCCGATGAGCTCGTAGCGTGTGCGGCCGAGCATGTCGACGAGCGAATCGTTGACGTCGATGAGCGTGCCGTCGGCCACGGCGATGAGCGCCATGCCCGTCGGTGCGTTGTGGAACGCCAGGCGGAACCGCTCGCGAGCGCGTTCCAGGCGGTGCGCCTCGGCCACTCGTTCGGTGACGTTGCGCAGCGCGACCACGACCCGGTCGGGGTCGAGGATGGGCGTGTTGGCGTCGGCCTCGAGCAACACCTCGGTGCCGTCGGCACGGTCGAACGTGAACGTCGGCGGGGTGAGTGAGCCACCGCTGCGCAGGCGACGCCACAACTCGATCATCTGCGGACGTTCGGATTCTCGGAACAGGCCGGCGAACGTGCGGCCCAACAGTTGCTCCCGGGTGCGCTCGGTGAGGGCCAGCGCGTGCGCGTTTGCGTCGCGCACCTGACCCTGGCCGTCGAGCACGACCACCGCTTCGGGCAGGTCGTCGAGCAGGGCACGCAACTCCTCGTGGGCCTGTTCGAGCTGCTCGATGTTCTCGCTCAGCTGGTCGGCCCACTGCGCAGACTGACGGAAGGTGGCGACGTGCTCGGCACCCCACACGACGCCGGCGACCAGCCCGATGACCACCGACGTCACCGTCGCCGGTCGGCTGTTGATGATGTAGTGCCACGTGGCCGTCCACAACGCGAGCACGACGAACGCGTTGACGACCAGCAGGCGCGACAACGATGGGCGGCGCGCGGCGAGGCGGGCCCCGGAGGGCAGGCCGGCGGTGACGATGATGCCGCTGATACCGAGGATCCATGCCGGCGCGGAGACGGCGAGCGAGCGGGCCGTGGCCTCACCACCACTCGCACTCTGGGCGACGTCGCCCAGGACGAAGCACACGATGGACACGAACCAGGCGATACGGGCCGGCGACCGATCGACCATGAGGTGCAGCAACACGATGGACGCCACGAACAGATCCACTGCCGGAACCAGGACGATGACCACCTGATGGGCGATCGACATGGACGCCGAGTCGGGGATGGACGGTGAAATGACCTGTTCCCACAACACCAGGGTGAGGCTGAGGGTGATGACGCCTGCGTCGAGCAGGTGCACGACGGCGTTGATGCGATCGGCGTGGAGCAGGCGGCGGGCGAGGAACACCGCGAGGCCACCGCCCCAGACCACCGTGAACAGGTCGGCGGGCGTCACCGTGCGCGCGTCCATGCCGGCGACACTGCCGAAACCGAGCAGCAGTTGGGCCACGGCGAACCCGATGAAGGCCACCATGATCGGTGCCCACGCGCCGGGTTCCTGGCGTGTCCAGCGCCAGATGACGCCGACGCCGAACAGCGACAGGCCGAGGAGCACGAGGTGGGTCCACCGATGCCAGTCGTCGAGGCCCGACATGTGCGTGGTCAGCGCCACGACCAGCATGAAGGCGACGATCGCGGCGCAGATGACGCCGAACCGGATGCCGAGCGCGGTGGAGCGCACCCACATGCCCTTCTCTGCTGTACGGCGCTCGCCATCGCCCACAACCCACCGCCCGATCTCTGGTGGTCGTTCCCGCTGATCGCCGAAAGTTTACTACGGAGCGTGCTCGTTCCGCCACCAGATTCTCAAGCGGGCTTCAATCTCGTCCCCACCGAGCAGACCTTCGTCGAGGCGGATCTCGAGCAGATGGGCCAGCGCTTTGCCCACCATCGGCCCCGGCGGCACGTCCAGCAGTGTCATCACCTGCGTGCCGTCGAGCTCGGGACGGATGGCCGCGAGCTCTTCCTTCTCGGCCAGTTCGGCGATGCGCGCCTCCAGGTCGTCCATTCGCCGCGACAACTGCACCGCCTTGCGTTCGTTGCGGGTCGTGCAGTCGCCGCGGGTCAACACGTTCAGTTCGCGCAGCAGCGGCCCGGCGTCGCGCACGTACCGCCGAACCGCCGAGTCGGTCCAGCCCATCGAGTACGTGTGGAAGCGCAGATGCAACGCGACCAGTTCGGTGACCGCCTCGACGTCGTCATTGCTGTACCGCAACGCCTCCATCCGCTTGCGGGTCATGCGTGCGCCCACCGCATCGTGATGGTGGAACGTGACACCCTTGCCCTTCTGATAGCCGCGTGTGCGCGGCTTGCCCACATCGTGGAACAGCGCCGCGAGCCGAACCCGGCGGAAGTCGAACGGCGGACGATCCGCGGGCTGCTCGTCAGCCGGGCGCACGTTCTCCATCACCGCGAGCGTGTGCGTGAGCACGTCCTTGTGCTGATGAATCGGGTCCTGCTCGAGACGCATCGACGGCAGCTCGGGCAGGAACTCGTCGGCCAGACCGGTGTCGATCGCGAACCACAGACCCGCCGTCGGGTGCGGCAACGTGATCAGCTTGTCGAGCTCGTCGCGCACCCGTTCGGCCGACACGATCGACAGGCGACCGTGCATCTCGCGCACCGCAGCGACCAGTTCCGGGGCCGGAGTGGCATTGAACCGAGCGATGAACCGGGCCGCGCGCAGCATGCGCAATGGGTCGTCGCTGAAGCTCACCTCGGGGGCCAGCGGCGTACGCAGCGTGCCCGTGAGCAGATCGGCCGCGCCGTCGTAGGGGTCCACCAGTGTGGGTGCGTCGCTGGTCAACTCGAGTGCCATCGCGTTGATGGTGAAGTCGCGCCGCGAGAGGTCGCTCTCGACCTGGTCGCTGAACTCGACGTCGGGCTTCCGTGAATCCTCGTGGTAGGCCTCGGCACGATGGGTGGTGATCTCGAAGTCGCGCTCGCCCTTCTTCGCGCCGATGGTCCCGAACTTCTCGCCCTGGGTCCACAGCGCGTCGGCCCAGCCTTTCAACGCCGTCTTGATGGCGTCGGGACGAGCGTCGGTGGTGAAGTCGTAGTCGATCGTCGACGTGTCGGCCCCCGCGAGCAGGTCGCGCACACTGCCACCCACCAGGTAGAGACGATGGCCGGCATCGCGGAAGCGAGCGGTGAGCGGTGCGAGTTCCTCCAGGACCGGCTGGAACCGAGGAGGGATCACAGCAGCCCTTCGTGTTCCCAGAAGTCGCGCATGTGACCGACCGCCACCATGCCCGGCCCTCCGGAGGTCGCTCCCTCGATGGGGTCGCCCTGCACGTCGGCCATCTCGCGCAACACCGTCGCCGAACTGTTCGCCAGCGCATCGAGGTCGTAGCCACCCTCGAGCATCACCAGCCTGCGACCCGCGGGCACCAACGCCAGCAGGCGGCGCGTCAGCGGCGCGTAGTCGCCGGCGGTGAGACCGAGCTCGGTGATCGGGTCGGCCCGATGTGCGTCGAAGCCGGCCGAGATGATGACCCATGTGGGCGCGAACGACTCGACGCGAGGCGCGACCAGGTGGTCGAACGCGTGCAGGTACACGTCGCCGGTGGCGCCTGGCGGCACCGGAATGTTCATCGTGAACCCGCGACCCTCGTCGTCTCCGACTTCGTCGTGACGGCCCGTGCCCGGGTACAGCGGCCACTGGTGGATGCTGACGAACAGCACCCGCGGGTCGGCGTAGAAGATGTCGTGGGTGCCGTTGCCGTGGTGGGCGTCGTAGTCGAACACCAGGACGCGTTCGCCCTGGGCGGCCAACGACGCAGCGACCACCGCGACGTTGTTGACGAAGCAGAAGCCCATGGACTCGTTCGTCGTCGCGTGGTGGCCGGGCGGACGCACCGCACAGAACGCCGAGTCGCCGCGACCGGCCTGCAGTTCACGCACGGCAGTCAGCCCGGCTCCCGCAGCCAGGATCGCCGCGGTCCACGACCCGGCGCTGGCATAGGTGTCGGGGTCGAGGCGACCTCCGCCCATGCGGCTGATCCCCTCGATGCGGTCGAGGTACGGGCCGGGGTGCACGCGCTCGAGGTCCTCGCGTGTGGCGGCCACGGGGTCGACCGCCACCAGCGCGCCGGCGAGGCCGGCGCGATGGGCACCGTCGAGCACGGCACCGAGTCGCTCGGGGCGCTCGGGATGCCGCGGGCCGGCCAGATGGTCGAGGTACGCGGCATGGGTGGCGAACAACACGGTCACATCGACGACGCTAACGCGCCCCTCGTGGCCGCACACACCCTGACCTTGCTGGGACATTGCTGGGACATTGCTGGGTCCGCCCTGGGTCCGCCCTGGGTCCGCCCCTGGGCCGCCTCTGGGCCGCCTGCCCTGGTCCGGCACCATGCGGCCCGCTACCGTCGTGGCGATGATCCACGAGGCCGACCGGCACCACGGGGGAGCGACCCCTGAGCCCGTCGTGCTGCCCCCCGACGGCCTCGTCCTGCGTGGAGCCGAGACGACCGGCCGAGTCCGATGCTGGCCGCTGCAACCGCACGTCGCTCAGCTCGTGATGTACCAACAGTCGAAGCTGCCCACCGTCGCCGACCTCGACCGTTGGTGCGACGAACTGGCCCGACGCGGCTTCACCTCGGTCCGCACCAGTGCCCTCGCCGCCGCGGCCAGCGGGCGGGCCGAAGCGAGTGGCTTCACGGTCATCCAGGAGCTCGTGCTGCTCCAGCACGACGATCCGTCGACGGCAGCCGCACCCTCGCGCCGCACCGAGCGACTGCTCGTGAGCCGCGACGGCGACGCGGCCCGGCTGGACCAGGCGGCGTTCGGCCAGAGGTGGTCGCTCGACGCCGCGGCCGTCACCGACGTGCGTCGAGCCACGCCGCGCCACCGCTCGCGTGTCATCCTCTCCGGCGACGAGCTCGCGTCGTACGCCATCACGGGCCGCGACAGCCGGCTCGGCTTCCTCCAGCGGCTGGCGGTCGACCCCGCGCACCAACGGCAGGGCCACGGCCTCGCGCTGGTCCACGACTCGTTGCGGTGGCTCGTCCGCTGGCGGGTGCAACGGGTGCTGGTGAACACGCCCACCGGTAATTCCGCTGCGCTCGCGCTCTACGAAGGGGTCGGCTTCCATCGACTGTCCGATGGCCTGCGGGTCTACGAACGGGTACTGCGATGACGCGGTCACGTCGCCGCGCCCGCCCGCGCTCGATGCTCGCCTACGGCACCCTCGCCGCCCTCGCCACGCTGGCCGTCACCGTGGCCCTCACCGCTGCCCTCACCGTGGCCGTCACCGTGGTCTCCACTCCGTCGGTGCTGCACGCGCAAGCGGCACCGCTCGGGCTGGTCGAGCAGACGTTCAACGTCCCCGCCGACGGCACGGTGTCGCTCACGGTTCGCCTCCCCAAGGGGGTGACGCTGCCCGTCGAGGGGTTCTCGGTGAAGGTCACGGCGCTCCGCCCGGTGGACACGCGAGAGCAGGTGGCCACCGCGATCGCGGGCGACCTCCCACCCGAGATCGACACGGTCGAACTGCTCCCGCTCGCCATTCCTCGCCCCAAGCCCGACCTCCTGCGACTCGCCATCCCCGTCGAGGTGACCACCACCACCGACGAAGCCCTGCAGTTGTCGCGCCCCGCGGTCTACCCCGTGCACGTGTCGGTACTAAAAGGCGACCTGCTGCTCGCCGAACTGATCACGTTCGTGCACCGCGTCCCCTCCGAAGCGGAAGGGTTGGAGGACGCGATGCCCGTGGCGATGGCCATCACCACCGAGCAGCAGGTGGTGCTCGACGACGAAGCCCGACTGATCATCGATGACGCCACCCGCGCCGAACTCACCGCGCTCGCCGATCTGCTCGAGGCCAGCGCCATCCCGCTGGCCGTCCGCATCCCGCCGAGCGTGCTCACCACGCTCGCCGATGGTGATGCCACCGACGCCGAGTTGGCCCTCCGGCTGAGTGACGCAATGGCCGACGACGACCTGATCTCGTCACCCATCCTTCCGCTCGACGTCTCGCTCGCCGCGGCAGCCGATCAAGCGGCGCTCTACACGCAGTGGTTGCGTGACGGAGAGGACAGCCTGGCGGCGGTCATCGACGCACCTGCACAGCGAACGAACGTGCTCGTCGACGAGCCGCTCAGCAAGGACGGCGGCCAACTGCTGCGCAACCTCGGCGCCCGGCTGCTGGTGATGCCGACCGCGTTGTACGACTCGTTGCCGGGCACCCTCGGCGGATTCACCGACAGCACGCAACTCGTGCAGATCGAGGTCGCGCCCGACATCACCCTCGATGCTGCCGTCGTCGACCGCACCATCGCGCCCGCACTGGCGCGGGCCACGTCGACCCCCGAACTCACGGCCATCTTCCAGGTGGCCGACCTGCTGGCCGCGCGTCAGCAGGTGCGCGACAGCGGCGGTGACCCGCGCCGGCACGGCCTCCTGCTGGGCACGCCAGACCTCGGGTTGCCGTCACCCACCGGGTTCGGGGCGTTCACCACGTTGCTCGCCGACACCCCCGGACTGCGCCCGACCACCGTCGACGACCTCGGCGTGCGGACCGACCAGTTGCTCGGCGCCGAAGGGCCGGTCGTCGTGCAGTTGCCCGACACCGTCGATGGCGACCTCACCCCGCGAATCGACCTGCAGACATCGCTCGGGCTCGACGCGGCGAGCACCGCGAGCATGTTGCCCACCGGCGACCAGCGCACCGGCGACTGGTCGCGGCTGATCGACGTGCTGCCCACTGGTGCACTCACCGACGACCAGGTCGGCGGGATCACCGCCGACCTGCGCGCCGAGTTCCAGGCATTGCGCGATTCGATCGAGGTGCCCGTCGGGTTCTCGTTCAACCTGACCGGCCGCACGGGCACCGTGCCGGTCACCCTGCGCAACAACGCCGACATCCCGCTCACTGTTCGCGTGCGGATGAGTTCGTCGAAGCTGATCTTCCCCGACGGTGACCAGACCGTCGTCCTGCCACCGCAGGCGTTCCACGAGGTGCGCATCAACATCGAGGCACGCACCAACGGCAGTTCGGGCGTCACGCTCGAGGTGTTCACTCCGCTCGGCGACGTTCGTCTTGCCCCACCGGTGCCACTCACCGCCAAGATCAACGCGCTCAGTGGTGTGGGCAATCTGCTCACCGGTGCGGCGTTGCTCGTGCTGCTCACGTGGTGGGTGCGTCACTTCCGCCGCAATCGACGCGCCCGACGCGCCGCTGAAACCGCCCAGCGCCACCCGTGTACGCGGCCGGACGGCGACATCGACGAGTCCGCGGACGACGCGGTCGGTGAGGCTGACAGCGGAGACATCGGCATCGCCGTGGCGGTGGTGGACGACGCCGTCGAACTGTCGCCCGACGCTGCAACGAGTACGCTGCCACCTTCGTGAGCACCGAACGCGTCCGCATCGTCACCGACTCCGCCTGCGACCTCCCCCAGAGCGTCGCCGATGAGCTCGGCATCGAGATCGTCCCCCTCACCATCCGCATCGACGGCCACGAGTACGTCGATCGGGCCGACCTCACGCCGGCCGAGTTCTGGGCCAAGTGCGCACAGTCGCCGAACCTGCCCGAAACCGCTGCGCCGGCGCCCGGACAGTTCGCTGCCGCGTTCCGCAAGCTGGCGGCCGAGGGCGCGACGAGCATCGTGTCCATCAACCTCAGCGCCGCATTGTCCGCCACCATGCAGTCGGCAGAACTGGCTGCGCGCGAGGTCGCCGACGAGATCCAGGTCACCGTGGTCGACAGTCAGCAGGCCACGATGGGGCAGGGCCTCGTCGTCGCCCGCGCGGCTCGCCTGGCCGCGCAGGGCGCTGCACACCACGACGTGGTCGACCTCGCGGTGTCGCTGGCCGGACGCACCAAGGTGTGGGGCGCCCTCGACACACTCGAGAACCTGAAGAAGGGCGGCCGCATCGGTGGCGCCAAGGCGTTGCTCGCCTCGGCGCTGGCCATCAAGCCGATCATCGAGGTACGTGATGGCCGGGTCGAGCAGGGTGGCAAGCAGCGCACCCGCAGCAAGGCCATGCAGCACGTCGTCGACAAGGTCGTCGAGGCCGGGCAGATCGAGACGTTGATGGTGCTGCACGCCGATTGCAGCGATGTCGACGCGTTCGTCGACATGCTGCGCGCCCACTACAGCGGCGAGATCATCGTCGGTGACATCGGGCCGGTCGTCGGCACGCACGCCGGAAAGGGCACCATCGGCGTCGCCTTCAACACGCCCGCCTGACCGCCTCGGTGAACATCCGGCGTCATTGCCCGGAATCCGCGACCATTCACCACTAGTGTCCACGTGCGGACATGTCTGCCACGATCCCCGGCACGAGCCCTACGCCGTTGCCTCCCGCCATTCTCGCCCAGCGCTACCGGCTGGAGCGTCGACTCGCGCAAGGAGGCATGGCCGAAGTGTGGCTCGGTACCGACCTGTCACTCACTCGTCAGGTGGCCGTCAAGCTGCTCAAGCCGAACCTCGCCGCCGACCCAGTGGTGGCCGAACGCTTCCGTCGCGAGGCCATCGCCGTCGCGCAGTTGAGCCACCCGAACATCGTCGCCGTGTACGACGCGATCGAGGAGACCATCGGTGGCGAACGGCGTCAGGCCGTGGTCATGCAACTCGTGAACGGCAAGAGCTTGCGCCAACTGCTCGACGAGCAGAAGCGGCTGAGCCCCGACCTCACCATGCACATCGGCGCGTGCGTCGCCTCGGCACTGGACTGTGCCCATCACGCCAACCTGGTGCACCGCGACGTGAAGCCGGGCAACATCCTCATCACGCCCGACGGACGTGTGCTGCTCACCGACTTCGGCATCGCCAAGGGGCTCGCCGGCACCGCTGACGACGACCTCACCAGCCCGAACGTGATGATGGGAACCGCCAAGTACCTGTCGCCCGAGCAAGTGCGTGGACGCAAGCTCGACGGTCGCGCCGACCTGTACTCGCTGGGCCTCGTGCTGTACGAGTGTCTCGCCGGGCGGGTGCCCTTCCTGGGCGAGACCGATGCCGACACCGCGTTGGCGCGCCTGAACCGTGAGGCCACCGATCTCACCCGGCTGCGGCCCACGCTGCCGCTCGGCCTGGCGCCCCTCATCCACAAGTTGCTGGAACGCAAGCCGGACATGCGCTACACCAGCGGCGCCGAGGTGCGGTCCGAACTGCAGCGCATCGCGGCGCAGCCCAAGACCGATCTGGACCACAGCACCGACATGCCCATGCATGCCGCGCCGACGCCGCGTGTCACGGGCAACACCCCGACGATGCCCGCCATGCAGACCGGGCCCACCAGCAGCGGGGCACCGCGCGTGCCGCCACCGGTCCCCCGTTCGAGCACCACCGGCCCGCAGCCGACACTGAAGGGCGGTCGACCCGCCGGCCAGGCCACCCGCGCCGACCGCACCCCGCCGTCCACCGTGCGCCCTCGTCAGCAACCGAACCGAAAGTTCGAGCAACGCACGGGACCCTCGATGGTCTTCATCGGCGTCCTGCTCGCCGTGGCGTTCGTGGTCGCGCTCGTCCTGTGGGTCACGATGGGCACCGACGGCGGCACCGCACCGCTCGACACGGGCACCACCGGTGGCGCCCAGAGCAGCGTCGGTGCCACCGCACCCCCCGCGGTGGGCGGCGCAGTGCTGGCCGTGAAGACCTTCGACCCCGACGGCGACGGACAAGAACGCGACGACCTCGCCGGACTGGCCATCGACGGCAACCCCGAGACCGAATGGATCACGGTCTGCTACGGCGACCGCTACCTGGGCGGCAAGGGCGGTCTGGGCCTCGTCGTCGACCTCGGCGCCGACCGCACCGGCACGCTCACCATCGCCCTCGGCAGCGCGCCCTACCAGTTGCGGGTGTACACCGCCCTCGACGGCTCCACACCCGCCACCTTCGCCGCGTGGGGCACACCGGTGAAGTTGGCCACCGGCTCCACCGCGGACACGGTCTCCGTGCCCATCACGCAGGCCGGCCGGTACGTGCTGGTGTCGTTCGTCGAACTCGGTACGAACAACAACTGCACGAACAACCCCTACCGCGGCAGCATCCGCGAACTCACCTTCGGATGAGCCGTGGAGCAATTCGTCGACGATCGAGCGCTGGTGGCAGCGGCACAGGCGGGCGACCGTGACGCGCTCGACCGCCTGATCCGAACCCACTACGACCGCATCCATGCGGTGTGCCGCCGAATCACCGGCAACGAGAGCGACGCCGCCGATGCCGCCCAAGAGGCGCTCATCGCGATGGTGCGCGGTCTGCACCGTTTCGACGGCCGGTCGGCCTTCAGCACCTGGGTGTACCGCATCGCCACGAACGCCAGCCTCGACGAGTTGCGACGCCGACGTCGGCGACCGTTGTCGGTCGTGCACGACGACGATCGCGCCGACCTCGAGGCCGCCGACAGCTCCTCGGCCCTGCCGTTCGACCAGATCGCCGACCGTGAACTGCTCGAACGAGCGCTGCTCGACGTGCCCGAGGACTTCCGGATCCCCGTCGTCCTGCGCGACGTCGCCGACCTGGACTACCAGGAGATCGCCGACACGCTCGACGTCCCCATCGGCACGGTGAAGAGCCGCATCGCGCGCGGCCGTGGAATGCTCGGCGCCGCATTGGCACGACATGGGAACCACGAAGCCGGCCCGCGACGTCCAACCGAGGCACCATGAGCGACGAGACCCTCTCCCCCGATCACGAACTGGCCAGCGCCTACGTCGACGGTCAGGCCAGCGCCCCGGAACGGGCGCAGGTCGAGGCGTCCCCCGAGCTCCTCGCACTCGTCCAGTCGTACCGCACCGTTCGAGCGTCGATGCAGGCCGTGCCCCCCGCACCTGCTGCAGCCCGTACTGCGGCCCTGAGTGCCGCGTTGGCCGAGTTCGACGGCCTCGGAGCCACCACGTCCGGCGAGACGGTCACCCCTCTCGCCCCGGTCGCCCCGGTCGCCCCACCCCGCCCGAACGTCGTCCCGTTCGAACGACGGCGACGTTGGAACCAGGTGCTCGCCGCAGCCGCCGCGGTGGCCATCGTCGGTGTCGCTGGCGTCGCCCTCGCCGGCATGTTCGGTGCCAGCAGCGACGACTCCGCCAGCTCGGGCACCATCCTGTCGGCCGACGCGAACACCGAGTCGCTCGGCTCGTCGAAGGTCGGCGTGGCCGGCATCACCGACGCCACGTCAGACAGCACGGGCACCGGCGGCACGGCGTCGATCACGGCCGACCCGAACGTGGCCCCCCCTGCGACCGGCGATTCGCTCCGACCGGTCGAGACCATCGGGAGCATCGACGGCGGCGCGTCAGCCGTTCCCGAGTACGACGATCCAGCGGCGCTGCGCGCCCTCCCCGAGCCGACGACACAGGTCGCCCCGAGCTTCGAGTTCTCGTGCCCGCTCGACGGCACACAGGACGTCGTGCTCGAGATCACCTGGCGAGGCACGCCCGCATTGGTGGTGCGCGATACGGTCACCCGATTGATCACCGTGCTCGACGCCCAGTGCACCGTACTGGCGACCGTTCAGCCCTAGAGCCCAGGAGCTGCTTCGTTGCAGATCGCGCTGCTCGTCGCCACCCTCGTGTCCGCTGCCGCCAACTGGTGGTCGCGCCTCGCCGACAACCGTACCGTCGAGACCTGGTCGAAGCCACTGACCACGGTGCTCGTGATCGGCCTGGCACTGGTCAGCGGTGCACCCACCGGTCAGGTCTCGATCGCCGTCATCGCGTTGGCGTTGTGCCTGGCGGGCGACGTGTTCCTGATGGCGATCATCGACAAGTTCGTGCTCGGCCTGGCATCGTTCCTGCTCGGTCACCTGGTGTTCATCGCGCTGTTCGTGCGATACGGCCTGGAGAGCAAGGAAATGGCCGGGGTCGCGCTCATCCTTGCCGCGCTGCTCGTCGCCACGATCGGCCGGGTCATCGTCCAAGGTGCCGAGTACGCCGACCGCGCACTGAAGCGGCCGGTGCTCGCCTATCTCGTCGTCATCACGGCCACCGCCGTGTTCGGCTGGTCGACAGCGATGCCCTGGGTCATCGCCGGCACCACGTTGTTCGTGATCTCGGACAGCATTCTCGGCTGGCACCAGTTCGTCGGCCAGAAGCGGTGGATGTCACCTGCGATCATGATCACGTACCACGGTGCCATCATCTCGCTCGCTCTCAGCCTGTGGTGAGCGGGCCGGATAGGCTCCCCCACCATGCCGGGTAATCCGCTCACCGATCCCAACTGGGCCCCTGATCTGGTCGACACCATCGAGCGTGTCGTCGGAAAGGTGCGCACCACCGCCACCGACAACGCCGTCAAGGCGTCGCGCGCCGTCGTGTTCGGCACCCTCATCGCCATGGCGGTCCTCGTCGCCGTGCCGCTGCTGGTCATCCTTTCGCTGGGCGTCCTGCGCGAGCTGCTCGGCTTCTTCGTCGACCACGCCACCGCCGTGTACCTGTCGTATCTCATCCTCGGCGGCGTCCTGATGATCGCCGGCTTCATCGCGCTGCACATGCGGCACCGCGGCGAAGGAACCCCCGCGTGAGCCACCACCAGGTTCTCATCGTCGGCTCCGGCCCCGCCGGCCTCACCGCCGCCATCTACACCGCACGCGCCAACCTGGCGCCACTGGTGATCGAAGGCGAGCCGAGCAGCACCAGCGACCAACCCGGCGGGCAGTTGATGCTCACCACCGAGGTCGAGAACTTTCCCGGCTTCCCCGAGGGCATCATGGGCCCGGAACTGATGATGCGCTGTCGCGAGCAAGCTGCCCGGTTCGGCGCCGAGTTCCTCACGGCCAAGGCCACCGCCGTCGATTTCAGCTCCCGCCCGTTCAAGGTGTGGGTGCGCGACGACCTGTACACGGCCGATGCGATCATCGTGTCCACCGGCGCCCAGAGCCTGATGCTCGGCCTCGAAGCGGAGGCGCACCTGCTGGGTCACGGTCTGTCCACGTGCGCCACCTGCGACGGTTTCTTCTTCCGCGGCCAGGAGATCGCTGTGGTCGGCGGTGGCGACTCGGCCATCGAGGAGGCCACCTTCCTCACCAAGTTCGCCTCGAAGGTGCACCTGTTGGTGCGCCGCGACGAGTTGCGCGCCTCGAAGATCATGCAGGATCGGGCGAGCAGCAATCCGAAGATCGAGATCATGTGGAACACCGTGGTCGACGACCTGGTGGGCATCGAGAAGCTCGAGGGCGCGATCATCCGCGACACGGTGTCCGGCGCCACCTCCACGTTGCCCGTCACCGGCTTGTTCGTCGCCATTGGTCACCGACCCAACACCGACCTGTTCAAGGGCGTCCTCGACATGGAGGACAACGGCTATCTCGTCACCCGGGCCGGTTCGTCGTACACCAACATCGACGGCGTCTTCGCCTGCGGCGACGTGCAGGACCACACCTACCGGCAGGCCATCACGGCCGCCGGATCCGGTTGCATGGCCGCGATCGACTGCGAACGTTGGCTCGAGTCGGTCGGCGGTCACTGAGTCAGCGAACCCGCCGGCGTGGTCCGGCGGAATGAGCGTCCCGTCACGCCGGTTGGTGGGCGGTAACATCACCATCCCCAGCGAAAGGACCCGCGCCATGGCCGATGGCATCGTCACCCTCACCACGTCCACGTTCGATGAGACGGTTGCCGCGAGCGACCAGCCGATCGTGGTCGACTTCTGGGCCGAATGGTGCGGTCCCTGCAAGATGATCGCCCCCATCCTGGGAGAGATCGCCACGGAACAGCCCGGCATCACCGTTGCCAAGCTGAACGTCGACGAGAACCCCGAGATCGCCATGCGTTTCAACGTCATGAGCATCCCCACGCTGCTGGTGTTCCAGAAGGGTGAGGTCGCCAAGCGGCTGGTCGGCGCCAAGGGCAAGGGGCAACTCCTGCAGGAGCTCAACGAATTTCTGCCTACTTCCCGCTGACCCCCGGACAGCGCGGCGAGGCCATACGCGACCTGCAGCGCCGCCTGGGGAACGCCGGGTTCACCCCCGCCCCGGGCGCCGAGGTGGGAGGGTTCTGCGCGCGTACGGAGGATGCCGTCCGAGCGTTCCAAACCGCCCGCGGCCTGCATGCGGACGGGGTGTGTGACGAGACGACCTGGACCGCGCTGGTCGAGGCGAGCTGGAAGTTGGGCGATCGCCTGCTGTTCCTGACGTCGCCGAACCTGCGCGGCGACGACGTCGCCGAACTGCAGAGCGGCCTCGGTCGCCTCGGCTTCGACCCCGGACGGGTCGACGGCATCCTCGGACCGCGTACTGCGCGCGCCCTGCAGGACTTCCAACGCAACTGTGGCCTGCCCGACGACGCCGTCTGCGGTCCCGACTCGGTCCGGGCCATCGCCATGGTCAGCAGCCAGAGCGGTACCGGGCCCGGCGTCCAGGCCGTTCGTGAGAAGGAACGCCTGCGTGAGGGCCTGGGATCGCTGGCCGACACGCGCATCGTCATCGGCCAGTTCGGCGGTCTCAGCGCGCTGGCGCGCACGCTGGCGCGAGAACTTCGCCAACGTGGCGCCACGGTGATGCCCCTCGACGAGCCCGACCCGGTCGCCCAGGCGCTCGCCGCCAACCACTTCAACGCGCACGCCTACGTGGGGTTCGAGACCACCGCCGAGGCGAGTGCCGTGGCGACGTTCTACCGAGTGCCGACGTTCGAGTCGGTCGGCGGTCGTGCCCTGGCCGAAGGCATCGCCGTGCAACTCGACGGCGTGGCAGGGCTGCATCCGACGGCGTACGGGATGCGGCTGCCGGTGTTGCGCGAGACGCGCATGCCGGCGGTGTTGCTCACCGTCGGGCCGGTGCGCGCCGTCGTCGACGCCTCACCGAGCATCACCAGCGGGGTGCTCCGGGCGCTCGAACTGTGGATCTCCCGCGCGAGCTGAGACTTTATCCACAGGGTTGTCCCCCGGTGTGTGTAACCCTCACGATGAGCGTTGTCAACACTGACCACTCAGTGTGGTCAGAGATCTTAGGGTACGTCACCACCAGTGGTCATTTGATGATAAATACGTTCGAGATCCTCGAGATCGGCGAAATCGATGACGACCTTGCCGCGGCCTGCGCCCATGCTCACGCTGACGCGTGTGGACAAGTGGTCGGCGAGCAGGTTCTCGAGTTCGAGCAGACCCGGCGGACGCAACTTCGTCCCCTCGACGACCCCGGCGCCGTCACCGACCGGCTTCCTCGCCGCCGGTGCATCGTCCGCGGTCGGCGCGGCGGCCTCGGCGCCGCCGCGGTCGCGCACTGCGTCCTCGAGCATCCGCACGGACCAGCCCTCGCCGGCCGCGCGACGAGCGAGTTGCTCCTGGAACGCCCGATCCGGCGTGCCCAACAGTGCTTTGGCGTGACCGGCCGAGAGACGGCCGTCGGCGAGGAGGGCCTGGATGGCCGCCGGGAGCGACATCAGCCGCAACGTGTTGGTGATCGACGAGCGACTCTTACCGACCCGTGACGCCACCTGTTCGTGGGTGAGCGAAAAGTCCTCGATCAACTGCTGGTACGCCGCGGCCTCCTCCAGCGGGGTGAGGTCCTGACGATGGAGGTTCTCGACCAGCGCCTGCTCGACCGATGCCACGTTGTCGGCCGTGCGCACGATGGCCGGAATGACCGCCAAACCAGCGCGACGGGCCGCACGCCAGCGACGTTCGCCAGCGATGAGCTCGTAGCTGCCCTCACCCGTGGCCCGCACCAGCACCGGCTGCAGCACACCGATCTCGCGAATCGACGCGGCGAGTTCGGTGAGCGATTCCTCGTCGAAGTACACGCGAGGCTGGTTCGGGTTGGGGACGATGCTCCCGACAGGAAGCTCCTCCAGCCGTGGATGGTCGCCCGTCACCACCGCCGTCACATCGGCGGGGATCAAGGCACCGAGACCTCTACCGAGTCCGCTCTGCCGGGCCACCGCTCACCTCCTTGGCGACGCCTCGATAGGCGGTCGCACCTTTGGAACCAGGATCGAACGTGATGATCGGCTGCCCGTAGGACGGAGCCTCCGAAAGGCGGACCGTGCGGGGGACCACCGAGCGGCACACCTTGTCGCCGAAGTGCTCACGGACCTCCTTGACCACCTGATCGGCGAGCTTCGTCCGGGCGTCGTACATCACGCAGACGATGGTGCTCACCTCCAGACGTGGATTGAGGTTGCGCTTCACGAGGTCGACGTTGCGCAGCAACTGTCCGAGTCCCTCGAGTGCGTAGTACTCGCACTGGATGGGGACGAGCACCTCGGTCGCGGCATTCAGACCGTTCACCGTGAGCAGGCCCAGCGACGGGGGACAGTCGATGAGCACGTAGTCGTAGTCGTCGAGCACGGCTTCGATGGACCGGCGCAACCGATTCTCGCGACTGAAGGCGGGAACGAGTTCGATCTCCGCACCGGCAAGATCGAGACTGGCGGGCGCGACGAAGAGGTTCTTCACCGCCGACGGCTCGATGCAGTTCTCGAGCGGGACCTCGTGCATGATCACGTGGTACATCGAGGTCTCGAGTCCACGGTTGTCGATGCCGAGACCCGTGGACGCATTGCCCTGCGGATCGAGGTCGATGATGAGGGTGCGATAGCCGAGTTCGGCCAGGCATGCACCGAGGTTGATGGTCGTGGTCGTCTTGCCCACGCCGCCCTTCTGGTTGGCGATGGCAATCACACGGGGGAGCGGCCGCTTCCCCTCGTCAGCTGAGGTCATCGAGGAACAACTCCTGCGCACTCATGGCCCGAGGAACGTTCGGGCGAACGGAACCGCAGGATAGCGGCATCGTCGTCACGGTGCGTGGATGCGGCCCGTGACCTGGCCCGACCGAGTGCCATCGGGTCCTGCCCATGCCCAGCCGATGTTCCACGTGGAACCTTCATCGACGCCCACGCTCCGCATCCCGCTCCGTTTCCCCCGATGTTCCACGTGGAACGTCAGCGGCGGCGAAAGCAGCGAACGCCCTGGTCCTTGCCCAGATCTTCGAGCTGCACCCGCTCGAGCAATGCGTTCGGCCACCTGGTGGGGTCATCGTCCGGCGGTTCGCTGACGATCAACAGACCCTCGCTGCGCAACAGCATCGCCGCCCACTTCGCCGTGATCGGCGGCGCAGCGAAACTCCGCGCGGTGACGACGTCGAAAATCCTCGGTGATCGTTCCGCCAGCACCCGCACGTCGTCCGCGACGACCTCCACCCGATCCGCGACCTCCAGCGCCGCGACGGCACGGAGCAGCAGATCGGCGCGGGTCGCTCTCCGCTCGACGAGCGTGATCCTGAGCAACGGGCAACGGACGGCGAGCACCAAACCCGGCAGTCCCCCACCTGAGCCCAGATCGACCAACGTCCCGGCCGAAGCCGGGACCTTGTCGACGTACTGTTCGGCGTGCTCGATGGCACGCTCGAGTGATGACTCGCCAATGGCACCCCGGGCCTGAATGGCCGCGAGTGCCGCGAGGAGGGGGGTGTCGTCAGTCATTCGCCGGGGTGATGACCACCCGGCGGTACGGATCGTCACCCTCGGAGCGAGTGGCGATGCCATCGACCTCGGCCAGGGTGTCGTGGATGACCTTCCGGTCGGCCGACGACATCGGCTCCAGCACACGAGACACGCCGGACGTGGTGACCTCGTCGGCCATCTGCAGGGCGAACTTCCCGAGCGCCTCACGACGCCGTTCGCGGTAGCCGCCGACGTCGACGCGCAGGCGGGTGTCGTGGTCGCCGAGTCGGCGTTGGGAGGCGACACGGGCGATGTCCTGCACGGCCTGCAACGTGGTGCCACGGGGGCCCACCAACAGGCCGAGCTCCTTACCGTGCACGCGGACTTCGAGATCGTCCCCGTCCTCCACGAGCTCGACGGTGCCTTCGGCGCCGAATGCCTCGACCAGGCCGGTCATGAACCGACTGGCCTCCTCACCCACCTGACGTGCGTCCACGAGCTGCTCCTCACTGTTCTTGTCCTGGTTCGACCGACCGGTGCCGTCGCCGACGCTGGCATCAGCATTCGGGGCCTTCGCGGCCTTGGGAGCACGCGGCGCGCGCTGACCGGCATCCTTCTTCGGCGCCGACTTGGCGCCACCACCACGGGGGGCACGATCGCCCTTCTCCGGTGCCGCAGCCTTCTCGCCCGCCGCGGCCTTGTCACCCGCCGCGGCCTTGTCCGCCTTCTCAGCCTTGTCGGCAGTGCGTTTGCGGTCGCGGCGATCGACCTTCTGGCGCACCTGTGCCGGGCGAACACGGGCCCGAACACGGGCTTCGCCACGCACACGGCCGAACAGGCCGGCCTTGGGCTCTTCGAGGATCTCGAACTCGGCATCCTCCATGTGCACGCCGAGCTGGTCGAGCGCCTTTTCCTTGGCTTCTTCCACGGTCTTACCCGTGGTCTCTACGAATTCCATTCGATCTGACCTGTCACTTCTTCTTGGTGTCGGGACGGGATGCCTTGCCGCTGGACGGCGGTCGAGCAGTGCTCCGTGAGGACGAGGGGGTGGTGGGCTTGTTCTTCGGCGGCGTCACCCGCTTGCTGGAGGTGGCCGTCGGCGCGGCCTTGGCCTCCTTGGCGGCGATGGCGTCCTTCTTGGCCTGACTGAACAGGCCACCGCCACCGCCGGACTCCTTGTGCAGCTCGCGAGCCTTCTCGCTGGCCGCCTGCGCCTGACGGCCGAGCGACTCCTCGCCCTTGTAGAAGCGGTGCGTGATGTACCAGTTCAAGCCGATGCGGAACACGGCCTGGGCGAAGTAGTAGATGACGAGACCGGTGAGGTAGAAGCCCATGAACACGGCGAAGACCACGGGCAGGTACTGCATCAGCTTCTGCTGCGTGGGCGACACGGTGGGGGAGACGGCCGCACGCGAGGCAACCATCCGCTGCTGGACGAAGTACAGAATACCGAGGAGCAGCACCAGGCCGACGTAGACCAGGCCTTCAGTGAACGAGGTACGCATGACCGCGAACGGGCGCTTCGACAGGTCGAGGCCCCAGGACAGCATCTCGTTGTTGCCGACCAACGATTGATACAGCTTGCTCGAACCGCTCACGAACTGCGGGGCGAACACGGTCTTGCCGGCGTTGCCGAGGCACGCATCGGCGAAATCGGTGACGTTCGTGCCGACGCAGGTGACCTCACGGGTGAGGCCGTGCAAAACTCGGAACATGATGAAGAACACCGGCATCTGCAGCAGCAGCGGGAAGCACGAGGCCATCGGGTTGACCTTGTGCTCCTGGTAGAGCTTCATCATCTCTTCGTTGAGCTTCTGCCGATCGCCGCGGTGCTGGTTCTGCAGCCGCTTCATCTCGGGCTGCAGCTTCTGCATCTCGAGCATGCCCTTGGTGCTCTTCAGCACCAGGGGCGCCGTCAACAACATCACCACGAGGGCGATGAGCGAGATGGCGACGATGTAGTTCTCGGTCAGGCTGTAGAACCAGGCCAGCAGTGCGGCCGGGTACTCGAAGACACCAGCAATCATGCGAGGGACCCCTTCGGGGAGATGCGCGCGTCGGCGCGGGACAGGGAGCGATCACGGGAGCGATCACGGTTGGACTCGGGAACAGGATCCCAGCCGGACGGGCCGAATGGCCGGCAGCGCAGCAATCGACGCACCGTCAGCCACAGGCCGCGGGCGGAGCCGTGCACCTCGAGCGCCTCGATGGCGTAGGCACTGCACGAGGGAGTGAATCGACAGGGGGAAGGGCGGCCGTCGACGGCCCGCTGATACGCGATGACCAGGCGGATCAGGCGTGCACGCGACCCAGGAGCTGGTGCATGTCGAACATCAGTTCGCCGTGCGATCGTGACGCGGCGAGCGGTGTCGCGCCGAACAGGTACTCGCCCGGCGGCAGCGTGCCGGCGGACGACGCGTCCTGCAGGATGGCCCGAAGCTGACGGCGGACGCGGTTGCGCACCACCGCGGGTCCGAGCGCGCGACCCAGGGCGAACGCCACACGCGGCGGTGTGGAGTTCCCGGGAGGATCGAGTACGTACGTGCACCACAGAACTCCGGCCCGAGCGCGCCGACCCTGCGCCGTGAGGCGAGCGAACGCGCGGCGCTCTCGGATGCGCCAGATCAAGCCGACAGACGGTGACGGCCCTTGGCGCGGCGCGACTTCAGCACCTCGCGCCCGGCCCGGGTGCTCATCCGGTGACGGAAGCCGTGCTTCTTGGCACGGCGACGGTTGTTGGGTTGGTAGGTGCGCTTCACGCAGCCCTCCTCGAGCTGCTCGGAGCAGCGGTCAGGGTCGACAGTTCGTTCTCGACGGCGCGCCGTGCATGCACGTACAGGACCGGCAACGCCAGAACAGCCGCCAAGACTACGGTCGCGCGCACCGAAGTGGCAACCGTGGCGGTCGCGTCCGTGGTCGGAGGCCATGTCCGGACCGTCCGTTCGGTGGGACGGCGCAAGTTTGCTAGCGTGCGCTCTCCACGCCAGGATGGTTGTCCACACGATGTGGACAATCATGTGGATGTCCATTCGTCGACAGAGAGGAGGCGCAGGTGAGCGACCATGAACAGTTGTGGACAGCCGTTGCGCAACTCCTCCGTGCGCAGGTCTCCGAAGCCGTGTGGTTCTCGACGTTCCAGGACGTCGTCGCCCTCGAGAGCGACGCGTCGATGGTTCGGGTCAGTGCGCCGAATGCGCACGCCCGCGACCGCATTCTGTCGCGTTATCTCCCCCTGGTGAGGGATGCCATGGAGGAGATCGGTGCCGCGCACGTCAACTTCGTGGTCGAGGTGCAGGTCGCCGAGGCCGAACCCGAGAGCAGTTGGACCAGCGAAGCAGCACCGCGCGACACGTCGAGTCAGATCCCGGCGCCGGGCCAGGGCGGTGCCTCGTCGAACAACGCCGGCAGCACCGACGGGATGAACCCGCGCTACACGTTCGAGACGTTCGTGAAGGGTGCATCGAACCAGTTCGCGCTGGCGGCGGCGCTCCGCGTCGCCGAGACACCGGGTCGCAGCTACAACCCGCTGTTCATCTACGGCTCGGCCGGTTTGGGCAAGACCCACCTGTTGCACGCCATTGGCCACTACGTCCAGAGCCACTACCAGCACGACATCGTCCGCTACGTGAGCACCGAGACGTTCCTCAACGAGTACGTCGACGCGATCCGCACCAACACCACCGCCAACTTCAAGCGGCGGTACCGCGACATCGACGTGCTGCTCATCGACGACATCCAGTTCATGGAGGGCAAGGAAGGGCTCCAGGAGGAGTTCTTCCACACGTTCAACTCGTTGCACGGCGCCAACAAGCAGATCGTCATCTCCAGCGACCGCATGCCCGACGCCATTCCCACGCTGGAGGAACGCCTTCGCGGTCGTTTCAAGTGGGGCCGGATCACCGACATCCAGCCGCCCGACCTCGAAACTCGCCTGGCCATCTTGCGCAACAAGGCCGAACGCGACCACAGCCCGGTCCCGGCCGAGACGCTCGAGTTCATCGCCTCGCGCATCACCACGAACATCCGCGAACTCGAAGGGGCGCTCATCCGCGTCACCGCCTACGCCAGCCTCAACAACGTGCCCATCAGCACCCACATGGCCGAGCAACTGCTCGGCGACCTGCTCTCCGACGTCTACGTCAAGCCACGCACCGACGAGGAGATGTTGAGCGAGATCGCTGTCATCCTCGGCTTCAGCGTCGACTCACTGCGCGGCAAGAGCCGCCAGCGACCACTGGTCACGGCCCGTCAGATGGCCATGTACGTCTTCCGTGAGCTCACCGATCTGTCGTATCCGGCCATCGCCCGGCTGTTCGGCGGCCGCGACCACACCACGGTCATCCACGCCGTCGACAAGATCCAGCGCCTGATGAAGGAACGCAAACAGATCTACGACCAGGTCACCGACCTCGTCCAGCGGTTGAAGACGTCATGAGTGACGAACTGCGCCACGGCTCCGTGTACCACGCATCGGGCGACACGGAATTGACGATGCCCGCGCGGGGCATGTGGATGACGTGTCGTTCGCGGGGGACAACGCGCTCTCTGTCCACCGAACTACACGCGCGTCGTTTTTCGGCTGTGGACGCGTGGGGAAACGCCTGTGCACACGTTTCTGGCGCCTACGCTGGCCGAACACCGGGTTGTGCACAATCCACAGCCCTTATTACCTCTATTACCGATCTACAGACACCCTGTCGAGAAAGGGACCGCTGTGAAGTTCCGTTGTGAGCGCGAAGCACTGGCCGAAGCACTGACCACTGCCGGGCGTGCCGCCACCGGTCGTTCCGGTGCACTTCCCGTGTTGTCCGGATTGCGCCTCGAGTTGTCGGGCGACCGTCTCACCGTCACCGGCACCGACCTGGACCTCACCATCCAGCTCACCACCGAGGTCGGTGGTGAGCGTGACGGCGGTGTGGTCATCAACGCCAAGCTGGCGGCCGACATCGTCCGCTCGTTGGGCACCGGCAAGGTCGAGGTCTCGGCCGAGGGCGACGATGTCAGCATCAGCAACGGCCGCTCGCAGTTCAGCGTTCGTCCGTTGAGCTTCGACGACTACCCGAAGCTGGCCTCGCCCACCACGTCGTCGGTGACGTTGCCGGCCAGTGAGTTCGGCGACGCCCTTCGCCAGGTCACCCGCGCTGCGAGCAACGACGAAGCCCGCCAGATCCTCACCGGTGTGCTCCTCGCCGCCGAGGGAGACGGTCTGCGCATGGTCGCCACCGACTCGTACCGGTTGGCCGTTCGCGACCTCGTCGGTCAGCAGGTCCTGGCCGCCGACCAGAAGGTCATCGTGCCCGGGCGCGCACTCACCGAACTGCAGCGCCTGGTCGGTAGCGGCAGCGAAGTGGTCATGCGCCTCGGCGAACGCGACGCCACGTTCGAGGTCGGCACCACGCGGCTCACCACCCGCCTGATCGAGGGCGACTTCCCGAACTATCGCCAGCTCATCCCGGCCAGCCACCCGAACGCGCTCACGGTCGATCGTGAACTGCTGCTCGAGGCAATCCGCCGTGTGAAGATCCTGGCGCGCGATTCCACGCCAGTGCGTCTGCAGATGTCGGCCGACCTGCTGCGCCTGCAGGCTATCACCCAGGACGTCGGCAACGCCACCGAGGAACTCGACGCCGAGTACTCGGGCGCCGATCTCACCGTCGCCTTCAACCCGGACTACCTGATGGCCGGCGTCGAGGCCTGCATCGGCGAGAAGGTCACGCTCAGCACGGTCGATGCGCTGAAGCCGGCTGTCGTGCGCGGCACGGGCGTGGAGGACTACCTCTACCTGCTCATGCCGGTCCGGGTCCCGTAGGGCGAGCAGTGGCCGACCTCCCGTCGGGCACCCTGTCGGTGCGCGCCATGCGTTCCGAGCCCGACGTGTTCTGGCGGGCCGATGCCGTCGGGCTGCGCGGATGATCGTCAGTCGGCTCGAGCTCGTCGACTTCCGCAACTACCGCGAGGCCTCGTTCGACTTCCATCCGGGGATCACGGCCGTCGTCGGCCTGAACGGCCAGGGCAAGACGAATCTGGCCGAATCGATGGCCTACCTCGCGTCACTCGACAGCTTTCGAGGCGCCCCGACCGAGGCGCTCATCCGGGTCGGTGCGGACACGGCGGTGGTTCGGGCGACGGTGCTGCACCCCGATGGTCGCGAAGTCCTGGTCGAGCTCGAGCTCAGCCGCCAGGGCAGGAACCGGGTGCAGGTCAACAAGCAGCGCCTGAACCGAGCGCGCGACCTGCTCGGCGTCATGCGCGTCACGGTGTTCTCGCCCGACGACTTGTTCCTGGTGAAGGGCGGGCCCAACGAGCGACGCCGCTTCCTGGACGACACGCTGGTCGCACTGGCGCTGAAGTACGACGCGATGCGTCTGGAGCTGGACCGCATCGTGAAGCAGCGCAACGTCCTGCTCAAGCAGGCGGGTGGACGGCTGAACGACGAGACCGAGCTGACGCTCGACGTGTGGGACCAGAAGTTGGCCGAGGTGGGCGACCAGTTCGGCCACGCCCGTGCCGTGCTGGTGGCTCGGCTGGCCCCGATGGTGCAGGAGGCGTACGAGCAGTTGGCCGACCGTCCGTCGGCCGTGGAGCTGCGTTACGAGCCCGCCTGGCGTCAACGTGGTCTGGCCGTGTCGTTGGCCGACGCGCGCAAGGACGACGTGCGGCGCGGGGTCAGCACCATCGGCCCGCATCGCGACGACGTCGACCTGTTCATCGGCGGCCTCCCCGCACGAACCCACGCCTCGCAGGGCGAGCAACGCACGCTCGCCCTCGCACTGCGCCTGGCCTCCCACCGAATGGTGGCCGAGAAGGCGGGCAGCGCGCCCGTGCTGGTGCTCGACGACGTGCTCAGCGAGCTCGATCCCACCCGCTCGTCGGCACTGTTGCGGAACCTGCCAGCAGGTCAGGTGGTGCTCACCACGGCCGGCGTGTTGCCCGACGCGGCGCACCCCGACGCGATCCTGCGAATCGCCGACGGGGCGGTCGTGACCTGAACCGGGCGACCTGAACGGGGTGACGTGAACGGAGCGTGATAGGACCTGTTCGTGAGCCGTGAACCGAAACCGCTGGGCGAGAGCCTGCACGAGGTGCTCCGCTCGCTCCGGCCTGACGACCAGGCGCGCAACCAACCCTCGGCGGCGGCCATGGGCGGCGTGTTCGGGCGCTGGGAGGAAGCGGTCGGGGCGGCCGTCGCGCTGCACGTGCAGCCGGTGAAGCTGGACGGCACGACGTTGGTCGTGGAGGTCGACGACCCCGGCTGGGCCACCCAGTTGCGGTTCCTCGAGCCGACC
>JANMFL010000114.1:0-16138 GCA_031377945.1 Acidimicrobiaceae bacterium | reverse complement strand
CCGTGGTTGTCCGCGCCGTAGGTGTCACCCACCACGTAGTCGCCCCAATCGGCAAGGCGGCGGAACACGCCGGCCTCCTGTGCCTTGCTGTTCTCCAGAAGCCGCAGCCGAGTGCCGGGATCGAGCAGCCGCTCGATCCGCTGCGGTACCGGCACCCCGAGGACGGCCTGCCAACCAGGCAGCAACCACAACCCGCAGAACGTGAGCAGGCTCATGTTCATCGGCACTTGCACCGGCATGGTGAGCGCCACCACACGGCCACCCATCGCCGCCGCTCGGTCGAAGGCCTGCATCTGGCGCGGCACCCGATCGGGCTCGCGGGAATCGACGGTGAGCACGTTCCAGTTCATCGGTCGGTTGGCCGCCGCGCTCATCCTGCCGAGCAGATCGATCTCGTCGTCGCTGAACCGGTCGAGACAACCGGGCACGATGCCTTCCAGCGTGGTGCCCTCGTGCCGGCCGGTCTCTTCGCACAGAGCGATCAGCTCATCGGGTGTCGCCCAGCGACTGGCCACCGGTTCGCCTTCGCCATCGGAGTGCGAGGTGGAGTTGGTGAACGAGAAGCCCAGCGCGCCCGCAGTGATCGCTGCTGCCAGTTCGGCCTGCATGGCCTGCACCTGCTGCGGGTCGGCGGACTGCCCCACGGCTTCGCCACCCATCACATAGCGGCGGATGGCGCAATGGCCGACCAGAAAGCCGGCGTTGACCGACACGTTGCCGTCGAGGCGGTCGAGGTAGTCGGCGAACGTCTCCCACGACCAATCGGTGCCGTGCTCGAGCGCAGCCAGCGGCATACCCTCCACCTTGGCCATCATCTTGCGCAGGTAGTCGGCGTCGCCCGGAACCAGCGGCGCCAGCGTGAACCCGCAGTTTCCGCCGATGACGGTGGTCACGCCGTGCACGCTGGACGGGCTGGCGGTGGGGTCCCACAGCAACTGTGCGTCGTAGTGCGTGTGCGGATCGATGAAGCCCGGTGCAACGTACTTGCCGGTGGCGTCGGTGGTGACGGCTGCGTCGTCGGCGAGCGCGCCGGGCGGCACCACGGCCACGATACGACCGCCGTGGATCGCCACGTCGGCGAGCACGCCGGGAGCACCGCTCCCATCGAACACCGTTCCCCCGGTGATGACCTCGTCGTACATCGAACTCCCCAGCAAAATCTGACGGACCGTCAGATGTAGCCTAACCCCATGGCCAAGCACTATCGGATGCTCATCGGCGGACAGTGGGTCGACGGCGAGTTGGGCACACAGCCCGTCGTCAATCCTGCGACGGAGCTGGTGGTGGGCGAAGCCCCCCAGGCGTCCGTCGCGCAGGCGGAGGCCGCCGCGCAGGCCGCCCGAGATGCCCTGCCCGGGTGGTGGGCCACTCCCCCCGCCGAGCGTGCCCGGCTGCTGCAGGCGGTGGCCGATCGGCTGCGCGAACGGCAGGCCGAGCTGGTACCGCTGATCATCTCCGAGACCGGCGCCACCGCACAGGTGGGCTCGCGCATGCAGGTGCCGGTGGCGATCGAGCGATTCGAACGGTACGCCAAGGGGGCGATGAAGGACCTCTCCCTTCCGCTGGCACCGTCGCCCACGCCCACCACGCCATTGGCTCCCGGCGGGCTGATCGGGGCGATGGTCAACCGTCAGCCCGTCGGCGTGGTGGCCTGCATCTCGCCGTACAACTTTCCCGTGGTCAACATCGTCGGCAAGATCGCGCCGGCACTCGCCGTGGGCTGCACCGTGGTCATGAAGCCGGCACCGCAAGACCCGCTGGCGGTGCTCGAACTGGCGGAGATCATGCACGAGGTGGGCTTCCCACCAGGGGTGATCAACGTCGTCACGTCCACCGCCGCGGATGTGCCCGCTGCACTCACCACCAGCGGCAACGTCGACATGGTCAGCTTCACAGGGTCCACCGCCGTTGGCCAGCGCATCTTCGAGGCCGGCGGGCGCACGATGAAGCGGCTGCTCCTGGAACTCGGCGGCAAGGGGGCGGCACTGGTGCTCGACGATGCCGACCTCACCACCGCAGTCACCGCCCTGGCCAGCGTGTGGGGCTTTCACTCCGGCCAGATCTGCACCGCGCCCACACGGGCCATCGTGCACCGCAGCCGTTACGACGAGCTGGTCTCGGCACTCGCTGCGGCGGCCTCGCGGATGAAGGTCGGCGACCCCACCGCGCTCGACACGGTGGTGGGCCCGGTCATCTCGGCCGCTCAGCGCGACCGCATCAACGGTTACGTGGCTGCCGGCGCCGCCGAGGGCGCCACGGTCGTGGTCGACGGGCGCGACACCGACATGGACCGAGGCTTCTACGTCGGCCCGACGCTGCTCGCCGATTGCACGCCGGGCATGACCCCCGTGCAGGAAGAGATCTTCGGCCCGGTGATCGTGGTCGTGCCGTTCGACGACGACGAGGAAGGCCTGGCAATCGCCAACGGCACCGAGTTCGGCCTCTACGACTACGTCTTCTCGCGCAACACCGAGCGCGCCTTCCACCTCGCCAAGCGCATGCGCAGCGGCAACGTGGGCATCAACACGGCCCAGCGCAACCACGACACACCGTTCGGTGGCTTCAAGTTGTCGGGCGTAGGGCGCGACGGTGGCGACTTCGGAATGATCGCCTACACCGAGATGCAATCCATCGTCTGGCCCGGCTGACCATGGACATCTCCGCGTTTCGCAGCCCGGTGCGCCTGCTCGAGGGAGTCAAGGTGCTCGACCTCTCCATCCTCGGCCCTGGTGCAGTCGCCGGCTTCCTCGTCGACCTCGGCGCCGACGTCACCAAGGTCGAGGGTCCGACCGGCGACTACGTCCGCCAGATGACATGGCCGATCATCAACACCGACGACGGCCCGCTGTCGCTCATGCACCTGCACCTCAACCGGGGCAAGCAGTTCGTCACCATCGACCTCAAGACCGACGAGGGTCGCCGCCGACTCGAGTCGATGGTGACCGACTGTGACGTGATCATCGAAGGGATGAGGCCGGGCTTTCTCGACAAGATCGGCTTCGGCTTCGACCGGTTGTGCGAGCTCAACCCGCGCATCGTGGTCTGCTCGATCTCCGGCTACGGCGCCACCGGCCCCTACCGCAACCTGCCCTCGCACGGTGTGGCCTACGACGCGTGGGCCGGGGTCGTCGCCCCTGTGGTCGACGACGACGGATTCTGTCGGATCCCGAACCAGGTCAACGTCGGCATCACCGCCGGGCCCGCCTTCGCCGCCCTGGCCATCTGTGCGGCGCTGGTGCGAGCACGGTCGACGGGTCAGCCGGCAGCATTCGAGATCGCCCAGAGCGACGCCGCCGCCTACTTCGATTGGTACCGCATCGAGACCGAGCGGGCCTACACCCGCCCACTGAGCGAGGTCACCGGCAACGCCTCCGACGCGCTCGAGCGGCGAGCAGCCGGTCTGGGCGGCATGTGGGAAGGGGTGCGCTACCAGTTCTATGAGTCGCTCGACGGCCACGTGCTGTTCATGGCCAGCGAGCAGGCGTTCTGGCGGAACTTCTGTGACGGCGTCGGCCGCATGGATCTGTTCGAGCGCTGGCCCGGGTCGACGTACGCCGACCACGCGCGCGGCAACACCGAGCTGCAGACGGAGCTACGCGAGATCTTTCGCGGCCGTACCACCGAGCAGTGGTTGGCGTTCGCCGCCGAGCACAACACCACGCTCTCACCGGTGAACACTGCGGCCACGCTGCCCGACGATGCGCAGTTCCAGCGGCGCTTCACGTGGGTCGGCAACGACGAACTCGGCTGCGAGCAGCTTGCCTTTCCACTCCACATGACCAGCGACATGACCAGCGACATGACCAGCGACGGCTAGCAATTCTGGCGGGCGATGTTCCGTCCCACTAACACCGAGCGAGCACGTCGGTGGCGAACTGCTCGATCGACGGACGGAACACCTCGGCCGATCGCGTCAGACCGTTCATGTCACCTTTGGAGACGTTCTGGTCGAGCGCCCACGGCATGCACAGCGTGCCGGTGAGACCCATCTCCTCCTCGGCTCGCTTGAACAGGTCCGGTGTGGGCATCGCGTACAGGCCGCACACGATCTCGAACGGATCGCCGTCGCGCCCGAACTCGTGCAAGTAGCCCTTCAACGTGGCGATGTGGGCCGCAGCCTCCTCGAGCGGGTAGGCATTGCCGATCCAGCCGTCGCCCACTTGGGCCGCGCGTCGCAGCGCGGCATCGGTGTGGCCACCGATGTAGATCGGGATCGGGGCAGCCGGCGAGGGTTCCATCGTGCACATCGGCACGTCGTAGAACTCGCCGTGGTACTCGACCCATCCCGGCTTCCACAGCTCGCGCAGCACCTGCACCATCTCGGTGAACCGGCGTCCGCGGTTGGTGAAGCTCTGGCCCTGCAGTTCGAACTCCTCGCGCATCCACCCCGCTCCGGCACCGAGCGCCACACGGCCCGACGAGATGACCGACGCCGTCGACACCTCCTTGGCCACCTGGAGCACCGGGCGCATCGGCGCGACGTAGATGTTGGTGGTGAAGTGCAGCTGCGTGGTGACTGCCGCCATCGCCCCGATCAGCACCCACGGGTCGGGCCACGCCGTTTCTGCCGTCCACATCGGCCGCCCATCCTCGTGCGGCGAATACGGGTACTTGCTGGACAGCTGCTGCGGAAAGACGAGGTGATCGCTCACCATCAGCCCGTGGTACCCGCAGGTGTCGAGCATCTGCGACACCGCGATCAGCTCGCGGGTGTCCATGAACGCCGTTGCGCACCAAAACTTCATGACCGGTTCCTAGCAGAAGTCCGACGGTCCGTCAGATGGCGGGAAGGGGGTGTGGGTGGGCCGTGGGTTGCAGAAGGGCGTCGGTCCCACCGTCGGCGAACACCACCTGGCCGACCACCAGGCTCGACGCCGGCGAGGCGAGGAACGCGATCACCGCCGCAACTTCGTCGGCGCGGCCCCAGCGACCCAGCGGGATCGGGATGGCGGCGAGCGCGTCGCTCACGCCGGGCACGTCGAGCAGCGGCCGGGTCATGCCGGTGTCGATCACACCCGGAGCGACGCCATTCACTCGGATGCCGTCGGCCATCCACGACGGTGCCGAGCTGCGTACCCAATACGCGATCGCCAGCTTCCCGGCCGGGTACGCGAGCCATCCCTTCGGCGCGAAGTGCGCCACAGCGGCTTCCTCGTCGTCGTCGAGGTAGATCTGCGCGTCGGCGGGCAGCAGCCCGGACGTCATCGTGGTCGAGTTCGAGGAGATCATCACCAGCGTCGACGCACCGCCGGCGGCAAGCGCGCCGCGCAGCCCCCGTACCAGTGCCATGGTGCCGAAGTAATTGAGGCGCACCGTGAGCTCTGCAGAGGCCAGCCCGCCGACACCTGCGCAGGGCACCAGTAGGTCGAGGGTGCCACCTGCGGCCGACAACACGCCGTCGATCGCAGCCTGTCGTCCATCGACCGTGGACAGGTCGGCGATCACCTCGGCGTCGTGGAGATCGACGCCGATGACCCGATGACCCGCTCGTTCGAACGCAGCTTTCGTAGCCGCACCGATTCCCGATGCAGCACCGGTGACGCAGGCAACACCCATGGCGATACTCCTGATCGTGAGGCGGGACGTGCGGCAAGTGTTGCCCGTCGCGCACCGTTCGGTGGACGACCCGCAGATCTGACACACTTTCAGAAACCATCCCCAGCTGGAGATCCCACCCACATGCACATCGGCGACTCGCCCACAGAGGCAGAGTTTCGAGCGACCGCCAACGCCTGGCTGAGCACCCATGCGTCGCCGCGGGCGGCGGCGCAGACGATGCACTACGACGACCTGGGCGAGCACGTGGCCGAGTGCCGGCAGTGGCAGCGGGTGTTGCACAGCGGTGGCTGGGCCGGCATCACCTGGCCCACTGCCTTCGGTGGTCGCGGTGCATCAGCGATCGAAGGTGCGATCTTCGGCGAGGAACAGGGTCGATTCGCCGTCGCGACCGGCGCATTCGCGGTCGCCATCGGCATGGTCGGCCCCACGCTCATGGCGCACGGCTCACCGGATCAACAGCGTCAGTTCCTGGAACCCATCCTGCGCGGCGAACACGTCTGGTGCCAGTTGTTCTCAGAGCCGGGAGCGGGCAGCGACCTCGCCTCGCTGGCGACTCGTGCCGAACGCGACGGCGATGAATGGGTCGTCACCGGGCAGAAGGTGTGGACGTCGTTGGCCCAGTTCTCCGACTATGCGATCCTGCTGGCCCGTACCGACCCCGATGTGCCCAAGCATCGCGGCATCACGTACTTCGTCGTCGACATGCGCAGCCCCGGCATCGAGGTGCGGCCGCTGCGTCAGATCACCGGCACCGCCCATTTCAACGAGGTGTTCCTGACCGATGTGCGCATCCCACACGCCAATGTGATCGGCGAGGTGGGCAACGGGTGGAAGGTGGCCCACACCACCCTCACGTCGGAACGTTCGTTCATCGGCGGCGGCGGTGGCGCCTGGAACGTGGAAGGGCTGCTCACCCTCGCTCGCGCCGCCGGTGTGGCCGACGAGCCACCGATGCGGCAAGCGTTGATGCGGGCCTATTGCCGGGCCGCCACGCTCACGTACCTCGGCTATCGCATGCGCACTGCCCTGTCGCAGAAGCAGATGCCGGGCCCGGAGATGTTCATCATGAAGCTGGCTTACGCCCGCCACTGGGCGGCCACGACCGACACCGCCATGGCGGTGATGGGCGCCGGAGGCATGCTCACCGACCGCCACGACAGTGCGTGGGGTCAGTACTTCCTCAGTCAGTACGCGATTCGGCTCGGTGGCGGCACCGATGAGGTGCAGGCCAACATCATCGGCGAGCAGGGCCTGGGTCTGCCCCGCGAACCGAGCATCGATCGCGACACCCCGTGGAAGGATCTGGTTCGCTCATGACCGTCGCTTCCGAACTCACCGATGCCGAGTTCCTTGCCGCGCTGCAGGAGTTCGTCGGGCGCGAGATCGGCGCGCACACACCTGCGCCCGACGACGTGAACGTGCCGATGATCCGTCACTGGTGTGAGGCCATCGGCGACGAGAACCCGGTGTACCTCGACACCGACGCGGCTGCCGCGTCGGTGCACGGGCAGCTCGTTGCGCCACCCACGATGCTGCAGGCGTGGGTGATGAACGGCATCCATGGCCCCAGCCGCGATCCCGACAGTCCGTACGAGCAGATGAACCAACTGTTGTTCTCGCGCGGGTTCACCAGTGTGGTGGCCACCAACAGCGAGCAGACCTACGACCGCTACCTGCACCCGGGCGATCGTCTCACCATGCGGACGGTGATCGATTCGATCAGCCCGGAGAAGACGACCGCACTGGGCACTGGGCACTTCATCACCACCCGCCAGGACTACTTCGACGACGCCGGCACCCGGGTGGGTTCGATGCTGTTCCGCATCATCCGCTTCCGCCCGCCCGCCCGGCCGGCTCCGGCCGCCGCTCGCCCGCATCGCCCAGAGCCTGCAACCACGCACGACAACAGCTGGTGGTTCGAGGCCCTGCGCGGCGGCGAGTTGCGGGTGCAGCGCTGCACCTCGTGCACTCGCCTGCGCCACCCACCCGGGCCGATGTGCCCACACTGCCATTCGCTGTCGTGGGACTCGGTACCGGCGCCCCTCACCGGCACCATCCACAGTTTCGTCGTCGTGCACCACCCGGTCGTGCCCAGCTTCGACTATCCGCTGCCAGTGCTGCTGGTCGATCTGGACGAGATGCCCGGCGTGCGAGTCGTCATGAACGGCGCCGACAGCGCGTTGGAATCCTTCGAGATCGGCGCGCGAGTCCGCATCGAGATCCGCCATGCCGATGAGCCTGCTGTCGACGGCGGCCTCCATCTACCCTTCGCGATCGTGGAGCCAGTGCAGTGAACTTCGACCTCACCGACGAACAACAGGTCATCCGCGACCTCGCCACCCAGATCTTCGACGGGCACGCGACCACGGAGCGCGTGAAGGCGGCCGAGGCCGGAGGCGAGTTCGACCATGCGCTGTACGCCGCGCTGGCCGACGCCAACCTCTTGGGCCTGTGTCTCCCCGAACGCGACGGCGGCAGCGGGAAGGGCCCCGTCGAACTGGTGCTGCTGCTCGAGCAGCAGGGTCGCAAGGTCGCTCCCATCCCGTTGGCGCCGACGCTCGTGACGGCGATGACCGTGGCCGACCACGGCGACGAACAGTTGCGCGCCGCGCTGCTTCCCGGGGTCGTCGACGGGTCGCTCGTCCTCACCAGTGCGCTCGCCGAGCCAGGGACCAACGACATCGCGTCGCCGACGACTCGCGCCACGGTCGTGCCCGACGGCTACCACCTCAACGGCTTCCGGCCCGCGGTGCCATACGCGCAGTTCGCTGCTCGAGTCGTGGTACCGGCCCGACTCGACGATGGTGCGCTCGCGCTCTTCGTCGTCGATCCGACCGCCGACGGCGTCACCATCGAGGTGGCCGACGCCACCGATCACCAGGCCGCCGCTCACCTCACGCTCGACACCGTGGTGCCAGCTTCCGCTCGCTTCGGCGACGCCGAATCACTCGCCACGTTGTGCAGTCGGTGGTTGGTGGCCTCGTGCGGTGTGCACCTCGGCGTTGCCGAGGGTTCGCTGGCACTCACCGCCCAGCACCTGGGGACGCGCCATCAATTCGGCCGACCACTCTCGGCCTTTCAAGCCGTGGGACAGCGGGTCGCCGACGCCTACATCACCACCGAAGCCCTGCGAGTCACCACCCTCAACGCCGCCTGGCGTCTGGCCGAGGGACTTCCCGCCCGACGCGACGTGTTGATCGCCGCCTATTGGGCCAGCGAGGGGGGCCAGCAGATCGCCCTGGCCGGCCAGCACCTGCACGGTGGGATCGGCGCCGACATCGACTTCCCCGTGCATCGCCACTTCCTGTGGAGCAGTCAGCTGGCCAACACGCTGGGGACCGCCAGCTCGCACCTCGCACGGTTGGGTGAGCTGATCGCCGCCGAAACGGGGCCGAGCTGATGGCGCGCCGAACGTTCTCGTCCGTCACCATTGGCGATCAACTGGCGACATTGGTGGTGCCCCTGACCCGCACCCTGATCACTGCGACGGCGATCGCGTCGCGCGATTACCAAGAGGTGCACCACGACCCCGACGTGGCTCGCGAGCGTGGTTCGAAGGACATCATCATGAACATCCTCACCACCAACGGATTCGTGGGTCGGTTCGTCACCGACTGGGCGGGCACCGACGCCGTCATCCGTTCGGTCAAGGTCCGCCTCGGGGTTCCCAACTACCCCGGCGACACGATGACACTCACCGGCGCGGTCGCCGAACTGCGCTCCGACGAGTCGGTCGCGGTGGTCGCGGTACGCGGCACCAACAGCCTCGGCGATCACGTGAATGCCACCGTCGAGGTGGCGCTTCCGTGAGCAACCGACTGGGCGGCAAGGCCGCCATCGTCGGCATCGGCGCCACCGAGTTCTCCAAGGACTCGGGCCGCAGTGAGCTGAGCTTGGCCTGCGAGGCAGTACGTGCTGCGATCGTCGATGCCGGCCTGCAACCGGCCGACATCGACGGCATGGTCACCTACTCCACGGACAACAACCCCGACATCGAGATCGCCCGCAACGTGGGAATCGGGTCGCTGCGGCATTTCAGCCGAGTGCACTACGGCGGCGGTGCGGCGTGCGGCACGGTGGTCATGGCAGCGATGGCCGTCGCGACCGGAGTGGCCGACGCAGTGGTCTGCTATCGCGCGTTCAACGAACGAAGCGGCCGACGTTTCGGCAGCGGCGTCCAGGACATTCCGAACGCCGCCACCGCCGAACGGGCCCAGTTCTCGTGGACCTCACCTGCCGGCCTGCTCACACCTGCAAGTTGGGTGGCGATGATGGCCCGCCGCTACATGCACGAGTACGGCGCCACCAGCGAAGACTTCGGCCGCGTCGCGGTCGCCGACCGCAAGCACGCGGCGACCAACCCCTTGGCCTGGTTCTACCAGCAACCGATCACGCTCGAGGAGCATCAGGCCAGTCGTTGGATCGCCGAACCGTTGCACCTGCTCGACTGCTGCCAGGAGAGCGACGGCGGGCAAGCCCTCGTCGTGGTGTCCGCCGAACGGGCCCGCGATCTCCCCGGTACACCAGCCTTCATCACGGCCGGCGCACAGGGCGCCGGAGCCGACCAGTGGACGATGACCAGCTTCTACCGCGACGACATCGCCCACCTCCCCGAGATGAAGGTGGTCGCCGACGAACTGTGGTCGTCGTCGGGCCTCGGGCCGGGCGACATCCAGACCGCGATCCTGTACGACCACTTCACCCCTTACGTGCTCATGCAACTCGAGGAGTTCGGGTTCTGCGGGCGGGGCGAGGCCAAGGACTTCGTGAAGGATGGCAGGATCGAACTGGGCGGCGCGATGCCGCTCAACACGCACGGCGGTCAGCTCGGTGAGGCCTACATCCACGGGATGAACGGCATCGCCGAAGCAGTGCGCCAGATCAGGGGCACCAGCGTGAATCCGGTCGCCAGCGTCGAACATGTACTCGTCACCGCTGGCACGGGCGTGCCCACCAGCGGCCTCATCCTGGGAGCCAACAGATGAACCCGCTGCTCGCATTCGACACGCTCGACGTCATCAGCAACGACGCCTATCGCGACGGACCACCCCACGAGCTGTTCACGCTGCTGCGCCGTGAGGCCCCGGTCGTCAAGCACCGCGGCATCGACCCTGGGTCTCCGGAGTGGTTCTGGGCGATCACTCGTCACGCCGACGTGGTGGAGGTGAGCCGTCGGTTCCAGATGTTCTCGTCGGCGAAGAAGGGCGCTCTGGTGAACCAAGACCGCCCCGACCTCGAGATCGCCCGGATGCTGATCGACACCGACCCGCCCGAGCACACCCGGTTGCGCAACATCGTCAGCCGCGGCTTCACGCCGAAGGTGATGCGGCTGATGGAAGACCACTTCCACGAAGTTGCGGCAGGTCTGGTCGACGACGCGCTCGCGGTCGGCACGGTCGAGTTCGTCCAGTCGGTGTCGAGCGAGCTGCCGCTGGTGGCCATCGCCGAGCTCCTGGGTATTCCCTACGAGCACCGACGGAAGGTGTTCGACTGGTCGAACCGAATGATCGGAGCCACCGACCCCGACTACTCCGGCGGCCTCGAGGACGCCAGCATGGCCGCGGCGGAGTTGTACATGTACGCGAACGAGATGGCCGCCGAACGACGCATCGAGCCACGCGACGACCTGGTCACCACGCTCATCGCCGACCACGACGGCGACCAGCTCAGCGAGCACGAGTTCGACCTGTTCGTACTGCTGCTGTCCGTGGCCGGTAACGAAACCACCCGCAACGGCATCAGCCATGGCCTGCTCGCGCTCATCGAGCACCCGGAGGCGTTCGACATGCTGAAAGCCGACCCTTCGCTGATTCCTTCCGGTGTCGAGGAGATGCTCCGTTGGGGCACACCGGTCAACAACTTCCTGCGCACCGCCACCTGCGACGTGGAGCTGCACGGGGTGCAGATCCACGAAGGCGACGCCGTGGTGATGCTCTACCCGTCGGCCAACCACGACGAAGACGTGTTCACCGATCCGTTCCGCTTCGACGTGACCCGCCACCCGAACCCGCACGTGACGTTCGGCGGCGGCGGGCCGCACCACTGCCTCGGCTTCAACCTGGCCAAGATGGAAATGCGCATCTTGTTCGAGGAGCTGCTGGCGAAGGTCGACAAGGTCGAGCTCACCGGCGAGGTCACCAAACTGCGCTCGGCATTCATCCACGGCATCAAGCAACTGCCGGTCCGGTTGCACGCCGGCTGAGCGCGAGCCGGAAGTGCCGCGCTAGTCGTCCGCGTCGCCGGTGAGGTCTTCGACGTGCAGGGCGATGCCCAGGCTGTCGGCGAGCGTGCCGATCGCGTCGAGCACCGCGTCGAGGTCGACGGACACCGGCACGACCAACTGGGTGGTGATCTCGAACTGGTTGCTGTCGCCGGAGGTGTCCACCGCCGTGCCGAGGCGAGAGATACTGATGCCGAAGTCGTTGATCGTGGTGGAGATCTCGTGGACGATGCCGGGCCGGTCGTCGCCGGTGAAGCGCAGGCGCACCGGTTGGGCGTCGGGCGCCTCGACCGGTGCCTCGATCTGCTCGGCCGTGATGTGCAGTCCCTGCTGACGCAGGATCAGCAGGTTGGTGAGCAGTTCGTCGGCCCGGTCGTCGTCGACGTCGACCACCACCACACCGGCGAAGGTGCCGGAGATCTCGGCCAGCTCGCTGCGCTTCCAGTTGGCCTCGTGGAAGCGGACCACGTCGGCCAACTCGGCGACGACTCCCGCCCGGTCACGCCCGATGATGGTCAACACCAGCTCAATCATCTCGTCACTATGGCACGTGCCTCGTTCGCGTCCGGGCAAGCCGCTGGGGCGGGAAGGTCCGAGTCGGCGCCCGCTTCCCTGCCCATTCGGGTGTCCGGCGAGCGGCCTACGACCTTAGTCGCAGCGCGAAGGGCCTGTTCATCCAAGGAATTGCTTGCCGACGTCCCTGACTTCCAACAGCCCGGATCACCTCTGCCAAGAAACGGAAGGAGCCCAGCTTTTCGTTGCCCGACGGCGTGTACTAGCTGTCAACGGAACACAGCGACCCACTCGAACACAAGGAACCACATCATGAACACCAAGTCCCCCCGCCGCCTCATCATCGTCAGCATCATCTCCGGCGTGGTCGTCTTCGGGGCCGCCGGCTTCGCCGCCGCCGCCACCGGCAGCAGCCACAAGGCCGAGAAGGTCGAGAACGTCGAGACCACCCTCACCACGGTGGCCACGACCGAGAGCGTCGAGACCTCGACCACCGCCACGTCGACTTCGGTCGACGGCACGGTCACCACCATCGACGACGCCACCGGCTCGTCGGTCGAGACCGACAACAGCATCGACGACGACAGCGACGACGCCACGGAGAACAGCATGGGCGACGACAGCGACGACGACGCAACCAGCTCGTCGGTCGAGACCGAGACCAGCATGGACGACGACAGCGACGACGCCACCGAGAACAGCATCGATGACGACAGCGATGACGACAGCATGGACGACAGCGCCACGAGCTCGACCGTCGCCATCAGTGTTCCGGCAGTCACGGTCACCACGGCCGACGACAACGGCGGCCACGGCAAGGGCTCGGACGACTGATCAGTCGCCGGGCAACGATTCCCCGGGACGTCGTCCCTTCGGACAGCCGCCCCGCACAGCACTCCCCCCGATCAGCGAGCGCTGCGATCCGCCACGGCGGTGAGCAGCGCTCGCTCGACCGCGTCAGCACGCTCGTGATCCCCGACGTGCGACGTGAGGAACGCCCACGCCAGCCGATCCTGGCGCCGAGCGCCAGCCCACTGACCACCGAGCCCGCCCATGCCGACCTCGTCGTCGTCGACGCGGCCGCCAGCGAGGCTCCACGTGACCTCCGAACCCACGAACCGATCGATGCCGGTCGAGCCCGGCGCGTCGAGCCCCTCCGGCAGCCTGCCGTCGAGGAACGCCTGCCAGAACCGTGCCAACCCGCGAGCCGTGGCGTGACCGTTCACCGCCGGCACCTCGGCCTGACGCCACGCGGTGTCGTTCACGTCGAACCACGCACCGAGCGAACGCTGGCGCGGCGCGCCGACGGGACCGCAGATCGATTCCCACCAGATGCGATCGAGCCCCACGGTGTCGGCGACGCGACCGAGATCCGAATCGGCCACCCCGATCGAGATGTCGAGACCCAGCGGCACGGCCATCTCCTCTCGGAAGAACGTGCCGAGCGAACGACCATCCACCCGCCGCACGATCTCGCCCACGAGGTGACCGAACGTCATGGCGTGCTCACAGAGCACCTCTCCGGGAGACCAGTCAGCCGGCTGGGACGTCAATGCAGCAATGGACGCCGACCAATCCGTGAGGGGCGCATCGGGCACGGTGATCCGGCCAGCCGTGTGGGCCAGCACGTGACGTACGAGCATTCGCTCGTCACCCACCTCGGGCCACACCGACACGACCGGATCGTCGAGCCCGATCAGGCCGCGTTCGACGAGGAGCAACACGCACGAACCGGTGACAGGCTTGATCGACGACCAGGTGCACACCAGCGACTGCTCGGCCAGGCCGTCGGTCCGCAGGTCGGCCACCACGGCACCGTCGAAGATCGCGGCGACCGTCACGCCCGGACCGCACGCGGCGACTGCGGCGGCGACCGCTTCGAACCCCGGCTCGACCGTTCCCTGGACATTCACGGGTCCAGTCTGCACGCGTAGATTGCGGCCATGGAACCGTCCCGCCTCCTCGGCGACTACCTCGCAGCACTCGACCTGCAGGCGGACGCACCCACCCGCGAGTTGCTCGACGCCATCGTTCGTCGGCACGTGGCGACGTTCCCGTTCGCGAGCGCCGGCCCGCGGCTGGGCGATGCGCTTCCGCTCGACGCCGGTGAACTGTTCGAACGCATCGTCGTCCGCCGACGCGGCGGCTACTGCTTCGAACAGAACGGCCTGCTGTTCGCCGTGCTCACCGAGCTCGGCTACCAGCCCCGGCTGCAGTTGGCGAGGGTCATCCACAACGGAGACCACCTCCCAGGCCTGACCCACCGCATCTCGCTGGTGTCGCTCGACGGCATCGACCACGTCGTCGACGTCGGGTTCGGGCCGTCGGGTCCTGCGACCCCCATCCCCGTACCGACCCCCAACCCCGTACCGACCACCGTCCCCGTACCGACCACCGAGCACGGCGTCGGCAACGAATGGTCGGCATTCCGAGTGTTCGCCATCGGGCCCGGGCAGTACCACCTGCAGTGCCGCAAGGACGGCGCCCCCTACTCGCTCTACCGCTTCGACACCGGGGTGTTCAGCCAGTCCGACTGCGAACTCGGCCACTTCTACTCGCACCGCCACCCCGAAGCGGTGTTCGTGAACAACCTCGTCGTGTCGCGCATCTTCGAGGACGAGATCTGGTCGCTGCGCAACCGAGGGTTCATGGTGCTCGCCCCGGACGGCACCCCTCGCAGCACCTCGTCGGTGCACGATGCCGGAACGCTCGCTGCCCTGCTGCGCGAACGGTTCCGGATCGTCGTGACCGACGACGAGGTGCTCCGTCTGTTCGAGTCACTTCCGCCCGGCTGACGCACTGCTCCAGGTTCATCCCGCCGAAGGTGGCGGGCGTACCCGCTGCACGCTCAGAGGTCGCCGGAACGCTGGAGCGTGATGAAGGCGCCCCAGCCCGGCACCAGCGGGATCCAGAACGTCGCGACCCGGAACAGGATGACCGAGGCGACGGCGATGGTGCTGGACATTCCGGCCGACGTGAGCCCGGCGATGAGCGTCGCCTCGACCGCACCGATGCCGCCCGGCGTGGGGGCGGCCGACGACAACACCGAGCCGACCAGGTACACCAGAGCGATCGACGTGAACGCCGGGCCCGCGCCGAATGCCGACACCGACGCGGCGAGGGCGAAGATGTAGCCGAGCGTGATGGTGAGCGATCCGCCGAAAAGTTCGATCATCTTCGCCGGCTGACGAGCGATGTCGCCCACTCCAGCGAGCGACCGACGGGTCGCCGGCAGCACACGTGTGGTGAGGAACGACCGACTCCACGGCACCGCCGCACCGACGGCCATCACGAAGGCCACCCCTGCGGCAATGAGACCGATGGTGCCGAGCGACGGCACGTCGAACGTACCGAGCCCCGAGGAGCCAGCAAGGGCGAAGAACAAGCCCGTGAGCGTCAGGTGGACGATGACCCCGGCCACGGTGTCGGCGGCCACGGCCGCCACCGCTGTGGCCGTGTCGATGCCTCGCTTCTGCAGGAACCGCCCGGTCACCGCCATTGCCCCACCCGGCGCCACCACCCCCACATAGGAACTGGCGAACTGCACACCGATGTTCGGCGCCAGCGGCAGACGTTCGGACACCGATCCGTCGAGCGCCACCGCGGCGCCGACATAGGTGACGGCCGACAGCGCCAGCGCCGCGGCTGCCCACCACCAGTTGGCCGAGCGGAGCTCACCCCACACGGACCCGAGGCCGAGGAACTGGGGAACGAGCGTGCCGATCGCCACGACCGCCATCACGACGCCAACCGCGGTGCGAGGCTTGATCCGCTCGAGCGGCGCCATCTCGGCCGCCTCGGCACCGGTCGCGCGCTGCACCTCCGCTCGCAATTCGTCGAGGCACC
>JANMFL010000113.1:0-6213 GCA_031377945.1 Acidimicrobiaceae bacterium | reverse complement strand
CGTTCGAGTGCGTTCAGCACTGCACGCAATGCTGCGGTGATGGTGCTCGGGTCGGTCCCGACGCCCCACTACACGGCACCGTCGGCGACGCTCGTCTCGACATACGCGACCGCCATGGCTTCCGAGCCCTGACCCATCGCGTGTTCGGCGTAGTCGAGGACGTCGATGGTGCTGCCGAGGCCGCTGCGGAGGGCGTGGACGAACGCGTCGATGGGGCCGTTGCCCTCGCCGGTGACGGTGACGTGCTCGTCGTCGGCAACGAGTTGGGCGGTGATGGACGTCCGGCCAGTCGTGCTGTCGCTGCGCAGTTCGTGACTGCTGAGACGGAAACGCGGCGCGTCCGGCACGTACTCGTCCTGGAAGGCCTGCCACATCACGACGGGGCTGATCTCGGTGCCCGTGTCCTCGGTGATGTGCTGGATGGTCTTCGAGAACTCGATCTGCAGGCGGCGGGGAAGGTCGAAACCGTGCTCGGACTTCATCACGTAGGCGACGCCGCCCTTGCCGCTCTGGCTGTTGACGCGGATGACCGCCTCGTAGCTGCGGCCGAGATGCTTGGGGTCGAGGGGCAGGTACGGCACGCCCCACGTCGGGTACTCCCCGCCGTTGGCGTCGGCCGACTTGTTCAGCGCCTCGAAACCCTTCTTGATGGCGTCCTGGTGGCTGCCGCTGAACGCGGTGTACACCAGATCACCCACCCACGGGTGCCGGGGATGCACGGGCAGACGGTTGCAGTACTCGGCCACGCGACGCAACGCGTCGATGTCGCTGAGGTCCAACTCGGGGTCCACGCCGTTGACGAACAGGTTGATCGCCAGGTTGACGATGTCGACGTTGCCGGTGCGCTCGCCATTGCCGAACAGCGTGCCCTCCACGCGATCGGCGCCGGCCAACATGCCCATCTCGGCGGCAGCGGTGCCGGTACCACGATCGTTGTGCGGGTGCAGGCTGATGACGACGCTGTCGCGATCGCGAATGTGGCGACCGAACCATTCGATGACGTCGCCGTAGACGTTCGGGGTGTAGCACTCGACCGTCGCCGGCAGGTTGAGAATGATCGGTCGTTCGGGCGTGGGCTCGATGACGTCCATCACCGCCTGGCAGACCTCGATGGCGAACTCGGGCTCGGTGAGCGTGAAGCTCTCGGGCGAGTACTCGTAGCGGATCTCGGTGCCGGGGACGGTCTCTTCCAGCTTCCTGCACAGCTTGGCGCCGTTGACGGCGATGTCGATGATGCCCTGCTGGTCCAGCCCGAACACCACCTCGCGCTGCAGCGGGTTCGTGGAGTTGTAGACGTGCACGATCGCCTGCGGCACGCCCTGCAGGCACTCGTAGGTGCGCTCGATGAGCTCCTGGCGGCACTGCACCAGCACCTGGATGGTGACGTCGTCGGGGATCAGGTCGTCGTCGACGAGCTGGCGGACGAAATCGAAGTCGGGCTGACTGGCCGAGGGGAACCCCACCTCGATCTCCTTGAATCCCATCTTCACCAGGGCGTCGAACATGCGCCGCTTGCGTTGTGGGTCCATCGGATCGATGAGCGCCTGGTTGCCGTCGCGCAGGTCGACGCTGCACCACCGCGGCGCGTGCTCGACGACACGGTCGGGCCAGGTGCGGTCGTGGAGCACGACCGGCAGGAAGCGCTGGTACTTCTGGAAGGGCATCTTCTTGGGGGTGACAGGCTGGGGAGGCATCGCTGGTGTCTTTCGAGTTCGAGTTCGGTCGGAAAAAGGAAGAAGCCCCGGCCGTTCGGCAGGGGCTGTGGGCAAGCGCGAAGTATGCGGCGCTTGCCCTACATAAGAAGCAGGAGGCCGCGGTTGCGAGTCATCGGCACAAGTCTGCCGAGATCGCGCCCGAATGTCAACGCCCCTGGGCGTGGATCAGTCGACGAGGAAGTTGGTGAACTGCCAGGGATCGTCGTGGTCGACGTGGTCGGCTTCGTCGCCGAACTTGGCGAACAGGTCGCGACGGCTGGTGACGGGGTCCCAGTCGACGGCAGCCGAGTGCAGGGTGCCGAGGTAGCGGTTCGACACCTTCAGCACCTCGTCCCACGGCAGGTCGTCGGGCACGTTGACGCCCTCCTCGGGATGTTCGATCATCCATGAAAGGGCACCGATGATCGATCCGGCCACCTGCACCGTCGTCGCGCTCTGGTTGGGCAGGATCGATCGGGCTTCGTCGATGGACAGCAGCGATCCGGTCCACCACGACCGGTACGGATGTCCCATCAGGAGCACGCCGAGTTCGTCGCGGCCGGACACGATCTCGTTGTTGAGGATGCGCTGCTCGGGCTGCATCTCCCAGTTCCGCATGCGCAGTTCGAGCACGCTGTTGATGGCGGCATCGGACGGGTGATAGGCGTAGTGCACGGTGGGTCGGTAGATGGCGTTGCCCCACTCGTCGGTGACGGTGAGGTGCTCGCACATCGTGAAGGCCTCACCGTGGCGCACCACCATGCCGCGCGTCTCGCCGCTGGGGACCCAGCTACGGACCCAGGTCTCCATGCCGGGTCGGGCGATGCAGATCTGGTTGCAGGGCCCTTCTCCGGTGTGGACGTAGGCATTGGCAGGGAGGCGCTTCTCGTGTGTGCCCCATCCCAACTCGGCGGGCGCGACGCCTTCTTCGTAGAAGCCATCGACCGACCACGTGTTGACGAACTCGCCGGTGCGCTTGGGCACGTTCGTGATCTGCGTGTCGCGCTCGGCGATGTGCACCACTTTCGTGCCGGTGAGCATCGCCAGGTGGTGGTGCGCGCGGTCGGCGAGTGCGCGTTCGATCGCGGCGGCGCCGTCGCCGGCCTTGCCGTCGCGCAGCATCGCCTCGGCGATCTCACCGAGCGCCTGCTTCACCCAGTGGCTGACGAGTCCCGGGTTGGCGCCGTGCTCGAGGACGGCGGTGGCGCCCTTGTTGTGCGGCCAACCGGCGATCATCCGCCGCAGGTTCATGTGGCGTACGTAGAGCGTGCGCTCGAGCGGCGGCGTGTCCTCGAGGTGATCGTAGGGATCCCACAGCTCGACGCTGGTGTTGAGGTACCGGACGCCGTGATCGCGGCACCACTGCAGGATGGTGGGGTTGTCGATGTTCCAGGCGAGGTCGAGCAACAGGTCGCCGTCACTCACCCGCGCGCCGAGGAACGCGTCGAGGTTCTCGGGGGTCACCCGGTCCTGCTCGTAGGTGATGCCCTGGGCGAGCGCGTCAGCGATGCGGCCACGGTTGTCGACCATGTCGACGACCGTGACGCGTGACGGCTCGATGCCGAGATCACGAAGGAGGAGAGGGACGACCGCCTGAGCGACCGATCCACAACCCAGGACGAGCACCCGAGCGGGTGCTCGCCTCATTCGGCGTGGACCGGGGTGAGCGCGGCGAGCTGGCAGTCGAGCGTCGCCGCCTCGGCGGCCGCGTAGAGGCTGTGCCAGTCGTACGCGATGCCCTTGCGGCCGGATTGCGAATCGACCATGTGGGTCGTCGTGGTGGTGTTCATTGCCGCCCCTTTTCAACGCTGATGGGTGGTGAGCCGGGGGGACCATAACGACCATGTGCCGGTCATTGCTACGAACTGACGCAACTGATAGTTCGACTGACGGACGAGTCAGGCTGACCGACTGGTCCATCAGCGGTGGCAGCGGGTGGAGGGGCGGAGCGCGGCTACCTTGGCGCTGCTCCATGGACATCCGTTCGCTTCTCCGCGGTCATCGCGTCGCCACCATCTCGATTGCAGTCGCGTCGACGCTCGGTGGACTCGCCGAGGCCGCCTTCCTGGTCGTCGTGACCCGGCTCGCGTTGGCCATCACCGACGGAGCTGACCACACCGAGTTGGCGCTCGGTCGATCGGCCAGCGTCGGCGCCGGTCTGTGGATCGCGGTCGCGCTGGTCGTGGTGCGCTTCGTGCTGGCCTTGTTCGCCAACCGGATCGCGGCCGACATGGGGGTTCGCGTCGCCGCCGATCTCCGGTCGCGACTCACCGCGGCGTTCCTCCATGCGTCGTGGTCCCGTCAACAGACGGATCGCATCGGCCGGCTGCAGGAGTTGATGACGGCGTACGCCACCTCCGGAGCGCAGCTCGTCGGTGGTCTCACCAGCGCACTCACCTCGGCGTTCGGGTTGTCGGCGATGCTCGCGCTCGCCATTGCGGTCAGCCCGGTTGGTGCGATCGTGGTCATCGCCGCTGTGGCGGTGCTGGGTCTGGCGCTGCGGCCCGTGCGCGCCCGTCTCCGGCGCCGGTCCACCGAGACGGCCGACAGCGGCATGACCTTCGCCACCGGTCTCGGTGAGATGGCCGGCCTCGGGCTCGAGTTGCAGGTGTTCGGAGTTCAGGACCCGATGGAGCGGCGAATGCAGGCGCTCATCGCGGAGAGCAGCGACCGCAATCGTGGACTCGCCGCGCTCCGAGGTCTGGTGCCCCACCTCTACACCTCGCTCGCGTTCGTCGCGCTCGTCGGCGCGTTGGCGTTGGCATCGTGGAGCGACACGGCGAACATCGGCTCGCTCGGTGCCGTCATGCTCGTGATGCTGCGGTCGCTGAGCCATGGCCAGCAGTTGCAGGTGTCGTGGGCCGTCATCACGACCGCGGGCCCGTACGTCGACGAACTCGAGGACCAGATCCGCAGTTATCGCGATGCTGCGGTGGTCGATGGTGACGTGCCACTCGACCGAGTCGGCGCCATCGAATTCCGAGACGTGTCGTTCGAGTACACGCCCGGTCATCCGGTCCTGACGGCGGTCGACGCCACCATCGAGCCAGGCGAGGTGGTGGGTATCATCGGCCCGTCCGGGAGCGGCAAGACCACCCTCGTGCAGCTCCTCCTGGGCCTTCGCTCGCCGACGGGCGGCCAGGTGCTCGCCGCCGGTCGTCCCATCGGGTCCTACCGCAGGGCCGAGTGGGTGCGGCGGGTGACGTTGGTACCCCAGCAGCCGCGTCTCGTGCGCGGCACCATCGCCGACAACATTCGGTTCCTGCGCGACGGAGTCACCGATGCCGATGTCGAGCGTGCATCCAGGTTGGCGCACCTGCACGACGACGTCGCCGCGATGCCGGGCGGGTACTCCCGAGCCGTGGGCGAAGGCGGCGGCGATCTCAGCGGCGGTCAACAGCAGCGGGTGTGCATCGCCCGTGCGCTGGTGGAGGACCCCCAGGTGCTGGTGCTCGACGAGCCGACCAGTTCGTTGGACGGCCGGTCCGAAGCGCTGGTGCGCCAGACGTTGGCCGACCTCGGTGGTCGGACGACGGTGGTGATCATCGCGCACCGGATGAGCACGCTCGAGATCTGCGATCGGCTGATGGTGGTGCAGCACGGCCGCGTCGTGGCGTTCGACACACCGGCACGCCTGCAGGTCGACAGCGAGTTCTACCGCCAGGTGACCGCACCGCTCGAGCCCTGACCCGACGGTCGGCTTCGGGCGCGACGGTCGTCAGTTCACCTGGCGGGCGTGACCTTCCCAGTAGGGCTCGCGCAACTTGAACTTCTGCAGCTTGCCGGTGGCCGTACGAGCCAACGAGTCGCGGAACTCCACACGCTTCGGGCACTTGTAGCCGGCCAACTTGGTCTTCGTGTAGGCGATGACGTCGGCCTCGGTGAGCGCGGCACCGGGTGTGGCGACCACCAGCGCGAGCACCAACTCACCCCACTTCTCGTCGGGCACACCGATGACCGCGACCTCGGCGATCTCGGGGTGGCTGAACACCGCGTCCTCGACCTCGATCGAGCTGACGTTCTCACCACCCGAGATGATGACGTCCTTCTTGCGGTCGCTGATCGTGACGTACCACTCGTCGTCGATGATGCCGCCGTCGCCGGTGTGGAACCACTCTGGGCCCGCCTGATCGTCGCGCGAGGCGTGGATGGCGTCGGCGGTGGCCTCGGGCTGTTCCCAGTACCCGGCCATCACGTGGTTGCCCCGAGCGAGCAGCTCACCGTCGGGGCTGATCCGCATCTGCACGCCGATGGCGGGCGCGCCGGCGCGACTGAGCTTCACGGCTCGGTCGGCGGGCGACAGGTGGTCGTACTCGGCGCGCGTGCGGTTCATGGTCAGCAGCGGGGTGGTCTCGGTGAGGCCGTAGATCTGGATGAACTCCCAGCCGAGTTCGGTCTCGATGCGCTCAGTATGTGACAGATATATCAAACTATGCCAAAGAGGCAATACTACATGTATTTGTATTTCCGTGGACAACCCTCGGAAATCATATACTCTATCTACAATATGACTTTTCTG
>JANMFL010000081.1:0-6347 GCA_031377945.1 Acidimicrobiaceae bacterium | reverse complement strand
TCGAGTCGCCCGCTGCCGTCGGTCTCGGCGGTGACGAGCGAACGCAGTTGGCGCAGGGTGGTGGGAAGGTCGGTCATGGGTCGATGGTAGGTGCCCCCCGCTCGCCCGTCGACCGAGACGCGCCGTTCGCGGGCCGTTGCTAGGGTCGAGCGATGGATCGGCGAATGCGGATGGCCGTGGTTGCCGCAGTGGTCGTGATGATCGTGCTCGTCCTGGCGGCGTCGTCGGGCCCGTTCGACGTGTGGAGCACCCCACCTGCCGTCGACGACGTGGCGACCGCGGTCACCGATCCTCCCCAGGAGCTGCAGCCCCAGGAGCCGGTGCCTGAGTCACGCCGCGACTGGCCCAGCTGGGTGTCAACCTTGTCGCAAGTGATCGGGGTGGTCATCGCCGTCGCGGCATTCGCCGCAGCGCTGGCCATGCTGCGACTGCTCCGCCTGCCGACGTGGATCCGCTCGTCGCCGTTGCGACGGCGATCCAACACGGCTGCCGCACTCCCCGAGGTCGACGACGGCGGCGTGACCGTCGACGTCGAGAGCGCGCGAGCTGCACTGTCCAGCGGCGAGGCGCGAAATGCGATCGTCGCGTGCTGGATGCAACTCGAACGCGACGCGACCGCCGCAGGGCTGCCCCGCCTGCCGTCGGACACGCCCACCGAATACGTCGAACGGGTCATCGGGGCGTCGTCGATGGACCCTGCGCCCATCGGCGAGCTGGCGGCGCTCTACCGAGAAGCCCGGTTCTCGAGCCACGACTTGACCGACGTGCACCGAGCAAGGGCGCTGGCGGCCCTGGACCGCGTGGCAGCCGCGTTGCAGCATTCAGCGGAGGCCCCGGCGTGACGGTGCGGCGTGTGGTCGTCATCGTCGGCATGTGGGTGTTGCTCGCGCTGGCTCTGTGGGCCAGCAACGCCCGACCGGCGGTGCTCGTGGTCGGGGGCATCGTCGCCGCCATCGGCGCGGTGGTGTTCGCGATGCTCGACCTGGCCGACGAGGTCGACGAGGTGGAGTGGACCCGCAAGTCCCGCCGTCAGGCGAGCACCCGACGTGCCGACCCGCGCGTCAGCTCGCTCCGACGCAAGGCGCAGGGCACGTGGTGGTCGAGCTCGTCAGATCTGGGCGACACGCTGGTCGAGCTGCTCGACGACCGGCTGCTGGCGCACCATCGTGTCGATCGCGCCGACGATCCCGCGGCCGCCGCGGTGTTGCTCAGCCCGGCGCTGCGGTCGTTGGTCGACGCACCGCGCCGCACATCGATGTCGCCTCGCGAGCTGCAGGAATTGCTCGTCGACATCGAAGCCCTCTGACGACGAAGAAGGAGTACTCATGAACGACGCGACACCGATCGACATCGCCCGCACCTCGATGCTGGCGCGTGAGGTGCTCGACGAGGTCGAGCGCGCCGTGGTCGGCAAGCGGCCGGCACTCACCCTGGTGCTGTGCGGAGTACTGGCCGGTGGTCATGTACTCCTCGAGGACCTTCCTGGCCTGGGAAAGACCTTGGCGGCCCGCTCGTTCGCGCAGACGCTGGGCCTCACGTTCACCCGGGCCCAGTTCACGCCCGATCTGCTGCCCGCCGACCTCACCGGCTCGTTCGTCTACGACCAGCGAGTGAGCGAGTTCGTCTTCCGCAAAGGGCCGCTGTTCACCGGTCTGTTGTTGGCCGACGAGATCAACCGCACGCCGCCGAAGACGCAGGCGGCGTTGCTCGAGGCCATGCAGGAACGACAGATCACGGTGGAGGGCGAGACGTTCCACCTGCCCGCGCCGTTCCACGTGCTCGCCACCGCGAACCCGGTGGAATACGAAGGGACGTACCCGTTGCCCGAGGCGCAGCTCGATCGGTTCCTGTTGCGCATCAGCTTCGGGTATCCCACCCGAGACGAGGAGTGGGAGGTGCTCAACCGTCGCATCGTGCGACGGGAGGAGGCCCAGGTGTTGAGGCCGGTGGTCGACGCGCCGACGCTGTTGGCTATGCAGGCCGCGATCGAGACCGTCGACGTCGACCCCGACGTGAGTCGATACTGCGTCGACCTCACCGTCGCCACGCGCCAGCATCCGCACGTGCAGATCGGTGCATCGCCCCGCGGTGCACTGGCGCTGCTGCTGTGTGCCCGGGCACACGCCGTCGTCGATGGCCGAGACTTCGTGACGCCGGAGGACGTGAAGGCGGTGGCCGGCGCCGTGCTGCCGCATCGCCTGAGCATCAAGCCCGAGCTGTGGCTCACCAAGGCATCGGGCTCGACGGTGACCGCCGACGTACTGGCCTCGGTGCCCACCCCCACACCTGGCGGGACCGCGACCGCGTGAGTGCCGTCGATAGGTGGCGGCCCACAGCGGCCCACGCGCGGGCACTGATCGTCGCGCTCGTGTTCGCGATCGTCGCGGTGCTCGCCCGCCGACCGGACGTGCTGGTGCTCGCGACGCCGTTCGTCGGTGCGGCCGTCTGGGCGATCGTGCTCAGGCCGACCATCGTGCCGGCGGTGCGTCAGTCCATCGGCCACCGCACGGTGCGCGAGGGCGATGCGACCACCTGGCACATCCACGTGGACGACCCGGAAGGTCGGGTCGAGACCGTGGCCGCGCTGCTCGAGGCGCCCGACTGGGTGGACCGTCGTCCGCTGGAGGGGCAGGTGGTCGTCGGCCTGCACGATGACGGCGACGAGGGGCTCGACGTGGTGGTGCGGTCCACGCGCTGGGGGCGGCGTCGCATCGGCCCCGCTCTGGTGGTGACCACGAGTGCGTTTGGCGCGTTCCGATGGGCCACGCGCAACGATTCGCAGGGTGCCTCGTTGCTCACGCTGCCGCAGACGTCGCGGTTCGACGCTGCTGCTCCGCCCGTGCACGTGCCCGGTCTGATCGGGGTGAACCGCTCGCCGCGACAGGGCTCGGGCAACGAGTTCGCCAGCATCCGCACATTCCAGCCGGGCGACCGGTTGCGTCGCATCAACTGGCCGCGTTCGGTGCGGACCGGCACCCTGCACGTCAGCACGACCTGGGCCGATCACGACCGTCACGTGGTGCTCCTGGTCGACGCCCTGGAGGACGTGGGCGAGAGCGAGGGCATCGACGGGACGGCCTCGAGCCTGGACATCACCGTCCGTGCCGCGGGCGCGATCGCCGAGCACTACATCCATGCCGGCGACCGAGTGGCGCTGCTGATGCTCGGTGCGCGAGGCGTGCAGCGCGTTGCTCCGGCCAGTGGTTACCGCCACCTTCGCCGGTTGCTGGAGGTGATGGCCGATGTGCAACCGGCCGACGCCCAGCGCGACGACGGTCGGCTACCGCGAGGCTTGGGCGGCGGTGCATTGGTGGTGATGCTCTCGCCGCTCACGTCGCCTGCTGCGCTGCGGCGCGCGGTGAACATCGCCGATCACGGGATCTCGTTGCTGGTGGTCGACTGCCTGCCGCCCGACATCACCCGGCAGGACCCAGGCGACCCCTACGTCGGTCTCGCCTGGCGCATCGAACTGCTCAAACGCGCCCGAGAGGTCAGACGCATGCGCGAGGCGGGCATTGCCGTGGTGCCCTGGCGAGGTCCCGGCAGCCTCGATGTCGTGCTGCGCGACCTGCAGCACCACGCCGGCACGCGACCGCGGAGGTCGCCGTGAGCGAGCAGGCGTTCCAGGACTCGTGGTGGTTGCTCACCCGCGCCCGTGGAGTGGGGTTGCTGCTGCGCATCCTCGTGCTGGTGAGCCCACTCGCCGCGCTGGTGTGCACTCGTGCTGCCGGTGGGCCGGCGCCGGTCGTCATCGAGTTCGGCGTCGTGGTGCTCACGTTGTTCTGTGTCGTTCTTCCCGACAGCCACCTCGGGCTGCTGGTGTCGCTCCTCGCCGGCGTGGGCTGGCTGGCGACGGTGGACGACACGACCACGCCGTGGTCGTTGGCGATGGCGTTGACGTTGCTGGTGTTCCACACGTCGCTCGCCGCGGCCAGCGTCGCTGCGCCGGGCGCGGCGTGGACCGCCGCGCTGCGTCGTCGATGGTTGCTCCGCTGCGGCGTGCTGGCGATGGCCTGCGTCGCGTCGTGGCTGCTCGTGGCAGCGGTGAACGTCTACGACGTGGCCGCGAGTTCCGCGCTGGTGGCGGCGGCGCTCGTGGTGCTCGCCGTCGCCGGCCTCATGGTTCGCGACGTCACGACCGACGGCGCGGCCGGACACTGAGGCAGGCGTTCGGCGGCTTTCGAGACTGCAGTAGCGTTCGAACATGAGCGCCAACCTTCGTCTGTACACGTCCGCCGTCTACGCCTTCGAGCACGTCCTGAAAATGGCCAAACCGACCGCCTTCTCGCGCAAGGCGCCGTGCGCAGGCTGGACCGGTAAGGACGTGTACGAGCACGCGGCGGGCAACCTGGCGATGATAAAGAGCTTTGCTGCCACCGGTAAGGGGCCGAGGTCGACGCCGAAGCTGGGTGCCGATCCGTTGGGTGCGTGGATCAAACTGCGCGATCAGACGCTGGAGGTGCTGGACCACCCGCACGTGCTCGAGTCCATCGCGCACGACCCGTTCGGGCCGGGCTTCGGCCCGATGCCTGTCGATGTGCTGGTCGGCTTCATGGCCTCAGACCTGGTGCCGCACACGTGGGACATGGCTCGTACGGCGAAGGTGGACGAGCGACTCGACGCGGTCCTCGTGAAGCACACGATGGCCACGTGGAAGTCGCTCCCCGAAGACGTGCTGCGGATGCCGGGCATGATGGCCGCGGCCGTCAAGCCGGCGCCTGGCGCCGACGCGCAGACGAAGATGCTGAACTTCCTCGGCCGTACCGTCTGAGCCCCGGGGTTTGGCTCCTGGTCGTAGATTCATGAGGTCGACAACACCATCCTGTGGCGGTTCACAGTGACTGGCTGAAACCCTGACGTCGGCGGAACGGGAAGGACTCGCAGTTTGGTCGGCTGGGAGACCCGTACGTGCGACCGAGATGGATCATCACGGCCTCGCCGAGCGTCAGGACACCGAGTGCGCCAGCAGCCCAATGGTGTTTCGTGGACATCATCACCTCCCGTTCAGTTTCGGGCTCGGACCTCCCTCGCCGACGAGGGACTGGGCTCGCGCCTCGATGCCGCGCATCATCCGGCGGTTCATCGCGAAGTCGCCGAACTCCATCAGCACCACGCCCAGCGAGGCGTCGAGGCGATGTCGCCAGTCGTAGACCGCATGGATGCGGTTGACGAGTCGTGTGCCGCCGTCGCTGGTGGGGGTCAACCGCCACGACCACGTCGAGTCGGGCTTCGCCCAGAGCAGCCATCGCGCGACATCGAACGAGTCGACCCGGAACGCGTTCCGTTCGGTCGGTGGCCCCTTCGGCGACATGGGCACCCACTGCCCGACCTGCAGGTCCTGCCACGCCGGTTCGATCGTGGTCGCACTCGGGCGGCCGAGGTTGTCGAGCAGGTCGTTGCTGTACCACCCGGCACGCATGCAGCCCATCTGCACCAGCCAGGGCCACACCAATTCCGGCGGCGCCGCGATCGTGATCGCTCGAGTGGCGCGGAACTGCGCCTCACGGAATCGATCATCACCGGGCATGGGTGCCAGAGCTTCGTCGGGTGTGGCACCCCAGTGCAGATGCCACCGACGGTAGATCGGCGAGGTCAGGAAGACCGGGAAGTCGGCCAGGACATCACCGACCTGGCTCAGCAGCACTCGTCGAGATCGTCCGTTCATCGTGGTGTCGCTCCTTGCTGCGTGTCCGATCGGTCGGGTCCCACGACGAGGATGCGGCGCCGTTACCGGCGTGGGAGAAGGCTCCGCGATCGGAGTCACGCGGTAGACGGGAAACATCGGTGCGATGCGCTCGAACTCGGACATCGGTGCATCTCGACCGATCGGGATGTGCGGCCGTGCCCCGGGTGCGACCTCCAGGTACCTGTGCAGGATCGCGGGCCTGGCCGAGCCCCCGATCTCGACGAGCACGACTGCTTCCCGCGCCCCCCTGACCAGTGCCGCTCGACCCTGGGCGGCCTGCACGTTGAGAACCCAGTTCGTCTCCGGGCCGAGCATCGCGACCAGGTATCGCTCACCGTCGAGGTCTGCCACGACCACAGGCACCTCAAGGATCCGACCGGATCGTCGTCCCAACACCTCGAGGGTCATGTCGTTGTCGCGGCCCGCAGTGCCGGCCGCGAACCGTCCCGCTGCTGCACGGTTTGCCACTCGGGCGAGCCGGCCGGGGCGACCGGCCCGGTACATCCACCGTTTCAATGGATACAACCAGCGCAACGACGTCACGATCTGCTCCGCTCACGGGTACTTCCACCGTCCGCCCACGGTCACCCGTAACAGTACCAACCCAACCTTGTGACGTGTGGATCGTGATGGCGTAACCCTTGGCGGAACGGGAGGGATT
>JANMFL010000058.1:0-8765 GCA_031377945.1 Acidimicrobiaceae bacterium | reverse complement strand
TCGAGTCTCGCGATGATCTGCATCTCGCGGGTGTCGAGCGCGCTGCGGATGACTCGGATGTGATCGAGCTCCTGGCGGCACACAGCAAGGTCGACCAACGGTGCCCCTCCGATGATGCTGCGCAGTGCCGCCAGATCCATGCCGCCATCGTGCACGAGGGGTATGACAAGGTTCTGCGAGCGGGCCGAGCAGGGCCATCGGACCCTGGTCGCCGCTGCAGCAGTGCGCGATCGTGCGCGCATGGAGGCGCAGCGTTCGGAGCGTCGGCTCCGCAGTGTGCTCGTCGGTGCTGCAGCGTTGTCGCTCGCGCTCGTCAACGGCTGCGGTAGTGCGCCTCGGTCGTCCACGGGCACCGAGGCCACCGCGATGCCCACCGATTCCAGCGTTTCGACGTCGATCAGCGCTCGCCCCGAGACGACCGCCGTCCCGGAGTCGACCGACGGCACCACCACCACGACCACCACCACCACCACCTCGGCGACGACCGTGCTCGACCGGTTCGACCCTGCGTGCGTGGATCGCAGCATCGCGGCCGCGACCGCACCCGCCGTCGACCCGTCGCTGAGCACGCTCGGTCTGCTCGGTGCCGAGCCGGTGGTCCAGGTGAAGCTCCCGATCGTCCGACGAGGCGACACCGTCGACTGGAGTCGCGTGCGAGTGTGGGAGATCGCCGGGGGAATGCTGATGGAGCTGCGGCCGTACAACGACGGCTCGATCCCGCTCGGGATGCTCGTCGCCGTGAATGCGGACGGCTCGGTGCGGTGGCAGCGTTGCCTGAACGTCGCGCCCGATCTGGTGGCGCTGTCGCCCGGAGCCGACCAGCCCGAGTTCGTGGTCGGGTGGACCATCTATGGCCCGAAGGGGCCGATCCGGCGGGACCTCGAAGTGTGGTCGTTGTCGGATGGTGCGATCTCGCGCAGCTGGAACGACGTCCTCGCCGACAACGGCATCACCGGCGCTGCCGCCGGAAACCGGAACCTCGTGTCGTGGGGCACCGGTTCGGCCCTGGTGTTCGGCCCTGAGGGGTCGCGACCGTCCGACGGAGCCGACACCCTGTTGGTGCTCGATCTCGCGGCGATGGCGATGCGAGAGCTGCCGTATCCGCCGCTCGCCCTCGGTCGACCGATCGATTCGGTGTCGCTGGACGTTGCCGCCGATGGTCGCCTGATCTCGATGGACCCGCTCGCGACGATCGCCGGCGGACGCGTTGCTGCGGTCGAGTCCGCCGGCGGGTGGTCCACGAACGCCGGCGCGCTCGACGAGGCCGTCGGTGTTCGCGTCGACTTCGCGTACGGCGAAGCGCAGTCGCCGCTGCACGCCGTCGACTCGCAGGGACGCGAGCGTTGGCGTCGCGACGACCTTCTCGCACCGCCGACGGAAGGGTTTCACGTCGCGATCGATGGCGACGTGGCCGTCGTGAGTGGGTGCGCACAGGTCGACCTCGCCCGTGAACCGCCGTGCACCGGCCGGAGGCTGGTCGGCGTGGATGTGAGGTCCGGTCGAACGCTGTGGGACCGCCAGCGCATGTGGGCGGTGACGGTCGTCGGAGACGGCGTTGGGATGGTCTCGGGGCCGTACACCGGTGACCCGAGCCCCACGCAGCCGGGTTGGACCATGATCGATCTCTCGACCGGCCGGTCGGTGAGCAACCGCACGTGGACAGCGCCGTGGCGGTTCAGTGTGGGTTGCTGCGACGAGCCGACCAGGGTGTACCGCTCGGGCGGCGTGGTGTTCACCGTCAGCGCGGACACGGTCGAGATGTGGTACCCCGAGGCGCGGACCACACCGTTGCAGGTGGTGTCGCTCGGATAGCCCAGCCTCACCGCTGACGAGTGCATCGCCCCCGCGTCAGGGTCGGGTCATCACTGCCTGGGTGTAGAGCAGTTGGAAGCCGACCCGGAGCAGGTTGCGGGCGGACACGCCGTCGGGGACGGCGGTGACCGCGGCCAGGGTGCAGCCCATGCGTCTGGCCCGGTGAAGCCGGTCGATGAGCAGCGCGTGCTGAGCGCCGCGACCGCGGGCCTCGGGAAGTGTGGAGGCCCCGCCGAGCCATGCGACGGTGCGAACGGGGGTGAGCGAACCGGTACCGACCGGCCTGCCGTCGATCGTCGCCACCAGGTTCTGTGCGCCGGGCACCCGATGCACTGCGGCGCAGAACTCGTCGGAGGTGGTGCGGGCGTCGCTGCCGGCGGGGAACTGCGACCCGAGGATGGCGGTCCACTCGGCTTCGAGGTCGTCGCCGACGTCGTCGATCTGCACTCGCGCCCGTGGCGGGAGGCCGTGCAGGCCGTGGGCGTAGACGTTTCGGAACCAGTCGACGACGTAGCCGCGCCGGCGGAGTTCGGCGACCAGTTCGGGGGTTGCCCACGGCGACACCTCGAGCGACGTCGGGAGGCCCGCAGCGGTGTAGAACGCCTCGAGCCCGTCGAGCAGTTCCGCGGACGTCGAGTCGCCGAGGACGACACCGACCGCTCGGTTCACGTAGCGCCCCCGGCCCATCGCCGCAGCGACACCGCCGTCGAACGGCGCCCAGTGCGCGCCCGACTCGGGGACGACGGTGGCGAGCGCCTCGACCTCCATGGCGGTGAGCCGCGCCGCGGTCCGCTCGACGCGGAGCACGAGCGCGGCGTCGATGATCACGGCACGAGTCTCGCGCTCAGCCGAGCCAGGTGGGGCGGGACTTCTCGTAGCTGTCGATGTCGCCGGCGTGAGTGAGCGTGATGCCGATGTCGTCGAGACCGTTGATGAAACGGTGCTGCGTCTGCGGCTCCATCGGGAACGACGCGGTGATGCCGGCGGCGGGAACTTCGACGAGCAGTCGTTCGACGTCGACCGTGATCTCGACGGTGTGGTCGGCCTCGATGGCGTCCCAGATCTGGGTGACGACGGCTTCGGACACCACGACGGGCACGAGGCCGTTCTTGGTGCAGTTGTTGCGGAAGATGTCGCTGAAGCTGGGCGCGATGACGGCGTCGAAGCCACCCTGTTGAATGGCCCACACGGCGTGTTCGCGGGATGAGCCGACGCCGAACGACGGACCGGTGACGAGGATGCTCGCACCGATGTAGCGCTCGTCGTTGAGGACGAAGTTGCGGTCGTCGCGCCAGGTGGAGAACAGACCCTTCTCGAAGCCGGTGCGCTCGACACGCTTCAGCCATTCCGCAGGGATGATCTGGTCGGTGTCGACGTCGCTGCGCTTCAGCGGGACGCCGCGACCCTGGATGACCTGTACTGCCTTCATGTCACTGCTCCAGATCTGCCGGGGTGGCGAAGTGGCCGGCCACCGCAGTGGCTGCGGCGACGGCGGGGGAGACGAGGTGGGTGCGGCCACCGCGACCCTGGCGTCCTTCGAAGTTGCGGTTGCTCGTGCTGGCGGCACGTTCGCCCGGAGCGAGCTTGTCGGGGTTCATCGCCAGGCACATGCTGCAGCCGGGCTCTCGCCAGTCGGCGCCGGCGGCTCGAAAGACCTCGGGCAGCCCCTCGGCCTCGGCCTGAGCCTTCACGGCATGGCTGCCCGGCACGACCATCACGCGGGGCACGGTGACGGTGCGGCCCTTCATGACCGCGGCAGCGGCGCGAAGGTCCTCGATGCGGCTGTTGGTGCACGAGCCGATGAACACCGTGTCCACCGTGATGTCGCGGATGGCGGTGCCGCCCGCAATGCCCATGTACTCGAGCGCGCGGGCGACCGTGTCGCGCGCAGTGGGGTCGTCGAACTGTTCGGGCGACGGCACCACGTCGTCGATGGAGACCACCTGGCCGGGGTTGGTGCCCCAGCTGACCTGCGGGCGCAGTGTGGTGGCGTCGATGACGACTTCCTTGTCGAACCCGGCACCGTCGTCGGTGACGAGGGTGCGCCAGTCGGCGACTGCAGCGTCCCACGCGGCGCCCTTGGGTGCATGGAGACGACCCTGCAGGTACTCGAACGTCGTGTCGTCGGGGGCCACGAGTCCGGCCTTGGCGCCCGCCTCGATGCTCATGTTGCACAGGGTCATGCGGCCCTCCATCGAGAGCGCCCGGATGGCCGGACCGCGGTACTCGACGACGTGGCCGATGCCGCCACCGGTGCCGATGGCGCCGATGATCGCCAGCACGATGTCCTTCGCGGTGACGTCCGCGGGGGCGTCGCCCTCGACCGTGACGGCCATCCACTTCGGACGCGACTGGGGCAGCGTCTGCGTGGCGAGCACGTGCTCGACCTCGCTGGTGCCGATGCCGAACGCCAGGGCGCCGAATGCGCCGTGCGTGGCGGTGTGGCTGTCGCCGCACACCACGGTCATCCCTGGCAGGGTGCGACCTTGCTCCGGAGCGATGACGTGGACGATGCCCTGCAGCGGATCGCCCATGGGGAAGTTGGTGATGCCGAACGCAGCAGTGTTCTCGCGCAGCACCTCGACCTGTCGGGCCGAGATGGGGTCGGCGATCGGCTGGTCGATGTTCGCGGTGGGGACGTTGTGGTCCTCGGTCGCGATGGTCAGGTCGGGACGGCGGACGGTGCGGCCGGTGAGGCGCAGCCCGTCGAACGCCTGCGGACTGGTGACCTCGTGCACGAGGTGCAGGTCGATGTACAGCAGGTCGGGTTCGTCGGTGGCCGAATGGACCACGTGGCGATCCCACACCTTTGCTGCGAGTGTCGTGGGAGCAGACATTCCGTCTCACTTTCTGAGATAGCATTCCCGTTGATGGACAGTGTACGTCAGGAAGCCGGGAACGACGAGCGCGGCGCGGCAGAGGGCACCCGCGTCGGCGTGATCGAGAAGTCGGTGGTCATTCTCGATGCGCTGAGCCGCGGACCACTGGACCTGGCCGGCGTGCAGGAGGCCACCGGCCTGCCCCGAGCCACGGCCCACCGGCTGGCGGTGGCCCTCGAGGGACACCAGCTCGTCCGGCGCGATGCGCAGGGCCGTTTCTGTCTGGGCTTCGAACTCATCCGCCTCGGCCGAGCCGCGGCCGACGCGTTCCCGATGGCGGAACTCGCCACCCCGGCACTGATCGCGCTGCGCGACGCCACCGGTGAGAGCGTGCAGCTGTACGTGCGCGAGCACGACGCTCGACGGTGCGTCGTGTCGCTGCAGTCGCACCACGCACTGCAGTGGCTGGTGCCCGTGGGTGCACGCCTGCCGCTCGAGGTCGGTTCTGCGGGAAAGGTGCTGTCGGGCGCCGGTTCGCCGCACGTTGCCGAGAGCGTCGAGGAACGCGAGGCCGGCGTGGCATCGGTGAGCGCCGCGGTGCTCGACCGCACCGGACGGGTGGTCGCCGCGGTCAGCGTCAGCGGCCCCGTCGAGCGGCTCACCCGCACCCCGGCCGACCGGTTCGGCGTGCTCGTCGCCGAGGCCGCGGCAGCGATCACTGCCGTCGTCCGCTGAACCCCGATTCGTCACGGCCGACCGCCGATGGATCTTGCCGAATCGCTGCGGTCGCCGTGCCCAGTGGTGGCATGAGGGATCACGCCACCCACCTGCTCGCCATCCACCTGAGTCGTTGGTTCGACGCCCGTCTCGACGAGATGGTCCCGCCTCGCGGTGCCATCGTGCAGCTGTTCGGTCTGGAGGTGATCGATCGGGACGCGATGATCGAGCTCGACCCACTCGCGGTGCGTGTCGTGTTCCTGGCCGAGGGCCCGGACCTTCGCTCCGTCACGGGGTCGCCCGGCGGGGATGCGGCGGTGGTGTACGACGCCGCGGTCACCGTCGAGTACGCCTGGGTGCCGTCGGGCGAACGGTCGTTGCAGCCCGGCCGGTTCGCCGGGCGTGAGCGCGAACGTTCCGTGCGTCTGACCGTCCGTCAGTAGACGGCGACCAGGTCCATCACGATGACGACGTCGACCGCGGCCGGCAGCGTGATGGTGTCGTTGCCCTTGCCGTCGAACATCAACTCGAACGGCACCTGCGACTGTCGACGCCCACCGACCTTCATGCCCTTCGCCACCGCGATGATGCCCGGGTAGGTGTTGGTGTCGGAGCTGTAGTCGAACACGATGGGCGGGGTGCCCCACGTGCTGTTCAGCAACTCGCCGGTGTCGGCGCGGAAGAGCATGATCTGCGTGGCGAACTTCGTGCCCTCCACGGGCGTCGCTCCGGTGCCGACGATGAGGTCGGTCTTCTGGATGACCTCGACGTTGGCTGCGCCCTCGAGCGTGATGTCGGGCTGTTCATCGGCAGTGGTGCCGGGCAGGACCGCGACGACGTCGACGACGAACGTGATGGCATCGCCCGGCTGGATGACGTCGCCCGAGCCGCGGTCGCCGTACGCCAGGTCGGCCGGGATGTCGAGCTGGCGCCGGCCGCCCTGCTGGACGCCGACCAGGCCCTGCTCCCAACCCGGGATGACCTGACCCGCACCGAGGAGGACCTCGAACGGCTCGCCGCGGTCGTAGCTGTTGTCGAACTCGGCGCCGTCCTCGGAGCGCACACCGACGTAGTGCACGACCACGGTGTCGCCGACCTCGGCCTTCGGGCCGGTGCCGGTGGTGAGATCGGTGATCACGAGCGTCGTGGGCAGCACGGACGGCAGCTTCACCTCGGGCTTGACCAGGGAAGTCGGAGCGGTGGTGTCGGAGGGCGACGTGGGGCTGGACTCGCTGGCGCTGTCGCCGCACGCTGCGGTGAGGACGACGACGGGAAGCAGCAGTGCAAGGGCTCGACGCATCCGGACGACGCTACCGCTGCAGCAGCCAGGGCTGCTCGCGGTGCGCCAGCGGGGTACTCGGGGGACCCTGCACGAACGGCCACAGTTCTTCGGCCATCCGCCGGTAGTTGCCGGTGGCGTGCAACTCGCCCAGCAGTGCGTACAGGCCCAGATTGATGCGCTGGATGAACACGAAGGCCTTCGGCACGGTGGCGTACTGCGCGATCGGACTGGTGCGATCGAACGTGTGCCGGACGATGCCACTGGAGTACTCGCTGCTCCAGGTGACCTCTCGGTCCTCGCGCACGCTCTCGTAGAACTGGCTGAAGTACTCGCCGACCTCGTCGTCGGGTGCCGGGCAACCGCGCTGGAGCATGCCGGCGTGCTCGACGATTCGACGGAACTGCGCAATGTCGTGCTCGTACGCGGCGGCCTTCACCATCCCGATGAACGTGGACATCTCATCGTCGGTGAAGTGCTTCACCAGCCCGAAGTCGAGGAAGGTGACCCGCCCGTCACCGTGGAACAGGTAGTTGCCCGGGTGCGGGTCGCCGTTGAAGGCGTGCATGCCGTACAGGCTGCGGAACACGAATCGGAACAACGTCTCGCCGGCGAGGTCGAGTTCGTGTTGGGGCCAGGTGATCATCTCCTGCCACGTCGAGCCGGTGACCAACTCGCTCGTGATCACGTGAGGGCCGCAGAACTCGATGAGCACCTCGGGCACGTGGATGAACGGGTGACCGCGGAAGTAGTCCGCGAAGCGCTGCTGGTTGGCTGCCTCGAGCCGGTAATCGAGCTCTTCGGTGAGGCGTTCCTTCACCTCGGTGACCATCTCATCGGGATCGAGGCCGCCGAAGCCCTGCTGCAGCAGCATCCCGAGCAGGTCGGCGTTCTTCAGGTCGGTGGCCACGGCATCGGCGACACCGGGGTACTGCACCTTGACGGCAACCGCCCGCTCGAGGCCGGTGTTCGGATCGACCACGACGGCCCGGTGGACCTGCCCGATGCTGGCGGCGGCGATCGGCTCCGGGTCCCATTCGACGAACAGAGCTTCCGGGCGGGCACCGAGGTCGCGCAGGACGACCTCGGCGGCGAGTTCGCTGCTCATCGGCGGGGCACTGCTCTGCAGCGCCGACAGCGCGTCGCGGAGCGGTGCTGGCAACCCTTCGTCGATGTAGCTGGCCATCTGGCCCAGCTTCATCAGCGCCCCCTTCATGTTGCCGAGGCGTTCGGTGACGGCTTCGGCGGTCTTCAGTTCGCGTTCGCGGTCCAGTTCGACCCGGCGCTCGGCGCTCGCGAACAGCTTTCGTGCCGCGGTGCCGGCGTAGTTCACGCCGACCGCGGCGCCCAGCTTCACCACGTCGGTGTTGCGCTGGGTGCGACTGGTCCGCAGGTGACGAGCAGGCTGGCGGCGACTCCACACAGCGGCAGCGCCGACGGCAGCAGCCAGCGCTGCTGTCAGTGCGAGTGCTCGGGGGATCGGTCGACGGACGATGCGCTCAGCGTACGGGCCGACGGGCCAGAGTGCTGAGGCCTGCGCCGATCGCGGACAGCACCACGGCGAAGCCGCCGATGATGAGCACGTCGTGTGGACCGGTGGAGGACAGGCCGCCGCCCCCCGCGTCCGATGCTGCGACGGCGGTTCCCGCAATTCCGCCGACGAACAGCGTGATGCCGAGGAGGGTTCCCGCCACGATGTTCCTGAAAGCCGCCCGCTTCCTCATCCACCCTCCTCGCATCACATTCCGAATGGTAAGGAAGTGACGCGCCGGCGGCCATGAGTCATTTGCACTATTCGCGCACTGTTCGCGCACTACTGGCGTTCGACCACCGAGGCGACGGCGCGGAGCAACGTGGGCACGAAACGATCCGGGTTCGCGGCGATCGAGTCGTGATCGCCGTCGACGCGGAACGCCTCGGCGCGATGAATGCCTTCGAACAGCCGCACCTGGCGGCGCAACGGCACCACGCGATCGCGCATCGTGATGACCACCGACGTGGGCACGTCGATCTCGTCGATCCACTCGCGCGAGTTGAAACGGCCGATGGCCCGGCCGGCCTGCAACGCAAGACCGAGTCGTGGGAGCCGTGGGCCATCCAGGAGGCCTCGCTGCACGACTGGCGCACCGTGCTGCAGG
>JANMFL010000055.1:0-5770 GCA_031377945.1 Acidimicrobiaceae bacterium | reverse complement strand
TCGAGTCTCGCGATGATCTGCATCTCGCGGGTGTCGAGCGCGCTGCGGATGACTCGGATGTGATCGAGCTCCTGGCGGCACACAGCAAGGTCGACCAACGGTGCCCCTCCGATGATGCTGCGCAGTGCCGCCAGATCCATGGCCCCATCATGAACCAGGGGTGTGACACGGTTCGGTCGTGATCGGCGTCGGATCTTCGAGTGCCAGACTCGTTCCATGACGAACCACCATGAGGTCGTCCGGCGACTGTTCGACGAGGTGTGGAATGGACGACGCCTCGACGTCGTCGACGAGCTGTACGCGCCGGACTACGTCGCCGACTACCGGCCGTTCGCGCCGTTGCGCGAGGGCCGCGGCGCGGTGCGGGACATGGTCGAGCGTGCCTGGACGACCTTCCCCGACTACCACGAGGAACTGCTGTCCGTGCTCGTCGACGGCGATCGCGCCGCGGTGCATCTGCGCATCACCGGCACGCAGGACGGTGCCTGGGGCGTGGTTCCGCCGACCGGCCGACACGTCGAGTTCGAGGAGATGCTGATCCTCACGTTCGACGCTGAGGGAAGGGTGGTACATCAGCGCGGCGTGGTCGACAATCTGGCGGCGTTGCGGCAGCTGGGCGTGATGCCGACACCGCGGGAACACTCGCCGGGCGACTGAACCTTTCGGCACACCTGGGCGTGTGTTGAACTGTGACGATGGAACCGACCCTCCTGCCCGTGACGGGCGATGGTGGGTTCGAAGCCGTCTACCGCAGCGAGGTGCACGCGCTGTCGGCGCTCGCGGCGTCGCTCGTCGGAGATCCCGAACGCGGCGCGGAGATCGCGCACGAGGCGCTGCTGCGCGCGTTCCGTTCCGGGCAGAAGGTCGGACACATGGACCGTCCGGGTGCGTGGGTGCGTCGGGTGACCATCAACCTGGCCATCGATGCGACCCGTCGCCGTCGTCGCGAAGCGCGGATGGCGCCACGACTGTTGGCCAGCGCGTCGCCGGAGGGCAGCCCGGCCGGCGTCGGCGTGGACGACCCGTTCTGGCACGCCGTCCGTGGCCTGCCCGAGCGGCAGCGGGCGATCGTGGCGCTGCGCTACGTGGAGGACATGTCGCTGGAGGACATCGCACGAACGCTCGAGATCGCGGTCGGCACCGTGAAATCTGCGCTCAACGCTGCAAAGGCGACGTTGGCATTTCAGCTCGGCGAGGAGGAAGACGCTGATGGACACCATTGACGAGCATGGTCGTCGCGCCGCTGCAGCGGTGCGAGAGCAGGTGCGGCCGTTCGTGCGCGACGCGGCCGAACTGAACGGCCTGGTCGAGGCGCCCGCGCGGCGGACCCTGTGGTGGACTGTCGCCGCGGCCGCAGTGGTCGTCGCGATCGCACTGACGGCGTTCTTCGCCACCCGAGACGGACGTTCCGTCACCGACCCCGTCGACTCGGTGCCGTCCACCGATGCGTCGTCGACCACGGCGGCCGGCACCCCGGCGAAGGTGCCGAGCAGTGGCATCGTGCTGTTGGTCCCCACCTCCGACAGCGCCTCCGCCATCGACACGACCGTGCACGGCGTCGCGCCGCGTTTCGTGTCCGACATGTTCGACGACGGCACGGTCGTCAGTCAGCCCGACAGCACGTCGATCGTCGTGCAGGAGCCGGGCGGATCGCGGCGGGTCCTGGCGACCGCGCAGGGCGACGGCGCCGAGAGTCTGGCGTTGTGGGACGCCGGGGTGGCCGACGGACGCAAGGTGGTGCTCTACGGCTTCGTCCCTGCCGACAAGGTGGCCAACTCAACCCCCGACGGTCAGCCGTACGAGCTGCATACGATCGGCGCCGATGGCAGCGACGACGCGCTCGTCTTCCAGAACGGGGGCGGTGCATTCGTCCAGTCCGCCTCGCTGATGGGTGGCACCGTCCACGTGCTGCTGAACGTGCTCACCGAGGGTGAGCAGTACGTGATCATGGGCGGCACATCCGTCGGGCCGATCGGGACGCGGCTCGACCCGACGACGTACAGCTCGGCCGACGGCACCGTGCAGGCCGTGTTCACCGGCCAGACGATCCGGCTCCAGCGTCTGAGCGGCGGCGAGGTGACGATCCAGTGGGGTGACGACCGCCCGACGCTCTCGTCCGTGGAGCTCGAATCCAACCGGATGATCGTCAACGTGGCGGACGGTGCGCCGTTCCTCGTCGACGGACTGTTCGACGGAGCGCCGGCCGTCACTCGGCTGCCCGACTCCGCGACCGCCGCTCGGTTCGTGCTGGCCGCCGATGCGCCCGACCTGAATCCGACGATCGACTGCACCTGGACGGGTGCGGTCGTCATGGGCGACGGTGCGATGGGGAGCCACTACACGACGCTGTCACTCACGAACTCGACCGACCGGCCGTGCGTCGCGCCGATGGTCACCGGTGGGGCACTGCAGACGGCGAACGGCCTCGTCGGCCTTCGCTTCGATCGGGACCTGATGACCACGCCGCTGCCGCCGATCGTCGCCCCGGGCCAGGCCGTCGACGTGATCACCCAGACGTCGTCGAACTACGACGTCTGTGGCGCCATCGCCCCGGTGCCGGCCACACAGGTGATCCTCCAGATCGAGCGTCGCGACCCCGTCACCATCGACGTCGTCGGCGACACCATCGACGCCGCCTGCGGTGGCAGCGTGTCGCAGGCGATCAGCCTTCCTGGCTGACCGCTCGATCCGTGAGTGACCCGCCGGGTCAGTTGGAGGCGGCCTGAATGGCCAGCCACACCTTCTGCGGGCTGCAGGGCATGTCGATGTGCGTGACGCCGAGGTGCGAGACCGCGTCGATGACGGCCGACTGCACGGCGGGCGTGCTGCCGATGGTGCCGCTCTCGCCGATGCCCTTGGCGCCGAGGGCGTTGATGAACGTCGGGGTCTCCATGTGCACGATCTCGATGCTCGGCAGTTCGGCGGCGGAGATGAACGCGTAGTCGGCCAGGTTCGACGTGACGGGGTTGCCGTCGCTGTCGTAGCGGACCTCTTCCATCAAGGCCTGGGCTGCGCCCTGGGCGACGCCGCCGTGGATCTGGCCCTCGAGCAGCATCGGGTTCAGCACCGTGCCGGCGTCGTCGCACGCGATGTGACGCAGGTGCTTCACCTGGCCGGTCTCGGTGTCGACCTCGACGACGGCGACGTGGGCGCCGAACGGGAAGGTGGCGCCCGAGACCGCGTAGTACGCGGCGTGGGCCAAGCCCTCGGGAAGGTCCGGGTCGGCGTTCGCCGCGGTGGCGAGGTCGGCCCAGGTCTTGGCGATGCTCGGGGTGCCGGTGACCGAGAAGCTCGCGGTGCCCTTGTCGAGCACCACGTCGGCCTCGTCGGCCTCGAGCAGCTTGGCGGCGATGGCCTTGGCCTTGTCGACCAGGTCTGCGGCGGCGAGGAACACCGCGTTGCCGCCCTGCTGCAGCGAACGCGAACCCATCGTGCCGTCGCCCTGAGGCACCAGATCGGTGTTGCCCCAGACGACGTCGATCATGTCCATGGGAATGCCGGTCTGCTCGTGGGCGAGCATGCTCCATGCGGTGACGTGGCCCTGGCCGTGCGGCGAGGTGCCGGTGTAGACGATGGCGCGACCGTCGTCGAGCACCTCGATCCGAGCGTGTTCGCCTGAGCCCACGCCACCGGTGATCTCGACGTACGTGCTCACACCGATGCCCAACTGCTTCACGTCGCCCGCAGCCCGGCGACGGGCCTGCTCGGCGCGCAGCTCGGCGTAGCCGGCCACGTCGAGCGCCTTGTCGAGCGCGGTCTCGTAGTCGCCCACGTCGTAGGTCTGGCCGACCGCCGTGGTGTGCGGCTCGAGGAACTTCGGGATCAGGTTGGTGCGGCGGACCTCGGCGGGGTCGAGGCCCAGCTCGCCGGCGAACAGGTCCATGGCCCGCTCGGCGGCAGCGGTCGCCTCGGGGCGCCCGGCACCGCGGTACGCCGTGGTGACCGCGGCATTGGTGACCACGCTGGTGGTGCGGCACTCGATGTTGGGGATCGCGTACACCGCGCTCGACATCGGGCGGGTCATGAACGGGGCGAGGATGGTGCCCATCTCGGCGAAGTAGCCGGAGTCCTGGATGGCGTGCAGTTGGTAGTGAGTGACCTTGCCGTCGCGTGAGCCACCGATGGTGACGTACTGCACCTGGGCCCGACCATGGCCGAGGGCCATCATCGACTCGCTCCGGGTCTCGCGCCAGCGCAGGGGGCGGCCGACCTTGGTGCTGATGGCACCGAGCAGGCTCTCCTCCGGGTCGCACGAGATCTTCGCGCCGAAGCCACCTCCGACGTCGGGTGCGATGACGAGCACCTGCTCGGGCTCGACGCCGTTCGCCTTGGCGATGAGGGTCTTCGCGCCCTGGGCGGCCTGCGTGCTGAGCCACTGGTGCAGCCTGCTGCTTCCGTCGGTCTGGGTCACCCAGGCGACGGCCGAGCCGCGCACTTCCAACGGGCACGGGGCGACGCGCTGGTTGAGGACGCGGTGGGGGCCGCTCACCACCTCGCAGCCCTCGAAGAAGGCCGCGCCGGTGTTGTCGGGCATGCCGAGCACCATGGTGTCGAACACCACGTTGCTGCCGGTCTCCTCGTACAGCAGGGTGGTGCTCGTCAGCGCGTCCTCGATGTCCATGACCGCGGGCAGCACGTCGTAGTCGATGATCACCCGCTCGGCCGCGTCCTCACCCTGCTCGCGATCTTCGGTGACCACCACGGCCACCGGCTCGCCGACGAAGCGCACCTTGCCGATGGCCAGTTGGCCTCGGGCGATGGTGGGGTTGAAGTCGCTGGGGATGGGCGACAGCCCGAGGTCCTCGGCGGTGTAGATGGCGAGGACGCCCGGCATCGCGAGCGCGTCGCTCACGTCGATGCTGTTGATGCGCCCGTGTGCCACCGTCGAGCGGACGTACGTGACGTGTGCCGCCCCGGCGAGCAACGGCTCGTCGAGCAGGTCGTCGACGTAGACGCCGCCGGTGGTGAGGAACTTCGGATCTTCCTTGCGAAGAACTCGGTTGCCGAGAATGCTGCCAGCCACGCGTGACCCCCCTGGTGTGTCGTGCGAGGGCCGAGACTAGACGCGATCGCGTCGGGCGTGCCCACTCCGGGTGCGGCGGGTCAGGGCGTGGCGGTGACGGCGGCTTGGCGCACGGCGAGCACTTGGCTGAGCGCTTCGTACGGCCAGCCGCTCGGCAACGTCATCGGCGCCTCGGGGGAGTCGAGCATGGTGATGCGGATCTCGCCGCGACGCACGTAGCCGATCTCTTCGCGTGCGGCTTCCTCGATGCCGGCGGGCGTGTCGAGTCGGTTGACCTCGTTGTCGAGGTCGGCGTTGGCCTGGTCGAGGGCGGCGATCTCGGACTGCTTGCGATCGATGTCGTCCTGCTGACGCAACCACGCCTTCACGGGCAGCACGAACAGGGCGGCCATGAGTGCGGCGGTGATGACCGCCGCGATGAGCGCGATGATGCCGCGCTTCCCGCGTCCGCGAACCAGCCGCTTCGACTGGTCGATGGGCCTGGTGAAGTCGCCGAGCAGGGTGTCGTCGCGGCGCTCGAGGACGGACGTCGAGCCGCGCGAGTTGTCCTTGTTCGAGGTGTCTTTGGGCGAGGCGTCCTTCGGACGCGGGATCGCGGAGGTCTTGTGGCCGCCAGAGCTCATCAGTTCCATTCTCGCACCACGACCCGCGCGAACCACGTCACCGACCGTTGCTCAGCGGGGGCTGAGCGCGTGGCGGCCGCGGAAGGCGGCCTGCTCGCCGAGCTGCTCCTCGATGCGCAGCAGC
>JANMFL010000049.1:0-3107 GCA_031377945.1 Acidimicrobiaceae bacterium | reverse complement strand
CACCTCGACCATCCTGGTACTCACCTAGCGCACCGCGACCACCTCTCGCGCGTGCGCTCACGACCTCCCAGCCGGGAGGTCGTTCTCGTTTTGCTCGGAAAGGCCACCCAGGACCATGCAGCTCACCGGATCACAAGCACTGATCAAGGCCCTCGAGATGGAGGGCGTCGACACCATCTTCGGGCTGCCCGGCGGCTGCATCCTGCCGGTGTACGACCCGCTGCTCGACAGCCCGATCCGCCACATCCTCGTGCGCCACGAGCAGGGCGCCGGCCACATGGCCGAGGGCTACGCCCACGTCACCGGCCGCCCCGGCGTGGCCATGGTCACCTCGGGGCCGGCGGCCACCAACATCGTCACCCCGCTCTGCGACGCCTACATGGACTCGATCCCCATGGTGGTCATCACCGGGCAGGTGCCGGTGGCAGCCATTGGCACTGATGCCTTCCAGGAGTGCGACACGATCGGCATCACGCGCTCGGTCACCAAGCACAACGAGCTGGTCACCTCCGCGCAGGACATCCCGCGGGCCGTGCGGGAGGCCTTCCACATCGCCACCACCGGCCGCCCCGGCCCGGTGCTGCTCGACATCCCCAAGGACATCGTCGACCCCAAGAACCCCAACTCGGCCATGGAGTGGCACTGGCCCGACGACGCCTCCGTGCTCGACGGCCTGCCCGGCTACCGGCCCATCACGCAGGGCGACCCCCGCAAGATCCGCGAGGCGGCCGAGATGATCCTGCGCTCGGAGCGCCCGGTGATCTATGCCGGGGGCGGCATCCTCAAGGCCCGTGCCGCCGAGGCGCTGCGCGAGCTGGCCGAGCTGGTCGACATCCACGTCGTCACCACCCTCATGGCTCGCGGCGCGTTCCCCGACGACCACCCGCTCTGCCTGGGCATGCCCGGCATGCACGGCAACGCCACCGCGATCACGTCCATGCAGAAGAGCGACCTGCTCATCACGCTCGGCGCCCGCTTCGACGACCGCATCACCGGCAAGGTGAGCAGCTTCGCTCCCGAGGCCAAGGTCATCCACGTCGACATCGACCCCGCTGAGCAGGGCAAGGTCCGTCGCCCCGACGTGCCGATCGTCGGCGACGCCAAGTACGTCATCGAGGAGATCATCAAGGCGATCAAGGACCTGCTGCAGGGCGGCAGCGTCCAGGCCGACACCGGTGCCTGGAAGAGCCGCATCAGCGGCTGGCGCGAGCAGTTCCCGCTGGCCTACGAGCCCAGCGAGCCCGGCGACGCGCTGAAGCCGCAGTACTGCCTCGAGCAGCTGCGCGACTCGTCGCCCGAAGGCACCATCCTGGTGTCGGGCGTCGGGCAGCACCAGATGTGGAGCAGCCAGTACTGGAAGTTCAACGAGCCGTACACCTGGGTGAACTCCGGTGGCCTCGGCACGATGGGCTTCAGCGTGCCTGCGGCCATCGGCGCCAAGGTCGGCCGCCCGGACCGCACCGTGTGGGCCGTCGACGGCGACGGTTGCTTCCAGATGACGGCGCAGGAACTGGTCACCGCCAGCGTCGAGCGCATCCCCGTCAAGGTCGCGATCCTCAACAACAGCTACCTCGGCATGGTCCGTCAGTGGCAGGAGATGTTCTACGAAGAGCGCTACAGCGAGGTCTACCTGTCGCCCGAGGTGCCCGACTTCGTGAAGTGGGCCGAGGCGATGGGCTGTGTCGGCATCCGCGTCGACAGCCCCGAAGAGGTGCAGCCGGCCATCGACAAGGCCAACAGCATCGACGACCGTCCGGTCGTGGTCGACTTCCGTGTCGACGCACGCGAGAAGGTCTTCCCCATGGTCCCTGCCGGCTACAGCAACGACGACCTGCTCCTGCCCGACTTCCAGAACAGCAACCGGAGCGCCCTGCGATGAGCGACGCCATGAACCACCACATCCTGTCGGTCCTGGTCCAGAACCGTCCCGGCGTGCTGGCCCGTGTGGCCGGCCTGTTCGCCCGCCGCGGCTTCAACATTTTCAGCCTGGCCGTCGCGCCGGCCGAGGAGCCCGGCTTCAGCCGCATCACCATCGTCGTCGACGTCGAGTCGTCGCCGCTCGAGCAGATCACCAAGCAGCTGTTCAAGCTGATCGAGGTCGTGAAGATCAGCGAGCTCGATCCGCGTCGCAGCGTCGAGCGCGAGCTGCTGCTCGTGACGGTGCGATCCACCCCCGACACGCGCGGTCAGGTGGTCGAGCTGGCCACCATCTTCGAGGGCAAGATCCTCGCCGTCGGCCACGAGGCCATCACCATCTCGCTCGACGGTCACCCCGACAAGCTCGACGACTTTGAGGAACTCCTCACCGCTTATGGCATCGTGGAGCTCCAGCGAACCGGGCGTGTTGCACTGCCCAAACTCGATCGCGACGCGCGTCTGCGCGCCGTCACCAACACCAACAAGGGAAAGGCTGGCTGACAGGAATGGCCGCAAAGATGTACTACGAGGCGGACTGCGATCCGTCGATCATTCGTGGCCGCAAGGTCGCCATCATCGGCTACGGCTCGCAGGGTCATGCGCACGCGCTGAACCTGAAGGAGTCGGGCGTGCAGGTCGTCGTCGGTTTGCGCGAGGGCAGCAAGTCGGCTGCCAAGGCCGAGGCCGCCGGTCTGCAGGTCATGGGCATCGCCGAAGCCGCCAAGTGGGCCAACGTGATCATGCTCACCATGCCCGACACCGAGCAGAAGGCGACGTACGAGGAGTTCATCAAGCCGCACATGCGCAAGGGCAAGGCCCTCGCGTTCGCGCACGGCTTCAACATCCGCTTCAAGCGCATCCGCCCGCCGAAGACCGTCGACGTCATCATGATCGCCCCGAAGGGCCCGGGCCACCTGGTCCGCCGCACCTACACCGAGGGCGGCGGCGTGCCGGCGCTCATCGCCGTGCACCAGGACGCCACCGGTACCGCGAAGGAACTGTCGCTCAGCTACGCCGCGGCCATCGGCGGGGCCCGTGCGGGCGTCATTGAGACCACGTTCGCGGAAGAGACCGAGACCGACCTGTTCGGTGAGCAGGCCGTGCTCTGCGGCGGCGTCACGTCGCTCGTCCAGGCGGGCTTCGAGACGCTCGTCGAGGCCGGCTACCAGCCCGAGATGGCGTACTTCGAG
>JANMFL010000038.1:0-9656 GCA_031377945.1 Acidimicrobiaceae bacterium | reverse complement strand
GCAGCGGAAGCGCTGCTCGCCAGTGATCTGACGTGATCGCCGCCAGCGAAGGCGTCGATCTCGCCCGTCTGCTCCTCGATCTACTCATCGTCCTCGCGGCAGCAAAGTGCGCTGCCGAACTTGCCGAGAAGCTGCGGCTCCCTGCCGTGCTGGGCGAAATCCTCGCCGGTGTCGCGATCGGCCCGTCCGGATTCGATCTCATCCAGCTCACCGACGCCCGGGGTGTGTCGCTCGCGATGCTCGCCGAGATCGGGGTGCTGCTGCTGCTCTTACAAGTTGGCATGGAAATGGATCTCGCGGAACTCAGCAAGGTCGGCAAGGCCTCCTTCCTGGTCGCGATCATCGGCGTCGCCGCGCCCTTTGCGAGTGGTCTTGGGGTCGGCCTGCTGTTCGGGCAGAGCACGAACACCGCCGTGTTCATCGGAGCGGCGCTCACCGCCACCAGCGTGGGCATCACCGCTCGTGTCTTCGGCGACCTTCGTGCGCTCGCGACCACCGAAGCCCGCATCGTGTTGGGTGCCGCAGTCGCCGATGACGTGATGGGCCTGGTGATCCTCACCGTCGTGGTGAAGGTGGTCACCGGCGGTTCGGTCGACGTCGCCACGATTGGTTCCACGCTCGGCCTCGCGATCGGTTTCCTCGTCGTGACCGGCATCGTCGGGCTCACCGTCGTGCCACGCGTGCTCGACGCCATCCATCGCCGGGCAAGTTCCGGCGCAACGGTCACCGTCGCGGCAGTGGTCGTCACGATCGGGTTCGCCGAATTGGCCGACGCCGCCAAACTGGCGTTCATCATCGGCGCCTTCATGGCCGGTCTCGGCCTGGCGAAGAGTCGCCAGCACGATCGCATCGCCCGTGACTTCGGTTCGGTGGGCAACCTGTTCATCCCCGTGTTCTTCGCCCAGATCGGCATCAACGCCGACCTGGCTGCGATGGCAAAGCCGTCGGTACTCGGTCTTGCTGCTGTGCTCACCGTCGTCGCCGTCGCCGGCAAGATGATCAGCGCCGCCGGAGCCACCGGCACCCGTGCCGACAAGGTGCTGATCGGATTGGGCATGATCCCTCGCGGCGAGGTCGGCTTGATCTTCGCGTCCATCGGGCTCGCCAACGGCGTACTCGACGGCGACCAGTACGGGGCATTGCTGATCGTGGTGCTGCTGACCACCGTCCTCGCGCCTCCGCTCCTGCGCATGCGACTCGGAAGGGCGGCAGCACCGCCGGACCTGGCGGTGACCGAGGAACCCGTCGAGGGTTGGCTGACGACCGCCGACGGGGAGATCCGACTCAATGGCACACCCCCGGCTGCGCTGACGGTGCCACTCGCACTGAGGGCCGCTGCGCTCACTCGCAACGCCCGTCCGGCGGCCGGGCTGCTCGATTGGTTCGGCGCCACCCGCACCACCCAGCTCGGTTGGGATCCGGGCGACACCGAGGCGCTGGTTCGCTTGCTGCGCTCCGACAACCCGCGTGCCTGGCGATTCCTCGACGTCACCGGTGTGCTGGAGCGCGCACTACCAGAGATCGCGGCAGCGATGGGCCATCGCCGCGCCGACATCGGCGACCTCGACCCGATGGGCGCGCTGCGCTTCCCCGTGGTGGACCGACTGGACGATCTGGCACCGGTGTTGGGCATGGCGACGGACGAACTGATGATCGCCGCGCTCGCCGCGGACGTGTGCGTCGAGGCCGACGACGCAACCCAGTGCTCGCTGTCACTGGCGCGTCGCCTGGTCCCTGAGGCCGAAGCCGACCGCATCGCGTCGATCGTCCACGACGCACAACTCCTGCGGGCAGGTGTGCACGACCCCGACAGCTTCGACGAGCGCGAGGTCCTGCAACTCGCCACCCATCTGGCCAGCCCGGCCCACGCCCGCGATGCGTACGAACTGGCGCTTGCCCTGGGTCAGTTACCCAAGTGGCAACGCGAAGCCCTCGACGAGCGGCTCGCACTGGTGGTGCAGGCGTTGGAGCATCCAGAACTCACCGGCAGCGAAGCCAACAACCTGGCAGCCGCGCGACGAATGGCCGCCGAGCACCTGCTCGACGACGACGCCCCCATCGAGCGGCTGCGGTTTGCGTCGAACAGCTACCTGCTCTCCCATGAGCCCGAGGAACTGGCCCGCCAGGCGCGCCTGATGGAGCCGCTGCCACGCAGCGGCAGTGTGCGCGTCGCCGTCGCGCCCGAGCCGGAGCCTGATCACTGGAAGATCGACGTCGCATGCCGCGACACCGATGGCCTGCTGGCGCGGCTCACCGACGTGCTCACCGAGTTCGGTGTGGACATCAGCGGCGCCTCGATCGCCACCTGGCCCGATGGCGCCGTGCTCGACAGCTTCATCGTTCGTACCACCGCGAGGCCTGCCGCCAAGACACTTGCCATGGCATTCGAGGCGCGGCTGCACAAGCAACTGAAGACCATCCCGATGCCCGAGCTCACGCTGACGTTCGACAACGCCGCCCTGCCCTGGCACACGTCCGTCGTCGTGACCGGGCCGGATCAACCCGGGGCTCTTCTGGCCGTCAGCACCGCGTTCGCCGCAGCAAAGGTGATGGTCCACACGGCCCGCGTCTCCACGGATGCGTCGCGCGTGAACGACCGCTTCGCGGTGACCGACCGCGTCGGCCGGAAGCTGGATGCCGCCGCCATGGAGCGGGTGCGCCGCGCGCTGCTCGGCGAGCGGACAAAGCGCACTCTGTTCAGCACTTCGCGCTGAACAGGCGCTCTGAACGCGAACGCCACACAGCGGAAACACTCGGGCGACCACCCCGAAATCTCTCCGCCGTACCGTGCGCAGCGACAACAGCCAGTGCCGCCTGTCGTCCCGTATCCACATCCACTGCCCCTAGTTGAGTTCCCGGGAGGACAACAGTGCGCAAAGCACTCAAGTACATCGGAGGTGGCGTCACCGGCGCCGCCCTCGTCTCAATATTCATCAGCTCTACAGCACTCGCCGAGGGTGAGGAAGCCATGGAGGCGGTCACCACACTCGCTCAGGCCACCAACATGCTGTGGGTGATCATCGGCGCAATCCTGGTGATCTTCATGCAGGCAGGCTTCGCACTCGTCGAGACCGGCTTCACGCAGAAGAAGAACGCCGCCCACGTGATGACGTCGAACTTCGCGATCTTCGGTCTCGGCTTCGTCGGCTTCCTGTTCGTCGGCTTCCCGCTGGCATTCGGTGGCTTCAGCTACGCGCCATTCGGCCTGGAGACGGCAATGAACGGCGACGGCCTGCCTGCCGTCGGCGGCGAGTTCACGGGCCTGCTCTATTGGGGCTACGACCACCTCGGCAACGCGGCGACGCCCGCGCTGCTCGGCTTCTTCCTCTACATGGTCGCCTTCATGGACACCGTGGCCACGATCCCCACGGGCTCGATGGCGGAGCGGTGGAAGTGGAAGAGCTTCGTGTGGTGGGGCCTGTTCTGCGGCGCCGTCTACTACCCGCTGTTCGCAGCCTGGACCTGGGGTGGCGGCTGGCTCGCAAAGTCCTGGGAGACCCTCAGTCTCGGCGCTGGCTACGTCGACTTCGCCGGCTCCGGTGTGGTCCATGCCGTCGGCGGCGTGGCCGCACTGGCCGGTGCCATCGTGCTCGGACCGCGCATCGGGAAGTTCGGCGCCGACGGCAAGGCACGGGCCATTCCCGGCCACAACATCCCCATGGCCATGCTCGGCTGCTTCATCCTGCTGTTCGGCTGGTTCGGCTTCAACGCCGCCTCGACGTTCGCGTCGACCGACGTCCAGTTCGCCACGGTCGCCACCAACACGGCGATCGCCGGCGCACTCGGCTCGGTCGCGGCGATGTACTACATCACCTGGCGTACCGGAAAGCCGGACCCCGGCATGATGGTCAACGGCATGCTCGCCGGCCTGGTGGCCATCACGGCCCCCTGCGCCTTCGTGGCGCCGTGGGCCGCTGCGGTCATCGGTGTGGTCGCTGCCGTCCTCGCCATCGAAGCGGTGTTCTTCATCGAGAACAAGCTGAAGGTCGACGACCCGGTGGGCGCCATCGCCGTCCACGGCGTCTGCGGCACCTTCGGTGTCCTCGCCGTCGGCATCTTCTCCAACGGCACGTACGGTGCGGGTTGGAACGGCTCGTCCAGCACGGGCGTGAAGGGCATCATCGAGGGTGACTGGGGCCAGCTCGGTGCGCAGGCACTCGGCGTCCTCGTCATCTGGACTGTGATCTTCGGCATCGCCTTCGGCTTCTTCAAGATCCAGAACAAGATCACCAAGGGCGGTATCCGGTCCCCGGAAGCCGACGAGATCGCAGGCCTCGACATCCCCGAGATGGGCGTCGCGGCGTACAACGACTGAACGGAACGAGAACACACACATGAAACTCATCACAGCAATCGTCAAGCCGTTCAAACTCGATGACGTCAAGGCAGCGGTCAAGGCTGCGGGCGTCACCGGCATCACCGTCACGGAAGTCCGTGGCTTCGGTCGCCAAGGTGGTCACACCGAGGTGTACCGAGGTGCCGAGTACAACATCGACTTCGTGCCCAAGGTGAAGCTCGAGCTCGTGGTCGACGACGCCATCGTCGACACCGTGGTCGAAGCGCTCACCGCCGCGGCCGCCACCGGCAAGATCGGTGACGGCAAGATCTGGGTCAGCACCGTCGAGCGCCTCGTGCGCATCCGTACCGGGGAGGAGGGTGCCGACGCGATCTGACCGATCGCGTCGGGAACCCTCCCGGCATCACATCAAGCACCACTCCGTTCGTGAGGGTTTCGACGTGGACACACCACGCCGGAACCCTCACGTTCGCGTTCTGGCATGTTCGCGTTCTGGCGTGTTCGCGCTGTGACAGGTTCAGCCGAGGGCGGTGCGGACGGCTGCTCGGATGGCGTCGAACTCGGCCTCGGGAAGCTTGCCTGGCAGCGACTGGGCATCGGGCCCCGAACGCAACACGTAGAAGACGTCGACCACCTCGTGACCGAGCGTGGCCACCACGGCAGAGCGGATGTCCAGACCGGACTGGCTGAGCGCGTGCGCCACTCGGTACAGCACGATCGGCTCGTCGGGCGCACGGACCTCGACGACCGTCGTCGAGTCGCTGGCCTCGTTGCTCACCAGCACTTCCAGCCGAGCAGGTGCGGCGGACGTGACCCTGCGCCGGCGCGATTGTTGCTTCACCCGCTGTTCGAGCCGGGAGTCGATGTCGACGTTGCCGGCGAGCGCGCCGCGCAAGTCGTGCTCGACTCGTTTCCAGTCGGGCTCGACGCCGAACGGGGTGGCGATGCGGAACTCGTCGACGGCCACGCCGTCGGCACCGGTGACCGCAGAGGCCCCCACGACGTCGAGTCCGTGCAACGCCAACACGCCCGCCGTGATCGAGAAGAATCCGGCGCGGTCGTGGCTGGCGATGCGCAACACGTCGACATCACCCGAACGGACCACGGCCACGTGCAATTGGTCGTCGCTCGCCACCAGATCGGCCAACTGCGCGAGGTCCGCCGACGCCGCCGGGGGCGCAGTGGCAGCCTTTCCGTTGCGGATGACCTCGGAGGTGGCCTGCACCAGCTGATCGACGAGCGACTGCTTCCAGGTACTCCACGCGGCGGGGCCGGTGGCCCTGCTGTCGGCCTCGGTGAGTGCCTGCAACAACTCGAGCGTGGTGACGCTGCCCACCGCCTCTGCGACGTTCGTCGCCGTACGCGGATCGGACAGGTCGCGGCGGGTGGCCGTTTCGGGCAGCAGCAGGTGGTGGCGCACCATGTCGGCGATGACCGCCGAGTCCGAGGCGTCGAAACCCATCCGGCCCATCACCGTGTCGATCAGCTCCAGACCGGCCTCGGTGTGATCGCCCGGATACCCCTTGCCCAGGTCGTGCATCAGGGCACCGACCAACAACAGGTCGGGGCGGGCGACGTCGCGCACGTGCTCGTTCGCATTGGCGATGGTCTGCAGCAGGTGATGATCGACCGTGTAGGTGTGGAAGGCGTTGCGCTGCGGCAGGCTGCGCACCGCTCGCCACTCGGGCACATAGCGGCTGAACAACCCGTACCGCTCGAGTGCTTCCACCGTGGGTACCAACCACTTGCCCGAGCCGAGCATGCTGACGAAGGCACGGCGCGTGCGCTCGGTCCAGTCCTCGCCGGGAGGGGTGCCACGGCTGGCCATCATCTGCAGCGAGCGGCCGCTCATCGGCAGACCTGCATGCGCGGCAGCCGAGGCGAAACGGAACACGAACGACTGCTCGTCGACGTCGGCGTCGGGGGCGATGTGTGCCTCGCCGTCGAGTGAGACCACACCGGGAGCCAATGCCTCGGGCTTGCCCGGCTTCGCTGAGCGTCCACCCGTCCGGATGAGTGAGGCGACCCGGTTCCAGAACCGCTCAGTGGCCCATTCGATGGCATGCGCGGCACCGGCGATGTTCAGCATCAGCGCATCGGCATCGGCATATCCCATCGCCTCGGCGACGCGATCCTGGTCCTGCAGCAACAGTGTGTTCACCGGCCGACCGGTGGCGCGATGCAGCTCGCAACGCGCGGCGAGCAGCAGTTCCGCCGGACCGACCAGGTCGTCGACGGGATGCTCGAGCGCCGCTGCGACATCGGGCCGATCGACGCGCAGTGCCCAGCGGATCATGTCGTGGTCGCGGAGGCCGCCGCGACCGTCCTTCAGGTCGGGCTCGAGCAACGACGCCACGTCGCCGAGCTTCTCCCAACGCTGCTGGCTGGTCTCGAGCAGGCGCTGCAACCACATGAACGGCTTCTTGCGCCACTGCTCCAGCGCCGCCGCGTTCAACTCGGACACCGCGATGGGCGAGCCGGCCAAGCAGCGCACCGAGAGAATCGACGTCGCCGTGTCGAGGTCGTCGGATGCCAGCGACAGCAGCGTCTTCTGCGTGTGCGCCGCCGGGCTCACCTTCAGCCCGGCGTCCCACAGCGGGTACCACAGAGTCTCGGCCACCTCCCGAACGCGCGCGTCGGGCGTCTTCGGCAGGTGCAGCAGCACGACGTCGATGTCGCTGCCGGGCGTCAGCACACCACGCGCATACCCGCCCGTGGCCATCAGCGTCCAACCGTCGGGCAGGTCGGCCGCAAGGCTCTGGAACCAACTGTCGGCCTGCTGCGAGAGACGCCGGGCGAGGCTGCGTCCCGCCAGATCAGGGTCGTTGACGAGCTGAGCGCGGACTCGCTTGATGGTGGCAGCGTCGACTGACTTCACGTGAGGGCGCCAGCGCTCGTCAGACCGCGTCCGGGCCGGACTCGCCGGTACGAATGCGGATGAGCGTCTCGATCGGCGTCACCCACACCTTGCCGTCGCCGATCTTTCCGCTGCGAGCGGCATCGACGAGCAGGTCGACGATGCGGTCGACATCGCCGTCGTCGACGACGAGTTCGACCTTGGTCTTGGGCACGAAGTCGATCTGGTACTCGGCGCCACGGTAGGTCTCGGTGTGGCCGCCCTGCCGGCCGAAGCCGCGCACCTCGGTGATGGTCATGCCAACGACGCCGGCGCCCTTCAACGCGTCGCGTACCTCGTCGAGCTTGAACGGTTTGATGACCGCAGTGATCAGTTTCATCGGTGCTCCTCGGGTGAAGGGGTGGTCAGTGGAGGGTGCCGCCGTGGTAGGCGGTCTCGCTGTGCAGGGCGAGGTCGAGACCGGTGGCCTCGACCTCCGGGTCGACACGAACTCCGATCGTCGCCTTCAACACCCGCATGATCGCGTAGGTGATGACGAACGACCAGACGATGGCCACTCCGTTGGCGAGGGCCTGCTCGGCGAGCAGACGCACGCTGCCGCCGTAGAAGATGCCTTGGCGGAACGTGGCGTCGAAGAAGTCGGGGTTGGCGAAGAAGCCGATGAGCAACGATCCGACGAGACCGCCGACGAAGTGCACACCGACCACGTCGAGCGAGTCGTCGAAGCCGAAACGCAGCTTCAGGCGCACGGCGTAGCTGCACACCACTCCGGCGGCGAGGCCGATGAAGATGGGCGCAGCGCCCGACACGTACCCGGCGGCCGGAGTGATGGCCACGAGACCGCCGACGATGCCCGACGCGGCGCCGAGGTTGGTCGGGTGACCGTCGCGTTTCCACTCGACCAGCAGCCAGGCGAGGCCGCCAGCCGCAGCCGCGAGGAACGTGTTCATGAAGGCCTGCACTGCCTGACCGTTGGCGGCCAGCGCCGAGCCGGCGTTGAAGCCGAACCAGCCGAACCAGAGAATGCCGGTGCCGATCATCACGAGCGGCATGCTGTGCGGCGGGTGGCCCTCCTGCGGCCAGCCGCGGCGCTTGCCGAGGACGAGCACCGCGGCAAGCGCGGCGATACCCGCATTGACGTGGATGGCCGTGCCACCGGCGAAGTCGAGCGAGCCGCGCTGGCCGAGCCATCCGCCGAACACCCACTTGAACACCGGCACGTACACCAACAACGACCACACCGGGACGAAGATGGCCCACGCCGAGAACTTCATCCGGTCCGCGACCGCACCACTGATGAGGGCCGGGGTGATCGCTGCGAACATGCCGAGATAGGCGATCGTGGCGAGCTGCCCACCGTTGTCGTCGCCGATGCCGATGCCGTGCAGCATCAGCGCGTCGAGATTGCCGAGGAAGTCGTTCTCGAACGGCACCTGCGACAGTGAATATCCGATCACGACCCACAGCACGGGGATCACCAACACGCAATAGAAGTTCATCATCAGCATGTTGAGCACGTTGCGGCTGCGGTCCATACCGCCGTAGAAGAAAGCGAGGCCGGGCGTCATGAACAGCACGAGGGCTGCGGACACCAGGATCCACGCGACGTTGCCACTCTCCATGAGAGTTCCTCCGTCCAGTTGAGTTGTAGGGGCGAGCGGAGACTCGGCGATCAATGTTTCGGGAGTGTTTCCGCCGATCGGCGCTCGCGTGAATTGCGCGCCCGCCGATGATCGGTGAGCCGGTCACACGCCGAGCTTCTGGGGCTGGTCCGTTCCAACCACTTCTGGGGCTCAATCGTCTCGGAGACCGAGACGAAGTGGCCCCGGTTTGTCGACGACGCCCGAAAACTGCGCGTTTGTGACGGTCGAAAAGTGAACAGTTGATGTTCGTGGGGGATGTTAGTTGTCGGGTTGGTCGATGCTGGCTCTGATGCTGGGCAGGGTGTCGATGCCTCGGTTGCGGAGCCGGTAGCTGGCGCCCTTCAGGGTGAGGACGTCGGCATGGTGAACGATGCGGTCGATCATCGCAGCGGCGACGGCTTGATCACCGAACACGCCACCCCAGGCCGAGAACGGCAGGTTCGAGGTGAGGATCAGTGAGGCGTGTTCGTAGCGCGATGACACCAGTTGGAACACCAGGTTGGCGGCGTCTTGCTCGAAGGGCAGGTAGCCGACTTCGTCGATGATGATCAGTCCGTAGCGGCGGAGCCGGGTGAGCTCGGCGGGAAGCCGGCCGAGGCGGTGGGCGTCTTGGAGCCGGGCGACCCAATCGACGGCGGTGGCGAACAAGACCCGGTGGCCGTGGTGTGCGGCGGTCACGCCGAGCGCGGTGGCGAGGTGGGTCTTGCCGGTGCCGGGCGGGCCGAGGAGTACGACGTTGCGGGCTTCGGTCAAGAACGCGCCCGAGGCGAGCGCGGCGAGTTGTTGGCGGGCGCCGGGTTGGTGGTCCCAGTCGAAGTCGTCGAGGGTCTTGCGGGCCGGGAACCCGGCCCATCGGATC
>JANMFL010000524.1:0-2789 GCA_031377945.1 Acidimicrobiaceae bacterium | reverse complement strand
CTTGCCGGCGCCGTTGTCGCCGAGCACGCAGGTCACCTTGCCGGCCTCGACCTTGGTGTGCACGTCTTCCAGTGCCGTCACGTTGCCGAAGTACTTCGAGATGCTGACGAGTTCGAGCAGGTTCATCAGCGGGCCTCCTGAGCCTTCTTGCGGACCTTCTGGTTCACGAGCACGGCGAGGAAGAGCACCGCACCGAGGAAGATGTACTTGTTGTCGGTGTTCCATCGCGAACCCGGAATGCCGGTGGCGAGCATCGCTGCGATCATCGCGCCGAACGACGCGCCGATCACCGAGCCGTATCCACCGGTGAGCAGGCAACCGCCGACGACGGCAGCGATGATGTACTCGAACTCCTCACCCACGCCCTGGCTGGCCGCGACCGAGGTGTAGCGCAACGCCGTCATCATGCCGACGAGGCAGCCGACGAGCGACACCATCATGAACAGCCCCACCTTCACCTGGTCCACCGGCACGCCGACCGCTCGGGCGGCCTCCTTGTTGCCGCCGACGGCGAAGATCCAGTTGCCGTATCGGGTACGAGCGAGCGTGTACGCACCGATGAGCGTGATCGCCAACCACCACGCGATGCTGACGCGCACCGGTGCACCCGACCAGATGAGCCTGACGGCCATGCCGAGACCGGCGACGGTGATGCCACCGAACACCAGAATCCGTCCGAGCGTGTCGCCCGCGGTGAAGGGCTCGCGGCGCTTGCGGAACACGTACTCGATCAGTGCGTTGCCGAGGACCAACGCGGCCAGGATGGCCACGACGGCCATGAAGCCCGACCGGAACCGTTCGGAGCCGGCATCGAGGCGGACCACGAAGCCGGTGAACAGGATGACCAGCGCGGCAACGGCGCCGATGACCAACTGGGCCCGCTTGGAGGTGCGCGAGGCCACGCCCTTTGCTCCGAGCAGGGCCAGGATGCCGGTTCCGCCCACACCCACCTGCACGAGCGAGCGAAAGCCCTGCTCGGTGGTCAACTGCAGGAACGTGAGCACCGCGACCATCGAGGCGCCGGCGGCGACCAGCGAGTTGAACACGAGCACCGGATACGCCATCGGCGAGCGGCGGATGATGCCGGCCCGCGCGTTGATCCGCCGCAGCCCCCGGCGGGCGACGATGCCGCCCCCGATGAGCGCCGCACCGACCGCGATGGCGACCTTGACGCCGTGCGGCGGGATGGAGAGCAGCACCCGCTCTTCCTCCTTGTCGAGGAAACGGGTGACGACGAACGACACCACGGTGGCGGCGATGCCGGCGGCGAACAGCTTCGTCGAGGCCGCAACCCACCACGGGCCGTACGGCGCTTCGGTCTCGAAGCGCAGGGTGCCACAACCCACCGCGAGCACGAGCCCTCCGACGAGTGCGACGGTGCCCCAGACGAGGTTCGCGCCCACGCCGTCGCTGTGGTGCAGCATCAGCACCCCGCCGACGACACCTGCGATGCCGACGAGCGCGAGCACCAGACCCTTCGCGTTGATCGCCGACCGCCGCACGAGCGACTGCTCGAGCAGACCGGCGACCACGAGTGCCCCGCCGAGGATGCCGCCGACCAGCAGGATGGTGTCGCGAGCGTCGAACGGCTCGAGCGTGTGCGTGGCGGCGAACAGCTTGCGGAAGAACTCGAAGTCCTTCACCTCGTCGATGTTCTCGACGAGCACCTTGTCGACGAGGCGCTTGGCGAACACCAGGTTCACGCCGCGCAGGATGAAGAACGTCGCCAAGGTGACGATGAACGATGGCAACCCCGTCTTGTTGACGAACGTGCCGTTCATCCACCCGATCAGTCCGGCGGCGAGGAACGCGATGGGCACGGCCATCCACATCGTCACGCCATCGCCCATGAACTTCTGGGCGAACAGGCCGACCAGGATGCCGGTCGAGCCCGTGATGACGCCGGCGGAGAGGTCGAACTCGCCGCCGATCATGAGCAGCGCCACCGCCACGGCCATGATGCCGAGTGGTGCGGCACCGTCGAGCCAACTGGCCGATGTCGGTGCCGTGGAGAACTTCTCGCTGGTCGCCCAGAAGAGCGTCCAGACCATGATGGTGCCGATCAGGGCACCGATCTCCGGAGAGATCAACATTCGTTGCAGCGGCCCACGGAACGAGATCCGTTCATCGTGCGTCGGTGCACCCCCAGATGTCACGACGTCGTCCGTCATGCATCGTCCCCCTCTGTTCGTTGGTGCGTGCGGACCGGAACGGGCCGGGGACGTGAGTCCCCGGCCCGATACCGAGTTGTGTTGCTGATCAGCGAGTGCCGGCAGCGACGAGTTCCTTCACCGCGGCGACGTTGTCGGCGGTGATGAAGCCCGGGCCGGTGTACACCGGCAGACCGCCACCGACCGTGTTCTGGTTGGTGACGTTGAGGTACAGGAAGACCACCGACAGGTAGCCCTGCAGGTACTGCTGCTGGTCGATCGTGAAGGCGATGTCGCCCGCCTCGATGGCATCGAGGAGGTCGGTCGACAGGTCGACCGCACCGATCATCACGTCGCGGCCCAGTTCGCCAACGGCGTCCTTGGCCAGGACGGCACCGATGGGGCCGGTGGCGAAGATGGCGTCGATGTCGGCATCGGCGTCGAGCGCCGCCTTGATCTCGCTCTGCGAGGTGGTCGGGTCGGCGTCACCGGAGGTGGTGAGTCTCACGACTTCGCCTCCGAAGGTCTCCTCGGCACCGTCGCACCGGGCCGCGAGGCCCACGTTCGCCAGGACGAGACGGTCGCCGGCAACGGTGCCGGCGAGAAGTTCAAGGCCGAGGGCAAGAAGAAGGTTCTCTG
>JANMFL010000520.1:0-3135 GCA_031377945.1 Acidimicrobiaceae bacterium | reverse complement strand
CCAACGATGGACCCGCCTGGTGTCTCGTCGCTCCGGCCTCGTCGGGGCATGCGTTCAGCGGGTCGACAAGATCGACTTCGGCATCTGGCTGCCGACGGTGAGCGTCACGACGCTGCCCGACGCGGGCGCCACCCGAACCAGCCGCGGCCAGCCGTCTCGTCGACCAGACCGGCGGCGATCGCGAGCTTGCGCACGGAGCCGGCCGACGGGTTCACCAGCGACACATCACCGATCGTCACCGTCGGGACGGTCTCGTTGCCGTTCGCCACGGAACGCACGAACATCGCCGCCTCGGGATCGCGCCAGATGTTCACCTCGCGAAACGGCGTGTGCGACCGCTTCAGACCCATCTTCAGCGTCGTGCAGTACGGGCACCCGGGCCGTGAGTAGACCGTGATCTGCTCCGCAGCCCCGGTCGCCACAGCGTCGACCGCTTCGCTCACGACGCCGACCACACCAGTTCGTGCCGTGCCGCTGGTGCCGCCGGTGCCGCCGGTGCCGCATCGTCGGAAGTCATCCCGTCAGCCTACGGACGGCGACGAGTCAGAATGAGGCTTCGTACCACGAGGGGGAACAGATGGACGAGCGCTTCATCGACAACGGCGAGATCACATTGCGGGTCGAGGTCACCGGCGACGGCCCCACCCTGCTGTTCGTGCACGGCTGGCCCGAGCTGTCGCACTCGTGGCGGCATCAGGTCGCCCACTTCGCCGACCGCGGCTACACGTGCGCGGCCCTCGACGTGCGCGGCTACGGCGGCAGCTCGAACCCGACCGAGATCGAGCGTTACACACTGCGCGAACTCGCCAGCGACGTCGCCGCGGTCGCCACCGCACTCAGCGACGAGCCCGTCGTGCTCGTCGGCCACGACTGGGGTGCGCCCGTCGTCTGGCACACCGCCATCCGCCACCCCGACCGCATCCTCGGTGTCGCCGGACTCAGCGTGCCGCACACCCCGCCGCTGCCCATCTCGCTGCTCGACCTGTTCGACCAGGTCTACGCCAACCGCTTCTTCTACATGCTCCACTTCCAAGAGCCCGGCGTGGTCGAAGCCGAGTTCGCGCAGGACCTGCGCGGCGCGTTGAAGCAGGTCTACTTCGCACTCTCCGGCGCCGGCCCCAGGGACCCGCTCTCCAGCGACCTGCCGCGCGACACGCCGATCACCGACGTGCTGCCCGAGCCGCCTGCCGGACCGCTCAGCTTCCTCAGCGACGACGACCTCGACGTCTACGTGAGGGCCTTCGAACGCTCGGGCACCACCGGCGGGTTCAACCGCTACCGGGCGTTGGCCCTCGAGGTCGAGTCCGCGGCCGACATCGTCGGCGCCACTGTCGACCGCCCGTCGTGCTTCATCGGCGGCGAGTTCGACGTGGTCCGCACCATGATCCCCGGCGTCGACGCGTACGCCGCACCCGGCGGCGGCTGCACCGACTTCCGCGGCACCACCATCGTCCCCGGCTCGGGCCACTGGGTGCAGCAAGAAGCGCCCGACGCGGTGAACGCGGCGCTCGAAGCCTTCCTCGCCACGCTGTAACCCGCGGCGCACGGCCGTGCCGCCGAACTGGGCATGCCCGCAAACAGACGTCGGCTTCCGGGCATGCCCAGAAACGCAGAAGCGTACCCCGTCAGACCCGACGTCAGACGAGCGCGGCGTCGGTGCGCACGTGGACCAGCGACGGGCCACGGTGCGCGAACGCCTCGGTCAGCGCGCCGTCGAGTTCGTCGGCACTCGTCACCGTCAACCCCTGCGCGCCGCACGACTGTGCGAAGACGGCGAAGTCGGGGTTCACCAACGACGTCTGCCACACGTCGAGGTGCCCGGCTCGCTGCTCCTTGCTGATCTTGCCGAGCTCGCCGTTGTCGAGCAGCACGACCGTCAGGTCCATCCCGTGGCGCACCGCGGTGGTCATCTCCATCGCGTACTGCCCGAAACCCCCATCGCCCGCGACGGCGATGATCTGGCGACGATCACCCACCGCCGCCCACGCGCCCATCGCTGCGGGTAGGCCGAAACCGATGGATCCGAGGTAACCCGACATCAATACCGACTGCGCCTCGACCTCGAAGTAGCGGCCGAACGAGTACGCGTTGTTGCCGACGTCGACGCAGATCACCGCGTCGGCTGCGGCGTGACGGGTGAGCGACTCGAACAGGGCAGCCGACCCGACACCGTGCCCGCGATCGTCGGCCACCCGTCGCGACTTCTCGGCCCGCCAGATGCTCCACCGCTCGGCGACATCGGGACGCTGGTCCGTGGCTGCGATGGCTGCCGGCAGGCCAGCCGCCATCGCCGTGGCCGTCGTGCCGACGTCACCCAACACGGGCACATCCACTGGCTGCAGTCGGCCGAGCGCCATGGGGTCGTCGTCGACCTGGATGGTCGGCTTGTACGGAGCGATGCCGGTGTGGTTCGAGAACGACGCCCCGAACACCACCAGCAGATCGGCCTCGTTCATCAGGTGGCTCGCCACCGGCGTGCCACTTCGCCCCAGCACGCCCGCGCCCAGCGGGTGGCGATCCGAGATCTGCCCCTTCGCCTTGAACGTCGTCAGCACCGGTGCGCCCAGCCGTTCGGCGAGCGCGATCACCGCCGCCATGTCGTTGCGCGCCCCGTGCCCGACGACGATCACCGGCCGCCGTGCCGCGGCCAGCAACTCGACGGCCGCGCGCAACGCGTCGGGGGAGGGGCTCACGCGGTGATCGCCCACCCGTCCCGTCGGACCACCTGCCGCACGGTCGGACGGCAGCACCTGCACCTCGTCGGGCAGGACGAGGTGCGCCACGCCACGACCGACGATGGCGTGCTTGCACGCCGTCGACATCAGTTCGGCGTGGTCGGACCCGGCTTGCACCGTCTGGCTGTAGAGCGAGACGTCGGCGAACGCGCGCTCGAGATCGAGGTCCTGGAACGCGCCGCGGCCCTTCACCTTCGACGGCACCTGACCCGAGATGGCCAACACCGGCGAACGGTCGACACGCGCGTCGTACAGGCCGGTGAGCAGGTTGGTCGAGCCGGGCCCGGCGATGGCGAAGCATGCTGCCGCCTCACCCGTGAGCTTGCCGTACGCGCTGGCCGCGAACGCGGCGGCGCCTTCGTGGCGAATGCCCACGAACCGCAGATCGCCCCGCTCCTCG
>JANMFL010000488.1:0-2562 GCA_031377945.1 Acidimicrobiaceae bacterium | reverse complement strand
ACGAGGCGAGCGCCTCGCTGAACGACATGCTGACGCGATCGAACTTGCCATTCGCGTTCGAGTCCGACGCGGTCAACGCCTGCACTGCGGGTGGCGCGAGGTCGGTCGGCGCGCGTGCAGCGAACGACGACGCATGGTTGTTGACGTCGCGGATGCCGGAGGCGTTCGCCGCCAGCGCCACGGTGAACGAGCCGACTGCCGTGTTCGCGGCGCCAGCACCTTCGGAGATCGAGAGGGTCGCGGTGTTGCCGAGGACGGTGACACCCGAGAGCGTCCCTCCCGACGGCACGTTGGCGAGCGTCCAAGGCGATGTGCCTGCGCTGTACGCGGCGAGCGTGTCGTCGAACGTGACCACCACGCGATCCACCTTGCCGTTGGCGTCGACATCACGCATCTGCACCGTTTGCACCACCGGCGGCATCACGATGTCGACGGCTGCAGCGGCCGAGACGCCGTTCGAGTCCACCACGAAGATGCTGTGCGGCGCATCGGTGGTTCCCGCCGGCAGGGTGACGCTGACCGCCATCGACGAGCTGTTCGTGACGGTGGACGGCGAGCCGACGAGCACCGAACCGGACGGCGAGTCGAGTCGGTACGACAGCGTCGCTCCGAGCGTGAACTGAGAGATGGTGCCCGACAGCGTCTGGGGCAGCGCGGTGATGGGTGCCGTCGAACCGAGGACGAACGAGGCGCTCGCCACGGTGATCGCCGAGCTCGGCGCACTCTCCGGCCCGGACCAGCCACCGATGCGAGCCTGCACGGTGTACCGCCAGGTGCCGATGGGCACGTTGAGCTCGACACAGCTGTTCGTCGTCACGGTCACACATCCGGCGAGCACGGTCTGCAGTACGTTGGTTGCGGTGTAGCGACGCACCACGTAGCTCGTCGCCGGCGTCCCCGCCGACAGCGTCACCGCGGGCCACGACACGGTCACATCGCGAGCCACAGCCACCGGCAACGGTGCCTGGGCCTGCGACACCGATTGCGCCGTCGAGAGCACCGGTCCCGATGCCGACGCGCTGTACAGCGCCGACACCGAGGGGGCCGGAGACGCGACAAAGGCAGTGGCCGTCAACAACGCGACGACCACTGCCCTCATGCGCATGGATGGATCAGGCCTGCGAACCGGTCAAGGTCAACGCGATCGTGAAGGTCACGCCCTGGCACCCATCGGGAGCTGCTGCGGACATCGTCACGACGTTGGCGATCGACTGAGCCGGCGAGGTCGCATTCGCGGCGACCGTCAGGCCCAGGCCGCTGGCGCTGAGCACCGAGATGTTCGAGGCCGGGCAGTTCGTGTTGTTGCTCGAGGTGATCGTTCCCGGCGTCATCGACGAGAACGTGACGGGGTACGGATTGGGGTTGGTGATCGTGAACGACACGTCACCACCGGTGAAACCGGGGTACAGATCGGCGGTGGCGGTCGAGGCCGTGACGGTCAGGGTCTGCGCGGTGAGCGCCTTCGCCTGGCCGGAGCCGTTGCCGTTCGCCGACCACAGCGCGGCAGCGATGCCGCCGCCCGTCAGCATCAACATCACGATGCTGGCAGTGCCTACCTTGCGCTTGCGGGTCATTGCGGGTCCTTTCGTGCAGATCTCGCCCAAATGCTCAGATCTCGGCGACACTCGGGTGAGTGAACGTCCGAGTTTCTTGATCGGAGTTTGATCCCAGAACCTTGAGGAAAACCTCACTCAAGTCCCCTGAACTGGAGCGATCGTCCCTGCACCGGACGACTCCGACATCGCGATCGTCAAGGTCCTGAGCCGAGTTCGCGGGCCAGCACGCTGGATTCGGCCCATTTTCCGACGGAGTCGTCGACTTCACCGCGCACATCGTCTCGAAAGATCAAGACCCGGACATCGCCGCGAGGGAATCACGACGACGCCCGCACCTGCCCCGTCGGCGGCGCCGGGATAGGTTGCACGGCGTGAACGAACCCGTCGACACCCCTCTGCTCCGACGGATTCGCGAGTCGGTCATCGGCGACGACCAGGTGATGGACGGGCCGTACGGGCCACGTCGGATCACCTATGCCGACTACACCGCATCCGGGAGGGCGCTCACCTTCATCGAGGACTTCATTCGCGACGAGGTGCTCCCCCGCTACGCCAACACCCACACCGAGTCGTCCGGCACCGGCCTCCAAACCACTCGCCTGCGCGAGGACGCTCGCCGCATCATTCACGAGGCTGCCGGCGGCGACGCCGACACGTGCGTCATCTTCACCGGCTCAGGTGCGACGGGGGCGATCGACAAGCTCATCGGGATCATGAACCTGCGCTTGCCCGCCGATCTCGACGACCGGTATCACTTGCTGGACCACATCCCCGTCGACGAACGTCCTGTCGTGTTCGTGGGGCCGTTCGAACACCACTCGAACGAGCTGCCGTGGCGCGAATCCATCGGCGACCTGGTCACGATCCACGAGGACGCCGATGGCCACGTGGACCTTGCGCACCTGGAAGCAGAACTGCTCCGCTACCGCGACCGGCCGCTGAAGATCGGCTCGTTCTCGGCGGCGTCCAATGTCACCGGCATCCTGTCCGACACGCGGGCCATTTC
>JANMFL010000124.1:0-11907 GCA_031377945.1 Acidimicrobiaceae bacterium | reverse complement strand
CTGCCACCGGCCGAGAAGAACGGCAACGTGAGGCCGGTGACGGGCATCATCCCGGTCACTCCGCCGACGTTGATGATGGCCTGCACCACGAACCAGCCGACGATGCCGCCGGCGAGCAGGCTGTGGAACCGATCGGGCGTGGCGAGCGCGACCTGCACCCCGGCATACGCGAGCACGAGGAAACCACCGAGCACGGCGACGACGCCGATCATTCCGAGTTCTTCGGCGACGACGGCGAAGATGAAGTCGCTGTGCGCCAGTGGCAGGAACTCGCCGAGCTTGTTCTCGCCGCGTCCGACGCCCGAACCGGTGACGCCGCCCTGCGCCATTGCGATCATCGCCTGCCAGGTCTGGTAGCTGAGATGGTCCTTGTGGGCTGCGATGTCGAGGAACGCCGTGAAGCGGGCCTCGCGACGCGGGCTGGACACGACGAACGCACTACCGATCGCCACGCCGAGGAGCCCCGTCACGGTCATCGGCAACAACGGCGCGCCGGCGATGAAGACCATGAAGAACACGATGGACGCCAGCACGATGGCGGAGCCGAGGTCGCCCTGGGCCAGGCACAACAGACACGCCAGCGCCGCGAGACCGAGCGCCGGACCGAGTGTCCGGGTGATGTCGTGCATCTCGTCGCGTCGGTTGGCGAGCAGGCTCGCGACCGCGACCAGCAGGGCGAGCTTCAGGAACTCGCTGGGCTGGAAGTTGATCGGCCCGATCACCACCCACGAGCTGGCGTCGTTGACACGATCGCCGATGCGCGGCAGGAACGGCAGGACCATCAGCCCGCAGGCGACGAGGAAGCCCGGCACCACGAACGGTCGCCAGCGACGGGTGGGAACCCGCATGGCCATCCACAGGCCGACGGCTCCGAGCACGGCCCACATCAGCTGCCGGTTGAACAGGCGCCAGGGCGAGTTGCCCTTGTGGAACTGGCTGATCGAGGTGGCCGAGAGCACCATCACGAGCCCGAGCATCGTGAGCACCGCGGCGACGACAGCGATGATGTAGAAGGCGGTGGGTGGCGGCGGCGCAGGCGTGCGACGGGTGTCCTGGCGGGTGGGGTGGCGGCGCATTGCGTCGGCACGCGCGAGCGCAGCACGACGACGATCGCCGATGAGCGAGGACGAGACGGTCACGCGGTCTCCAGTCGGGTGGCGAGTTCGAGCACGAGACGCTTGAAATCGTCGCCTCGGGCCGGGTAGCCGCCACCGGGGTACCAGTCGAAGCTGGCACACGCGGGCGACAGGAGGACCACGTCGCCGGGTTCGGCGAACGCAGCGGCAACCTCGACGGCCTCGGCCATCGAGCCGACGGCGACACCGGGTCGTCGACCGGCGAACGCTGCCACGACCTCGGGCCCGGCCTCACCGAGCCCGACGACCGCCTTGACCCGGTCGGCCTCGATCGCGAGCGACGCAAGATCCAGACCCTTGTTGCGCCCGCCGGCGAGCAGCACGATGCGATCGAAGCCTCGGATGGCCGTGAGCGCCGCATGAGGACTGGTGGCCTTCGAGTCGTTGAACCACTCCGCTCCCCCGACGACGCCGAGTGGCTCGATGCGGTGCGGCGGATGGCGGAAGGTGGCAAGCGCGGCGCGCACGTGGTGCGGCTCGGCCAGTCCGGACTCGACGACCAGCGCGGCGGCGGCGAGCGCGTTGGTGATGTCGTGGGGCAGGCGGCGCGTCATCTCGTCGACCGGGGCGAGGCGACCCACCGGGCCGACGAGCCAGCCGTCGACCACCTGGTAGTCGGCCCCGGTCGCGCCGAAGGTGCGCGTCGGGCCACCCGCGACGGCGAGATTGCGCATGACGACGGGATCGGCAGCGAAGCCGATCGCGACATCGGCGGGTCGACGATGTGCCCACATGCGCGCCTTCGCGGCCTCGTAGGACTGCATCGAGTGATGCCAGTTCTGATGATCCGGAGCGAGGTTCAGCCACACCGACGCCTCGGCGCGGAACGAGTCGAGCCAGTTGAGGCGGAAGCTGCTGCACTCGACTGCGAACACGTCGACGTCGTCGTCGAGCGCTGCAGCGAGCGGGACTTCGGTGTTGCCCACCGCAGCGGCGCGCAGTCCCGCTGCTTCGAGCATGTGCGCGGTGAGCATCGTCGTCGTGGTCTTGCCGTCGGTCCCGGTGATCGCGAGCATCGGGCGCGGGCCTCCGTCACGCAGTTGTTCCCACTCGTAGGCCAGGTCGATCTCGGTCTTGATCGGCACGCCGGCGGCCAACGCCGCGACGATCATCGGGTGCGTCTCGGGCACGCCGGGTGCCGGGCAGAGGATGTCGGCCCGCTCGAGCAGGGCGTCGATGTCGGCCGCGCCGGGCTGCTCGATCAGCACGGTGCCGAGCCGGGCGGCATGAGCCCGGGTGTCGTCGGTAGGCGCGTCGTCGGCCACGAGCACGCTCCAGCCGCGGCGCACCAACTGCTCGGCGAGCGCGCCACCGCTGAGGGCGAGGCCGTGCACCAGCGCGGTCTGTCTCACGGCAACCCGTCCGCGATGCGGGTGAAGTCGGCGATGAAGATGCCCAGCGCGCTGGCCACGAAGATGCCGCAAATCAGCCAGAACCGGATGATGACCGTCGTCTCGGGCCAGCCGACGAGCTCGAAGTGGTGATGGATGGGCGACATGCGGAACAACCGCTTCTTGCGGCCCGAGGCCTTGAAGACGATCATCTGCACCGCGACCGAACCGGCTTCCATCACGTTGATCCCGCAGATCAGGACGAGCAGCAGTTGGGTGTTCGAGGTGACGGCGAGCAGACCCATCGCAGTGCCCAGCGCGAGCGCGCCGACATCGCCCATGAAGATGCGCGCCGGTGCGGCGTTGTACCAGAGGAAACCACCGCAGGCACCGGCGAAGGCGGCCGCGAACACGGCGAGGTCGAGCGGGTTGACCACGTCGCCATAGACCGACGGGTTGCGGAACGCCCAGTAGGCGATGATCGTGAACGCGAGGAAGCCCATGCCAGCCGAACCCCCGGCGAGACCGTCGAGACCGTCCGTGACGTTGACCGCGTTCGACGTGCTCCAGATGATGATCGCGACGAACAGCACGAACAGCGGCCACGGAACGTGCCAGCCGGGGAAGTTCGACCGGGTGAACGAGATGGTCTCGCTCACCCCCGTGGCAGCGACGAGCCACCACGCGATGCCCACGGACAGGCCGAACGTGATGTAGCTCTTCTTCTTCCAGAAGATGCCGCGGTTGTGGCGCTTGCGGACCTTGATGAAGTCGTCGAGGAAGCCCATCGCCCCCATCACGATCACACCGACCCACATGATCATCGCCTGGTCCGAGAACGCGATGCCGGGCCGCAGGTGTGCCACCAGCCACCCGATCATCGCCGCGATGATGATGGCGAGCCCGCCCATCGTGGGTGTGCCCTGCTTGGGCATGTGGTGCTCGGGCCCGAGGTCGTCCTTGCCCAGGATGGGCTGGCCGGCGCCGGCCTTGCGGAAGAACCCGATGAGGAACCGGGTACCGAACAGCGCGATCAGCATTGCCGTCGCCCCGGCGATCATGACGGCGATCACTTCGCTGCCTCCAGCAGTTCGCGCGCAACGGCGCGATCGTCGAACGGAACGACCTGCGACCCGATGGTCTGCGTGGTCTCGTGGCCCTTCCCGGCGATCAGCACGAGATCGCCGGGTGAAGCGGCCTGGAACGCCGCAGCGAAGGCTCGGCGTCGGTCGGGCTCACTCACGATGCGCTCACGGTAGTCGCCGGGCACCCCCTGAATGATGGCATTGATGATCTCGAGTGGGTCCTCCGAACGCGGGTTGTCGGAGGTGATGACGACCCGATCGGCCAGTTCCGAGGCCACGGCACCCATCTCGGGGCGCTTCTCGCGGTCGCGGTCACCGCCGCATCCGAAGACGACGATGATGCGGCCACCACGGGCCGCAGAGCGCGCCGCGGTGAGCGCCTCACGGAGCCCGTCGGGGGTGTGGGCGAAGTCGACGATCACGTCGAAGGACTGACCGGCGCGCACGGGCTCGAAGCGGCCGGGGACGGTCCCTGCCCCGGCCAGGCCCTGCGCGATCACCCCGACCGGGATGTCGAGCAGGGCCCCGGCCGTGGCAGCGGCGAGGGAGTTCATCGCGTTGAACGCACCACCCAGCGGGACCCGCACGAGGTGGCCGCGCCAACGGTACGAATGCGAGCCCGGGCCGACTTCGAGGTCCTCGACATCGGTGCCGCTGAACCCGGTCATCGGGATCGGGGCCGTGTCGACCAGCAACTGGCCATGCACGTCGTCGACGTTGGCGACGCCGCGATCCGTGAGCACCGGCTCGAACAGCATCGCCTTGGCGGCGAAGTAGCGTTCGACCGTCCCGTGCAGGTCGAGGTGGTCGCGACCCAGGTTGGTGAAGATGGCCAGATCGAAGTGGCAGCCGGCGACCCGGTGCAGCGCCAGCGCGTGCGACGAGACCTCGAGCACCGCAGCCCGCTTGCCCTCGGCGACGAACTGAGCGAGCCGTGCCTGCAACTCGGTGGACTCGGGAGTCGTGTGGGTGCCGGTCAGCGTGCCGATCACTCCAGTGACCATTCCGGCACGCTCGAGCACTGCCGCCATCAGGCTGGCCGTGGTCGTCTTGCCGTTCGTGCCGGTGATGCCCACCATCGTGAGCGAGCGTGAAGGGTGACCGTGGAACGCGGCAGCGAAATGCCCCATCGCACGGCGCGCGTCACGCACCACCAGTTGCGGCACGGGCAGATCCAGTGGGTGCTCGACGAGCAGCGCCGTTGCCCCGGCCTGCACCGCAGCGGCGGCGAACACGTGCCCGTCGGTGGTGCCGCCAGGGACGCAGCAGAACAGCGTGCCAGCGGCCACGCGACGCGAGTCGTGCGTGACGTCGGTGACCGCTGTCCTCGCGTCGCCGCGAAGGTCCGCGGTCACGAGCGGCGCGTCGATGAGCAGTTCGCCGAGCGATCGGGTGGCGCTCCGGGTCATCGGGTCATCACCCGCCCGTGCTGCAGCCGGTGTCGCCGGGGGTCGGTGTGATCGTCAGTTCGTGGATGGCCGCAGTGGCCACGGTCGCGAACAGCGGGGCGGCGGCGGTGCCACCGAAGCGGTCACCCGACGTGGGGTCGGGTTCGTCGATCGACACGAGGATCGTGACCCTCGGATTGTCGGCCGGGAAGAAGCCGGCGAACGACGCTCGGTACTTGCGGGTGTTCTTGTCGCCGTATCCGCCCCCGTCCACGGTCTTGTAGGCCGTTCCGGTCTTTCCCGCCACAGAGATCCCGGGGATCCGGGCGTCCTTGCCGGTTCCCTCGCACACGACGCCCTTCATCATCGACGCCATGGTGGCGGCCGATGCCGGAGAGATGACCTGGTGCGTGGACGAGGGGTCGGTCTCGTGCACCACGCCGTCGGCGCCGATGGTGCCCTTCAGGAGCTTCGGCGCGACGTACGTGCCACCGTTCGCGACGGCGTTGATGGCAGCGGTGAACTGCACGGCCGAGGCTTGGTAGTGGTAGCCGTAGGTGACGGTGGCCTTCTCGGTGCCCTGCCACTTGTCGGCCGAGTCGATGATGCCCTTGGTCTCACCCGGGAAGTCGAGCGCGGTCTTGTGCCCGAAGCCGAACTTGTCGAGGTAGCTCGACAAGGTGGTCGTCCAGGTGTTGACGCCCATCTGCTGGGCCAGTTTGTAGGTACCGAGGTTCGACGAGTGCACCAGGATGTCGCGCATCGACATCGGCTTCGGGTCGTGCGGCTCGGCGTCGCGGATGGTCTGTTCCCATTGCGTGTTCTCGTTGAAGGTGAGCTTGCCGTCGACCGTGACGACGGTGTCGGGGTTCGCCGCGCCGGTGTCGACGACGGCCGACAGGGTGAACACCTTCGCCACCGAGCCGGGCTCGAACGGCTCGACGACGGCCAGGTTGGCCGAGGTGACGGCGACCTTGGTGTCGTCGCCACGCTCGACGTTGGCGACTGCGTAGACGTCACCGGTGGCGGTGTCCATGACGACGACTGTGCCGCCCTTGCCCTTCACGTCCTCGACACGCTGGATGAGCGCCTGCTCGACCTGGAACTGCAGCGAGCGGTCGATGGTGAGAATGAGATCCTGACCGGCCACCGGCTGCACCGTGGTGGCGCCCGAACCCGGGATGGAACGGCCCTTCGCGTCGTGCTCGCGCACGCGCTCGCCGTCCTTGCCGCTGAGGATGTCGTTGTACTGCATCTCGAGGCCGGCGGTGCCCTTGCCGCCGAAGGTCTCGGTGCGCCCGAGCACGCTGCGGCCCACTTCGCCGCTGGGCATGGTGCGCTTGTCTTCGCGCAACACGTCGACGCCCGGAAGGTTGAGTGCCATCACGGCCGCGGCGACGTCGTCGTCGATCTGACGCGACACGTAGACGAAGCTCTTCTCCTTGGCCTCGAGCGAGCCGAGCAGCTTCTGCTGTCGATCGGACGACAACCCGAGCATGGAGCTGAGCACCGTGACGGTGCCCTGCGGGTCGGTGACCAACTTCGGGTTGACGTACACGGAGCTGCTCGGGACGCTGAGCACGAGCTCGCCGCCGTCGCGGGCGAAGATGGTGCCGCGCTGCGCGAAGAGGATGCTCTCGGTGACCCGCTGCGCGCGCCCGGCCTCGACCAGTGTGTCGCTGCCGACGGTCTGCAGGTAGACCACACGGGCCACCACCGAGCCGAACAGCACGGCGCTGGCGATGAACACGAAGATGAGCCGCTTGCGCGTGTCGCCGGCACGGAACGTGACGCGGATGGTCGACTGCCGACGGGGCGCACGCTTGGCGCGCAGGTCGCGATGGTCGCGCAGCGCGGGCTGGACCTGCTTGACCTGCTTCGTCGGCGTGACCGGCCGCGACGACGGCATCGACTTCGCCGACGGAACGGCGCGGGTGGTGGAACGGGTCACGGCACGGCTGGGGGCCGCGGCGGTTCGACTGGGCCTGACGGCCGGACGGCTGGGTTGTGGCGCGCGCCGGGCGCGCGCCGGGGCGGGGGCGACCTTGCCGTGCGTGCGGGTACGGCGGTTGTCGCTCACGGGACTCCCCCTGCCTGGGCCTTCACCTGGGCGTAGTCGGCGAACTCCTGCTCGATCGTCGCCGTGTCGTGGTTGCCGTCGGCCACACCGGTGCGCTGCACGTCGGCGATGACCGCGGCGTCGAGCGTCGCGAACTCGGTCTGCGTCGCCGGAACCATGCCGAGCAGCGCGGCCTGCTCGGCCAGCCGGCCGGGCGAACGCAACTCGGCACGCTCACGGCGCAACACGTCGTACTGCTCGTGGGCCGTGCGGATGCGCCGGTCGAGCGTGTCGAGCTCGAGCTGACGGCGGGCGATCTGGGTCTGGAACGCGGCGGCGCCGATCATCAGTCCGAACACGAGCACCGAGCCGGCGACGATCCAGCGCGCGGTGCGGCGCTGCGGCGCAACCACCACCAGCTGCGGGCGACGAGCGACGTGCGCGACCGAAGCCGTCGACTTGACCATGGCCCGATCGACACCGCCACCGTGCACGCGACTGCGAACGGCCGTGGCGCGTTCGTGTCGCTCTGCTCGGGCTGCCATGGCCATGCGTGGGGTTCCTGTCTCGTCGGGGTGTTCGTCGGGCGGTTGGTCGGGGGTGTTGGTCGGGTGAGGGTGTTCAGCGGCGGTTGCGAGTCGGGCTGTCGTCGATGCGCTCGACGACCCTGAGGCGAGCACTCTGTGCTCGACGGTTCGTGCGCTGTTCGTCGGCCGACGGAGTGCGAGGCACACCGCGCACCAGTCGCACGGTCTGCACGGCGTCGCACACGCACGGCAGCTCGGGAGGGCACTCGCAGCCACCCGTCTCGGCGTGGCGGAAGGTCTCCTTGACGATTCGGTCCTCGCCCGAGTGGTACGAGAGCACTGCGATTCGGCCGCCGGTGGCGGTTCGATCCATCGCGGCCTCGAGGGCCGGTGCCAGCACGTCGAGCTCGCCGTTGACCTCGATGCGGATGGCCTGGAAGGTGCGCTTGGCCGGATGGCCACCGGTACGGCGAGCGGCCGCCGGGATGGCCGACACGACGACCTCGGCCAGTTGCGTCGTGCGCTCGATGGGGCGGGCGGCCACGATGGCGTTGGCGATGCGCTTGGCGAACCGCTCGTCGCCGTACTGTTGCAGCACCCGGGCCAGACGGTCGGCCGGGTAGCCGTTCACCACGTCGGCGGCCGACCACGGTTGGCTCTGGTCCATCCGCATGTCGAGCGATGCGTCGTTGCGATAACTGAACCCGCGGTCGGCGATGTCGAGCTGATGTGAACTGACACCCAGGTCGAACAGGGCGCCCGACAGTCCGTCGATCTTCAGTGCTTCCATGGCGTCCGTGAGGCCGTCGAATCGTGTGTGATACACCCGCACCCTGTCGCCGAAGCGAGCCAGACGCCGTTGTGCAGCCGCCAGAGCCCGTGCATCGCGATCGATCCCGAGGATCGACAGGTGCGACCAGCGCTCGAGCAGGTGCTCGGCATGACCACCACCGCCCAGCGTGCCGTCGAGCACGAAACCGGCGGGGACCGAAGCGAAGAGGGCGCCGATCTCGTGGACCATCACCGGAAGGTGATGGAACCCCGGGTCGGTGTCCGTCATCGGAGTCCGCAACCGGTCACTCGTCGCGTCGCCCGGCCGTCTGCAGCCCCCCGGCTCACGGTTGCCGCCGGGATGTCTCCCCGGTCGTGCCAAACGGAAGCGGGCGGAGTGTGGGCTGTCCATCGTGCGAACCGGAAGGCTGCAGACGGTCGGGCGATGAGCTCGAGGATCTGGTCGAGTTGGTGGGCCGTGGGTGCAGGTGCGATTCGAGGTGTTGCCTCGCTCCTCCCTCTCTGGTACTGGCTGGTCTGGTACTGGCTGGTCTGGTGCTGGTGTTCCGTGAGGAACTGGTGGTGCAGGGTCAACATGGTCAGCTGCCCCCTGCCATCGACTCGGTGCCGGCTTCGCTGACGTGCCGGTAGCGAGCGGGTGTCCAGATCTCGAGCCGGTCGAAGCTGCCGGCCACGACGACGGCGCCCGACAGGGGCAGCTCGGCGTACTGGCGGAGGGCGTCGCCGACCTTGACCCGCCCCTGCTTGTCGAGCGAGACGAGTTCGGCGGACCCGGCGAGGGCGCGCAGCACGTCGCGGCTGACCTCGCCGTTGCGGACGCGGGCGGCCATCAGATCGGCCTCTTCTTCGAAGGTGGGCGCAGGGACGACGGTGACGCTCTTGTCGTGGCCCTTGGCCAGGTAGCAGAAGTCGCCGAGGCGGTCGCGGAAGGCGGCCGGCAATGCCAGCCGACTCTTGTCGTCGAGTTGGCGTTCGAACGCCCCCACGAACAACACGTCGCGTCCACTTCCCTTCTCGCCTGCCTCGACGGGAGTCGGACGGCGCACCCCGCTCCCTGCTGTTCCCCATCCTGCCCCCACCATCCCCCTAAGTCAACCATTTCACCCCATTTTCCCCCACTTTCGTTCCCGATCTCCCCCATCACGCCCCCGGGCGCTCCCCACAGGGGCGCAGTCGGGCGCGACACATCCCGTTTCTGGGACATCTCCCGCCCGTGGGCGCCACCAGTCCCGAATCTGGGACGAATCGCGCCCGACCCAGCGCGTCGTGCCAGGTCAGGCCGGAACGGTGGCGAGCAGGGCGGTGCGGACGGCGTCGACCGTGGCCGGCACGACCTGCGCGCAGGCGGCCAACTCGACGGCGGTGGGGCGAGATGGGGCGACCAGCGCGGCCACCAGCTCGGGATGCCAGCGCAGGTGGCACATCGTCTGGAAGCGGGCCAGCTCACGGGTGCGGCGCTGGGAGATGCCCACCACCTTCCCGACGGGCTTCCCGGCCGGCTCCCCGACGGGCTTCCCGGCCAGCACCTCGCCGGTGCCGACACCCGTCCAACACACCTGGGCCGACCACTCGTCGCGGATCAGCCGATCCGCGTGGACCTGGCCGCGTACGCCGAGCGTCGCAAGGGCCTCGACCCACCACTCGCCCACCCAGATCATCGCCGCGGCCACGTCGTCGTTCCACCGACGGTCACCCGCCGGGATGACGACGTCCATCCACACGAACTCGCCGGGGAGCATCAACACCGCGCCGCCACCACTGCGCCGCTGGACGACGTCGACACCGAGCGCTGCCGCGACGCGATGGTCCACGTCGCTGCTCGTCTGCGCCGAGCCGAGCGCCAAGGTCGGACGATCGACGGTGTGGAACGTGACGGACCTCGCCGGCTCGGGCGTCCCCGCGTGGAACGCACCGGCATCACCGTGCGAATCGAGGATCGTCCAGTCCCCGCTCGTCCAGCTCTCGGTCACCCGCCCAGGCTACGCGGGTGTCAGCTCGCTGCCGCCAGGAACGGTTTCCACTCGTCGGGCACCTGGGCGACCGCCACGCTGACCCACGCGTGTTCCTTCGGGGTGCGCGGCGGACGGGCCAGCACCATGTTCGCCTCGGCCGGGGTTCGGTCGCGCTTGCGCAGGTTGCACGGGCGACACGCTGCGGCGACGTTCTCCCACTCGTGGCGGCCGCCCCGACTGCGCGGCACGATGTGATCGATGCTGTCGGCGAAACCACCGCAGTACTGACACCGGTAGTCGTCGCGGGAGAACAGCGCACGGCGCGAGAGCGTGGTGCGCCGATGGAACGGAGCGCGCACCATGTACCGAAGACGGACCACCGACGGGCTGGGCAACACCAGCGACACCGAGCGCAACTCGGTGCCGTCGTCGGCGACCAGGTCGGCACGATCGGCGAGGATGAGGCAGGCGGCCCGGCGTGCGGGCACCACGGAGAGCGGCTCGTACGAGGCGTTCAACACCAGCGCGCTCCGCACGATCGGACCTTATCCCCTCGGCCTCAAGCGGATCGGTCCTGGTCCTTGCACCACGCCAGGTAGTTCACCACATCGTGCGCCTCGATGTGCGCATTTTTGGTGCCGTACTGCGTGATCAGTCGGAACTGCACGTAGTCGCGCCGCGGAAGCGGCAGGAACGGTGCCCGTCTCCACCATCCGGTGGGGGTGGTGCGGCGCCACTGGCGCAGTGCCGTCACCCACAACGACGGGCGGGCGAGCACCGCCAACGCCACCTCGACGGCGGCGCCGATGGTCACGCTCGGGGTTCCTTGGGCAAGCCGAGCACCATTTCACCCATGATGTTGCGCTGGATCTGCGACGAGCCGGCGTAGATGGTGCCGGCGCGAGCGTTCAGGAACGTACCGACCCAGCTCCAGGTGCTGTTCGGTGCGCCCGCGTCATCGGTGGAGAACGCGCTGCTGGGGCCTCGACCGGTGGGGGTCATCGCCTCGGCACCGATGATGTCGACCGCCAGCTCGGTGACCACCTTGTGGTACTCGCTCCAATACAGCTTGCCGATGGCGGCATCGGGACCCGGGTGATGCCCGGCGAGGAACTGGGTGAGCACGCGCATGCCGTTGTAGCGCATGATCTGCACCTTGGTGTAGGCGTCGGCCAGGCGCTGGCGAATGCGCGGATCGTCGGCGACGCCGCGCTCCTTGGCGAGCAGCAGCAACCGGTCGATCTCGGCCTGGAACTTGATCGGCCCCGTGGCAGCTGCCTCGCCGCGTTCGTAGCCGAGCAGGGTCATGGCGACGGCCCAACCGTTGTTCAGGCCACCGACGACCTCGCCCTTCGGCGTGGTGGCGTCGGTGTAGAACACCTCGTTGAACTCGCTCTCGCCCGAGATCATCCGGATCGGGCGGACCTCGATGCCGGGCTGGCGCATGTCGACCAGCAGGAACGAGATGCCCTTGTGGCGCGGCACATCGGGGTCGGTGCGGGCGAGGGTGAAGATGTGATCGGCGAGATGACCGGCCGACGTCCAGATCTTCTGACCGTTGAGGATCCACTGGTCGCCGTCGAGCTGGGCCTTCAGACCCAGGTTGGACAGGTCGCTGCCGGCATTGGGCTCGGAGT
>JANMFL010000365.1:0-5010 GCA_031377945.1 Acidimicrobiaceae bacterium | reverse complement strand
CTCGACCGCCCTGGGCACCGTGACGTTCACGATCGACGGCACCCGGAAGCTGATCGGGGTGGTGGACACGAACGGCGATGCCCGAGTGGTGGTCGCCAACCTCTCCGTCGGCACGCACCGGGTGACGGCGGCCTACGGCGGGTCGGCGCTGTACCGGCCGAGCACGTCGACGACGCTGAGCCAGGTCGTCGCGAAGGCATCCACCACCACACGGGTGGTCTCGAATGCCAACCCGGCGACGCGGGGCACGGTCGTGACGTTCACGATCACGGTGACGGCAGTCAGTCCGGGTGTAGGGGTGCCGCGTGGGTACGTCGACCTGGTAGTCGGTGGGCTCCCCAAGGCCCTGTTGCTGAATCAGGCCGGTCGGGCCACCTACTCGACCTCTGGCCTGACCGTCGGCCGCCACACGATCACCGCGACTTATCGGGCGACTACCAACTTCAACGGCTCTTCGGGAAGTGTCTCCGGGCAGCAACGGATCGTCTGATCCGCGGCAGACCATGAATTCGCAGTAGCACGGCGAAACCGGAGAGGAAGGGGCCGCGGGCCCCCTTCCTCTCCGGTTTTTGAACGTCGTTCGGCCCGACGATGCGTGATGAGTGACGTTGGCGGATCGCGCCTCGTTGGGTAGTGTTGGCCCGCAATCGAGGGCGTGTAGCTCAGTTGGTTAGAGCGCCACCATGACACGGTGGAGGTCCCGGGTTCGAGTCCCGTCACGCCCACTCGCTGTTGTCAGAATCACAACGTTTGGCCTGGTAAGGGCCTCGATCGTGTGTCCGATCGCTCGGGCAGGTTGTCTTCTCTTTCAAACCCCGTCTCGGTACTCGCCGAGGTCTTCGGGGCTGAAGCTCGGGTGCCAGGTCTACGACCTGGCCGAGTCGGCAGTCGTCGGCTCGCGCACGTCACAGTCCCGGCGGTAGGTGGCAGTCGCAGATCAGGTGATCTGTGCGCCACGGTGCCTTGCGTCGGAGCGCACACCGGGCATTAGGCGCTACGCCGAGCGCGGTCTTGTGTCCCGTCACGAGCACGCCGTGGTTTGGTGGCCGAGGCACTGCGAATTGAACGACTGGAAGTCGCCACTACGGGGCGCTCAGCCCGCCGCCTCTGGGTGCTCGTCTGCGTCGGTGTGTAACAAGTCATCGAGCTTCACGAGTGACAAGACGTGGTGTGCGGCAGCCGACGGATTCCGGAGCTTTAGTGATCCGCCGTCCGCAGTCAGCGCCCCCGCGCTTGCACAAGGACAGCCACGCAGGATGAGTCCATAAATGCGACCTCGGACAGGTCGAGGATGATCGTCTGCTGCGGGGCGAGATGGGGCTCTATGGCGTCGCGAAGATGTCCCGCCGTCGCCATGTCGATCTCGCCGCGCACCAAGATCACCACAGCGTCGCCGTCTCTGACGACTTCGGTGGAGAACTCCGGTGGGTCATCCGATGGTTCCGTCATGGCGATCACCACAATACCCGCGTTGGTGCGACGGTCTGAGTGGCCCCCGAATCAGTCGAGCTTGACGGTTGTCCAGACGTTCGTCATCCAAAAGGTTGTCGACAGTGAGACCCGACGTTGGCCCTCGTTTAGGTGGAGGTGCCACAGGGAACTACTCCTGGTGATGGCTGCCAGAGAAGATCGCTCGATCACGCTGCCGGCTGAACCTGCCAGCGCCAGGCGGGCCCGCGACTTCGTGGCCAGAGTGGTCGCCGATCATGTCGACGACCCGGCAGAGGTGCTGTTGATGACGAGCGAGCTGGTTGCAAACGTCGTCAGTCACGTCGGGAGCGCGGTCACCATCACAGCCCGCGTCGGACCCATCGTGCGGATCGAGGTCCACAACCACCATGCGGCGACCGACGCCTTCCGAGACCTCCTCCACCACAGCCCGCAGCCAGCCAACACATCGCCCACCGGACGCGGGCTCGGCCTCGTGCGCTCACTCGCTTCCCGCGTTGGGCTGGATGACGACGCCGCCCGCGGGGGCAAAGTTGTCTGGTTCGAGTGGGAGCACCCCGCATATGAAGGCCAGGGCGACGCCCTCATCGAGGCCGATGGCGAACCGGTCCCCGAACCGTAAAAGCAAGGCAACCATGGTCGGATCGGTGGTCTTCCGACGTGTCGGAAGCGTGATCGCGCGGCAGGGATCCGACCACTCACCATGTTCTGTTCAGAAGCGGCCACCGTCGACCATGAATTGCTGGGCGGTACAGCCGCCGCTGTCGTCGGCGGCGAGGAAGAGGATCATCTGCGCGAACTCGTCGGGCAGGATCCGCTTCTTGATCGCCTGATCGTTCAGCGTGGCCTCCTCGCCCTCCGGCGACCACCACTTGGTGAGTTGACGCTCGGTGGGCACCCAGCCGGGCAGCACGGTGTTGACCCGCACGTTGTTCGGCCCGAACGTGCGGGCCATCGTGCGGGTGATGCCCTCGACACCCGACTTGGCGATCGCGTAGCCGGGGAAGAAGTCCTCCTGCATCATGTAGCTGCTCGACCCGACGTTCACGATCGATCCGAGCCCGGCGGCGAGCATCTGCGGGGCGAGCGCCTGGATCGCAAAGAAGTAGTGGCGCAGGTTCACGTTCAGACGGTCGTTCCAGTAGTCGACCGTCATGTCCTGCCACGTGTGGCGGTCGTCGTTGGCGGCGTTGTTGACAAGCACCGTCACGCCCCCGAGGTCGTCGATCGCGCGTCCACACGCGACCTGGAGAGCGTCGATGTCACGTAGGTCGACCTCGTAGAAGATCGGTGTGTAGGCGGCGCCGTCCTCGACGCAACGCTCGATGGTGCTTCGGGCGTACTCGGCGTTGACGTCGACGAACGCGACCTTGCTGCCTTGGCGGGCGAAGTTCCGCACGACGGTACTGCCGATGCCGTCGGCACCGCCCGTGACGAACACGGTGCGATCGACGAGCGACGGGTAGCTGGCATAGTTCTCGACGGTCAAGTGGTCTCCTCGGCGTTGGGAGTGGGATCGAAACCGTAGACCTCGGCCGGGTTGTCGACCAGCACCAGGCGACGCAGAGCGTCGGTCGGCAACCAGGCATCGCGCAGGTCGGCGAGTTGAGTCGGCGTTGGCGGGTCGACCCGGCCCGGATGTGGCCAGTTCGTGGCCCACAGCATCCGTTCGGGCGCGTGTTTGACGAGGCGGTCGGCGAGCAATGCGACGGCGGGGTAGCCCGGTGCACCGTCGTACGTCGACTCGTACGGCGCCGACAGCTTCACCCAGCATCGTCCGGTGTCGACCAACCTGAGCAGCGCGCCGAACGCCGGATCCTCCGGTTCGACGGGTGGCATGAAGCGCCCGACGTGGTCGACGACAATCGGAACCGGCAGCGCAAAGAGCGCGTCGAGGTGCTCGGCCAGCTCGCGGCCGTTCAGCTGGAGTTGGATGTGCCACCCGTATCCTGCGATCAGCTCGGCCACGATGTGCATGATCCCCCACGGCACCGCCCCGCCAGGCAACATGTGGAAACGTGCACCGCGTCCACCCTGCGACGTCAACCGGGCGAGCTCGTTTTCCGTCGTGGTGTCGTCGATCACGACCACCGCCCGGGCGGCGTCGCCGAGCTGGGCCACGGCCTCAAGCTGACACCGGTTGTCGAGCCCGTAGGTGGTTGGTTGCACGAACACGACGCGGTCGACGCCGAGCGCGGCCTGGACGGTCTGGTACTCGACGAGCGAGGCATCCGCTGGTTTCAGCACCGTCGAGGGACTGATCGGGTACCGCTGGTCGTACACGTGCACGTGCGAGTCGCACGCACCCCGAACCGTCATGTCTCCCACCACGTTCGGAGACGCCTCGCGTGATCGGCGTTGACCGCCCGCGGTGGCAGTTCGTGGGCCACGATCGCGCGCACCTGCTCGACGCTGCTCATCGCCTGGGCGTCAGCGTTCTCAGGCGTCAGACCGCCTAAGTGTGGTGTCGCCACCACACCCGGCCGGGCGGCGAGCTCGGGCGACGGGCGCTGGTCCGGGGCTCGTCCGACATCCATCGCCAGGCCGCCCAGCCGGCCAGTGTCGAGCGCCGCGGCCACGGCGTGCTCGTCGAGCAACTCACCTCGTGACACGTTGACGAGCATCGCGCCCGGCTTCATTCGCGCCAGTGCGTCGGCGTCGATCAGGTTCTCGGTCTCGGGGGTCGACGCGGCGAGCGGCAGCACGAAATCGGATACCGCCAGCAGTTCGGGCAGTTCGACCTGGCGGATGCCGACTCCGCTGACCTGTGTGTACGGGTCGGACACGAGCACCTCAACGCCCAGCGCCGCAAGCGCGTCACACAGGTACCTGCCGATGGCCCCGCAGCCGATCAGCCCGGCGACTCTGCCCCTCAACTGGAACCCGGCGCGCTGCGGCGGCTGGCCGCCTCGGCGGTAGTCGATCGTCGACTCGCTGACGTTCCGGGCCAGGTCGAGCATGAGCGCCAACGCGATCTCGGCGGTGGACGGCACGAAGCTCTTGTCGGCGTGCGCGACGAGCACGCCGTTGCGTGACGCCGCCTCCACGTCGACCGTGGAGATGTCGACCGCCGTACGAAGAAACGCGACCACGTCAGCGTTCCGGTCGAACAGCGCCGCCTCGCCCGGTGTCGCACGATGGGCGATCACGACCTGGCATCCGGCCGAATGTTCGACGAGCTCGTCAGTCGTGAGGTCGCGGTCGAGAGGGTTCACCACGACGTCGGCGACCCTACGCAGCTCGGGAAGCGCCCGCCCGAAGTAGGCCCCGAGATCCTCGGGGTTGTGGGTCACAAATGTGCGCAGCACCCCACCGAACCTAACCGGCGGAAGGGGGCAGAGCTATAACACTGGTCGTCCTCAGCGAGCTCCACCCCTCGAAGGAGGCGCTGGACGCGGTGGGTACCGGCGGCGGATGCGGCGTGGGAGACGTCGGTTGGTCTCGCCGCGATGGTGCAGAAGGCTTCGGGAGGGTTTGAAAGCGGTCCCATAAGGTCCACCGGTTGTTGTCATTAGAGGCAGCGCGGATAGGTGACGGCTGAGGGGTGAGGGTGCCCAGCAC
>JANMFL010000330.1:0-6407 GCA_031377945.1 Acidimicrobiaceae bacterium | reverse complement strand
CGTTCGGTCGCCCTGCACGTTGCTGTGCCCACGGATGGGGCACAGCCCGGCTCCGGGCCGGCCGATGTGCCCGCCGAGCAGTGCCAGGTTCGTCATCTCGTCGATCGTGTCGACTGCGCCGAGGTGCTGGGTCACGCCCATCGCCCAACAGATGATCAACCGTTCCGCACCGGCGACCATTGCGAACGCTTCGTCCACCGCTGCCGACGTGAGCCCGGTGGCCGCGAGGAGCTGGGCGTCGTCGACGGCGGCGAGGTGGTCTCGGAGGGCGTCGAAGCCGTTTGTGTGTTCGGCGATGAAGGCATGGTCGATGAACCCGGCTCCGCGTGTGCCGTCGGCGAGGAGCCGGCGGTTCCAGAGCTGGAACAGGGCCTGGTCACCACCGAGGCGAATGGGGAGATGGATGTCGGCGATCTGTGTGCCGGTTCCGGCGAGTCCTCGCACCGTTTGCGGGTTCTTGTAGCGGATGAGGCCGGCCTCGGGGAGTGGGTTGATCGCGATGATCCGCGCCCCGGATCGCTTGGCCTGCTCGAGGGTGGTGAGCATTCGCGGGTGGTTGCTGCCCGGGTTCTGGCCGACGACGAGGATCACGTCGGCACGTGCGAAGTCGTCCATTTGCACCGAGCCCTTGCCGATGCCGATCGAACGGCCGAGCGCGAACGAGGTTGGTTCGTGGCACATGTTCGAGCAGTCGGGCAGGTTGTTGGTGCCGAAGCTGCGAACCATCAGCTGGTAGAGGAACGCTGCCTCGTTGCCGGTGCGCCCAGATGTGTAGAAGATCGCCTCGTCGGGCGTGTCGAGCAGGCGCAACTGGCGGGCGATCTCGCCGAACGCGTGATTCCAGTCGACGGGTTCGTAGTGGGTGCCGCCGGGTCGCTTGATCATCGGCGACGTTAGACGTCCGGCCTCGCCGAGCCAGAAGTCCGACCGGGTGAGGAGATCCGCAATCGAGTGGCGGGCGAAGAACGCTTCGTCGATGCGCGCACGGGTCGCCTCCTCGGCGACGGCCTTGGCGCCACTCTCGCAGAACTCGATCCGATGCCGTTCGCCCGGTGGCGGTTCGGGCCATGCACACCCCGGGCAATCGAACCCACCTGGCTGGTTGATCACGCGCAGCGCTGACGCGGTTCGGCGCACACCCATCTTGGAGACCGTGCGGTTGACGGTGTTGACAATCGCTGGCGCCCCCGCGGCCCAACGTCTCGGGACTTGCACCCGAGGGTGATCGGCGTCATCGGGCACAGGACCTCTCAGTCATCTGCGGCTGGTTCGTCGATGCCTTCGTCGCCGGCAGCGTCGTCGCTGAGATGTGGTCCGTTGCTCGACTTGGGGTCCGGGGTCGGCGCTTCCTTCGAGCCGCGGATCGTCTCGCCGAGTGCCTCATCGTCGGAGGTGCTCTCCTTGTTGTGGGCAGCGTGGTGCGAAGAAACGTCCATATGCCTGCACTACCCGCAAGAGGTGGACTTGACACTCCACACGGACCGACGTCAGACCGGGCCCTTCCTGACGTCTCCGCGGCGGGAGGTCAGGGGCGGCCTGGCTACGACTTGAGCAGCGCAATGAGGGGGAAGGCTGTCATCGCGATCCCGGCGATCGATGTTGCGACGAGCGATGCCCGGCCTGATCGGAACTTGCCGAGCACGTCCTGCCGTCGAGCGAGGATGATGATCAGCAAGATCAGTGGTGGCGCGGTGACACCGTTGAAGATCGCGGACAGGTACAACGCGCGGATCGGGTTCACCCCGATCGCGACCATCGCCAGGCCGATCGCCATCGACGCGATGATCACCGCATAGAAGCCGGGAGCGTCCCGCAGGCGGCGGCTCAGACCTTCGTGCCAGTGGAACGCCTCGGCGACTGCGTACGCGGTCGAGCCGGCCAGTACCGGCACCGCCAGCAGGCCCAGGCCCATGATCCCAACAGAGAACAGCACCTTGGCAAAGCTCCCTGCCAACGGCTCCAAGGCTTGGGCGGCCTGTTCGGCTGTCCCGATGTTGACCGGTCCCGATGCTCCAAGGGTCACCGCTGCAGTGCACATGATCGCGAACATCGTGATGACACCGGACAGCATCCCCGTCCACACGTCGACGCGCATGGCGACGATGTGGGGTCGGTCGACCGGGTCCGCTGGGCCGTCGTTTCGCTCTTCGACCTCCTCTGAGGCCTGCCAGAAGAACAGGTACGGCGAGATGGTCGTGCCGGCGATTGCAGTGAGGGCGATCATGTTCGCGGCATCGAAATGGAAGCGGGGAACGAAGGTGCGGGCAGCCACGTCGGCCCAGTCGACGTGAACGACGAGGAGTACCAGTACATACGCCACCAGCGACAACGCGAACCACCGCAGCACGCGCGAGTAGCGGTGGTACGGCACGACGACCTCCGCGACGGCTATCGCCACGGCGAACCCGATGACACCGACGGCGGTCGGCAACGGCATGAGGAGGCTGAGCGCGGCGCCCATCGACGCGAGATCAGCAGCGATGTTGAGCGTGTTGGCCGATGCGAGCAATACGACAGCGCCGATGAGCACCCAGCGGGGGAAGCGCTCGCGGATCAGGGTGCCGAGGCCCTTGCCGGTGACGAGTCCCAGACGTGCGGTCGCTTCCTGGACCCCCACCGCCAGTGGGAGAAGGAACGGCGCCATCCACAGCAGCGTCAACCCTTGCGCCGCTCCGACCTGCGAATACGTACCGATCCCGGACGGGTCGTCATCGGCGGCACCCGTGACGATGCCCGGCCCCAATCGCTTGAAGTAGCCGTGCCCGCGCAATGAGCCTCGGCGCGGATGATGCGTCCGCGTGGAACCTGATCGAGACGTCACGTCCGAGTCCTGACACGCGCTCCGCTCATGGTTCGGGTCCGTCGAGCATGCTGTCGGGCAGCACCAGTTGAACCCGCGAATAGTTCTGCCGCGTCGCCTTCACCACCACCTGGAACGCACCGCTGACCGGCACGGCCAACAGTGCGCCGATGATGCCGAACAGTTCCACTGCGAGCAACACGCTCAACAGCACCGACAGCGGGTTGACCTTCACCTTGCGCGCCATCAACCACGGGTAGATCACGCCGTTCTCGACCTGTTGGTAGATGACGAAGAAGATCAGCGAGATGAGGCCTGCCGTGGGTGAGTGGAGGTACGCGGCGAGCACGCACACCGACGCCCCGAGGGTGGCGCCGACGAGCGGCAGCAGGTCGGCGAACGCCACCCACAGCGCCAGCACGACGGGGCTCGGTACCCCGAGTGCGACGAGGCACACGAACGCGGCGACCCCCGCGATCGCGCTGACCAGGAGATTGCCGATCATGTAGCCGCTGACGGCCGCCGCGGCATCCGACCCGACACCGGTGACCTTCGTGTGCTGCCGGCGGGGGATCACGCCCCGCACCGTCCGTGCCATCGCCGCCGACTGGGTCAGGAAGAGAAATGTGATCAGCGTGATCGTGACGAACGCGAACGCCGCGCTCAACAGGGTCTTGGCCGTGTCGAACGACGACGACATGAGACGGTCGGCCGACCGCGTCAGCTCGGCTTCGTTGTCCTGGATGTAGCTGTCGAGGTGCATTCGTTGCACGATCCGGCCAACTGGGCCGCTGCCGTTGGCTGCCTTGTGCACCGTCCCCGGCAGGTCGGTGAGGATTGCCGCCAGTTGTGTCCGGACGGGAAGTACGAACAGGACCACCAGTCCGATCATCGTCAGCAGTGTCGAGAACACGACGATGGCGGTGGCCAGGGTCCGCTTGCCGCGGACGCGTTTCTGCACGATGTTGACGAGCGGTGCGAGCACGATCGCGAAGAACCCGGCGATCACCACCCAGGTGAGGATCCGGGCGGTGGCCAGGATGATCAGGATCGTCAGGTACGTGGCGACCACGATCCCGACGGCTCCGGCAATGGTCCGCCACGGCACCGCCGCCCAAGAACCCGGTTCGTCGACCCGCTCGTCGTCGGGTTGGAACGCGGTCAGGAGGATCGCCGACTCGGGCATCCCGGCCCGCTCGAACTCCTGGCCTGAAGGGGAGGTGTCCATCAACGGACCGCCAGCGTGATCACGAACGGGAGGTGATCGCTGCCGCGGGGCTTCAAGTTGCGGATCTTCAACGCGACGATCTGGTCGTTCACGAGCGCCTGGTCGAGGCGGGCGACAACGCCGAAGGCGCCGAGCGGCCAAACCGACTTCAGCGAGAAGGACGGCTTCCATGCCTGCCCCAGCGAATCGATCGCGTCGTCCAGTCCGACCTCCAGCAGTTCCTCGAACTCCGGACGGAACTCGGTGCTGTTCAGATCTCCCGCCACGACCAACGGACCGGACACCGTTGGGACGTAGGACTTGAGTTCGTCGATCTGGTCCTTCCAGATCTCCTGACCATCCTGGTCGAACGTCGACCTCGGATTCAGCGCGGCGATCGTCGTCACGATGCCGCCGATCTCGACCTCGGCGACGGCGAGACGGAGCGGCCCGATGGTCCGCACGGCCGAGTTCGGGCCGAGCGGCAGGCTCGAGGCGATGGCGACTGCATAGTCGCTGGTGTCGGTGGGATCGCAGACCCGGTGAGGATGCGAGGCGTCGCCGCCGACGGACGTGAAGATGCGCATGAACTCCGGCGTCGCCTCGGCGATCACGATCACGTCGACGCCGCTCTCGGTCAGTTGTCGAGCTGCATCCGACGGTGTGGTGTTGTCCACGTAGACGTTGGCGACGGCCAGACGGAACTGTGGTGCAGTGCGTGCCCAGGATGGCACTCGCTGGGAGACCAGTCTCGGGATGACGAGCACGCCGTGGTACGCCGCCAGGAACGCGCCCACGACGGCGAGCAGCAGATGCCCGCTGATCAGGGCTGCGACAGAGATCGCCGGCGCCAGGAAGAGCACCAGCGGCAGGACGTCGTAGGCGACGGCGAGCACCGAACCCTCGTCGACGGTGAACCAGATCTGCAGGCGATGGGTCACGACAACCGCTGCCAACGACGCGCAGACGAGCCAACCGATCGCGGGGAGGACCGGCACGGTGCTGGTGCTGAACTCGTCGGCCGAGCCGTCGATGTGGCGAGCGATGAACGGGATCGCGACGACGAGCACGCCGCCGATGATGGCGCACACGAATGCGGGGAAACCGCGCCTCGGTCGGTGTGTGGCGGTGGTCGTCTCGCCCGGTTTCGCGGTCATCGGCGGTCGGCGGAGCGGCTCGTGGACGACGGCACGCGAACCGTCACCGCATGTGGGACGACGTGGACCCGTACCTTCTTCGTCTTCGGACGTGCTCCACCATCGAGTTCGTACGGCAGTCGTTTGCGGGTTTCGACCGTGATCTCGGCGGCCTGGGTCATCTGGACCAGCGGCGACTTCTCGGCGTGTCCGATAGATGCACGGGTGAGGGTGCGCAGCCACTGCCATGCACCGTTGGCGGTCATCACCGCTACGTCGAGCTTGCCGTCGTCGGGTGTGGCGTGATCGAAGGCGGTGACGCCTCCCCCGATGGACCCCACGTTGGCGATGAGCACGCAGGTGGCCTTGTCGTCGAACCAGATGTGGCCGTCGATGCGGACGGTGGTGCGCGTCGGGGTCGAGCGGATGTGTCGGGTACCGCTCCAGATGTAGGCGACCCGTCCGAAGCGGTCCTTCATCGCCGAGTCGGCGTCGCGGATCATCAGCGCGTCGAGACCGATGCCGGCCATGACGGCGAAGTGCTCGCCGTTGATCTTCCCCACGTCGATCGTGTGATTGTTCCCGTGCAAGCCGACTTCGACGGCTTGTTCGAGGTCGATCGGGATGCCCAGGTTGTTGGCCAGCAGGTTCGCCGTACCCGCGGGAAGGATCGCGAGCGTGACCGGCGATCCCACCGTGGCGTCGATGCAGCGCTGGACGCTGCCGTCGCCACCCCACACGAAGATGAGATCCGCCCCCTGCTTGATCGCTTCCTTCACTCGGGCGGGCATCTTGCGGCTCTTCGGCACTTCGAGCCAGATCGGATCGGTGACGCCTTGCTCGGTGAGCACGTCGCGCAGCCGACCGAGGCCGCCTCCGAGCACCTTGGCACTATGGGCGATGACGGCTACGGACGTCATGTGTGACTCCTCGAGGTCGGTGGAACGGAGGCGTTCGCGGCGGGCGATTCGGTGGCGAGGACGGCCCCGGCCTGCTCGACGGGCGCACCGAAGTGCAACAGCCGTCCGCCGTAGGCGATCGAGCACAGGGCGAAACATGCCCATCCCAGGGCCAGACCGGCGATCACATCCGTGAGCCAGTGGGCCCCGAGCAGGACTCGACTCGTCGCGACGGCGACGGCGATCCCGCCCGCCACACCGGCCAGGATGGCCTTGGTGCGACGGCTGCGCCCGCGTCCCGCGACCAGCGCGATCGCTGCGTACAGGGCCGCACTCGCCGCGGTGTGGCCGGACGGGAACGAGAA
>JANMFL010000325.1:0-7906 GCA_031377945.1 Acidimicrobiaceae bacterium | reverse complement strand
CCTCGTCGATGAGCGCGAGCGCGGCGGGCGTGTTCAGATCGTCGTCGAGCGCTGCCCGAACCTCGGTGACGACACCGCTCTCGGCGTGACCGCCGCGCGACCAGTGCTCGAGCCGGGCGGTGTTGCGCGGCATGAGCGTGTCGTCCCACTCCCACTCGAGCCGATAGTGGTGCTCGATGATGGCCAGGCGGATGGACCGCGGGTCCCACTGCTTGCGCAGTGCGTCGACGAACACCAGGTTGCCCAGGCTCTTCGACATCTTGTGACCGTCCATGTAGACCATCGCCACGTGCATCCAGTGCTTCACGAACGGCTCGCCGGTGGCGGCCTCGCTCTGGGCCCTTTCGCACTCGTGGTGCGGGAAGATGAGGTCGCTGCCGCCGCCGTGCAGGTCGATGGTGGTGCCCAATTCGCGCAGCGCCAGCGCACTGCACTCGATGTGCCAGCCCGGCCGACCGGGGCCCCACATGGTGTCCCAGCTCGGCTCATCGGACTCGCTGGGGTGCCACAGCACGAAGTCGAGTGGGTGCCGCTTGTTGGGATCGTCGATCTTGCCGCCGCGCTCGCGGGCGATGGCGATCATCTCGGACTCGCTGAGATGGCTGACCTGACCGAACGACGGGAACTTGCTGACATCGAAGTAGACGCTGCCCCCGGATTCGTAGGCGAAGCCGCGTTCGAGCACCATGCCGATGAAGCCGCGGATGTCGGGGATGGCCGACGACGCTCTCGGCGAACTGTGCACCGGGAGGACGTGGAGCGCATCCATGTCGCGCTCGAAGCGGGCCTCTTCGCCTGCCGCGAGGTCGAGGTAGTGGACGCCGAGCTCGCGTGCCTTGGCGAACAACGGGTCGTCGACGTCGGTGACGTTGCGCACACACTTCACGGTGTGCCCACGGTCGATGAGGCGCCGTTGCAACACGTCGTAGGCGATGAACGTGGCCGCATGGCCGAGGTGCGTGGCGTCGTACGGGGTGATGCCACAGGTGTACATGAGCACCTGCTCGCCCGGTTCGAACGGCACCACGGCCTGGCGAGCGGTGTCGTAGAGGCGCATCGTCACGGCTGCGACGCTACCGCCTCGGTGTCGGCGGCTTGCGTCTGTGTCACTTCCGCCTGCGGCTTGGGGGCGCGAGGATCGCGCTTGATGCCGGTGAGCTTCGGGGCGACACGGGTCTTGTAGCGCACGTTGAGCTGCAGCAGGACGGCGGTGAAGGCCTCGATGGCGGTGGCGTTCGACAGCTCACCCGAGTCCAGGGGCCGACAGCCCGGAATCTTCGTGACGATCTCGCTGATGATGCGGACCGCCTCGGGGTCGTCGCCGCAGATGAGCACGTCGCTGTCGATGGGTTCACCGATGTGGCCCAGCTCGGTGGCCGGAAGATGATGGAACGCAGCGACCACGCGGCAGCGCGGCACGGCGGCCTGCACGTGCGCGGCGACACTGCCTCGGGGCGGCACGAGCGGTTGGAACTCGTGACCGACGCGCACGAGCGCGTTCGCCATGCTCACGACCACCTTGCCCTCGAGCAGTCCCGCGTTCTCCTGGGCGGTGGTGGCCGCGCCGTCCCACGGTGTGGCGATGACCACGATGTCGCACTCGGCTGCGCCGGCGTTGTCGCCATAGCCCAGCCGCGGCGCGAGCGCCGGCCACTTCTCGACCTGGCTGTCGCGCGCCTCCATGGCCCGGTACTTCGACCGCGAACCGATGACCACGTCGTAGCCGACGGACGCGAGCCGCGCCGCCAGTGCCGAACCGGCAGGACCGGTTCCTCCCAAGATGCCGATGCGCATGCGGTCATCGTTGCACACGGCGTCGTTCGATCCGTAGGCCGATCCGGTCGCGAACGCGGACTGCCGCGCCGAGGCGGGTCTACGATCGACCGCATGGGTCTCCTCGACGGCAAGAACATCGTGATCACCGGCGTCCTCACCGACGCATCGCTGGCCTATGGCGTGGCCGCGCTCGCGCAACAGGAGGGAGCCAACATCGTGCTCACCGGGGCCGGACGCGCGCTCAGCCTGACGCAGCGCACCGGCCGCAAGCTCCCCACTCCGGTGGAGGTCTACGAGCTCGATGTCACCAACCCCGAGCACCTCGTCGCGGTCCGTGGTGAACTGGAACGCACGTGGGGTCGCGTCGACGGGGTGCTGCACAGCATCGGGTTCGCCCCCGAAGCGTGCCTGGGCGACGACTTCATGGCCCCCCAGTGGGACGACGTCGCGGTTGCGTTGCACGTCAGCGCGTACTCGTTGAAGGCGCTCGCCGAGGCGTTCACCCCGTTGATGACCAGCGGTGGCAGCATCGTCGGCCTCGACTTCGACAATCGTGTCGCCTGGCCGGCGTACAACTGGATGGGCGTCGCCAAGAGCGCGCTCGAGAGCGTCAGCCGCTACCTGGCCAAGGAACTCGGTCCGCAGGGCATCCGCTGCAACCTGGTGGCCGCCGGCCCGGTGAAGACGATGGCCGCCAAAAGCATCCCCGGGTTCAAGAAGTTCGAGGACGTGTGGGACGACCGCGCTCCCCTGGGCTGGGACGTCACCGACTCGAGCGCTGTGGCCAAGGCGGTCGTCGCGCTGCTGAGCGACTGGTTCCCGGCCACCACCGGAGAGATGATCCACGTGGACGGCGGTTATCACGCCGTGGGTGCCTGATGCCCGACGTCGTCGATCTCGAGCGATACCCGCTGCACCGCATGGGTTCGCCGGAGTGGCTGGATCTGGTCGACACCTGCAGCAGCGCCTGACCATCCTGCGCTCACCAAGGTCCTGACGGTGCACCACACGTTGTGCGGCGATCAACTCACCGACACCGCGCTGACGACGCTCTACAAATTGGAACCATTTCAGCAGTTCATCGCGGCAACCGTCGCAAAGCCCACGCTGTACCCGATGGATGATCCACTCGCTGGCGTCGGTCCTGCTCGAACGCGACCCGGACGTGCACAGCATCGTCATCGAACCGGGGGCACTGAACGTGTTCCCCGGTAGGAACACCGCCCACCGGGTCACGACCGTCGGAGGCGATGCCGAACGAATGGTTGCGGTGTTGTCGTACTACGAGCAACCCGGCGTCAGGTTCAGCGACACCGACAACCTGGGGTTCTACGGGCGTACTGCGCCCGAGCATCGCCGGTACCGTTGACGCATGGTTCACCAGAATCGCCTCGCCGACGAGACCAGTCCCTATCTACGCCAGCATCGCGACAATCCGGTCGACTGGTACGCATGGGGTCCCGAGGCGTTCGCCGCTGCCCGCGAGCGGAACGTGCCGATGTTGCTCAGCGTCGGCTACTCGGCGTGCCACTGGTGCCACGTGATGGCCCACGAGTGCTTCGAGGACGTCGAGACCGCCGACCTCATGAACCGTCTGTTCGTCAATGTGAAGGTCGATCGCGAGGAGCGGCCCGACGTGGACGCCCTGTACATGGACGCGGTCCAGGCGATGACGGGTCGAGGCGGCTGGCCGATGACGGTGTTCCTCACACCCGACGGCTCACCGTTCTACGGCGGCACGTACTTCCCCAAGGAACCGTTCCAGCAGCTCATGGCAGCCATCGACGACGTGTGGCGAAACCGCCCCGACGACGTCCGCCAGAACGTGCAGGCACTCACCGAGTCACTGCGTCGCACGACGACATTGGCGCCCACCGACGGCATGCCGGGCATCGACCTGGTGAACACGGCCCTCGCCAAGATCGCAGAGGAGTTCGACCACGAATGGGGCGGCTTCGGCACGGCTCCCAAGTTCCCGAGCACGACGAGTCTGGAACTGGTGGCCCGGGCGATGCTCCGTGGCGCCGGCGACAACGCCCGCACCGTGCTGGTCACCACCCTCGACGCGATGGCCAGCGGTGGCATGTATGACCACATCGGCGGCGGGTTCGCGCGCTACTCGGTGGACCGCGAATGGCTGGTGCCACACTTCGAGAAGATGCTCTACGACCAGGCGTTGCTCGCCCGCATCTACGCCCACGCGGCCACACTGCTGGGCCGCACGCCCGAGGGTGACCGCTACTGGCAGGTGCTGCAGGAGACGATCGGCTACGTGCTGCGCGAGTTGCAGAACGCGGAGGGCGGCTTCTCGAGCGCGCTCGACGCCGACTCGCTCGACGCCGATGGCCACAGCCACGAGGGTGCCTTCTACACCTGGACCGAGGCGGAGGTGCGTGAGGTGCTCGGGTCGAGAGCCGACGACCTTCTCGAGTGGTTCGAGTTCACGCCCGAGGGAAACTTCGACGGCCGAACCATTCCAGCACGGCTGCACCACCGCGGTGACCTGTTGCGGCCCGACCACATCGAGGCGGCCTGCGAACAACTCTTCGAGGCGCGCGAGACGCGCTCCCACCCAGGGCTCGACGACAAGGTCATCCTCGAGTGGAACGCGATGATGCTGTCCACGCTGTGCGAAGCCGCCGGGTTGTTCGGCAGGCCCGACTGGTTCGATGCCGCCATCGCCAACGGCGAGTTCCTGTTGCGCGAGATGCGTTCCCCCGACGGCCGGTGGTTCCGCTCATGGCACGCCAGTGGCACCCCGAAGGCCCGCCACGCGGCGCTCGCCGCCGATCATGCGAACCTCATCGACGCGTTCACCCGGTTGGGTGAGCTCAGCGGTCAGGCCCGTTGGATCGGTCACGCGTGCGCAGTGGCCGACACCATGCTCGACCACTTCTGGGATCTCGACCACGGCGGCCTGTTCACCGTCGCCGACGACGGGGAGCAACTCGTCGCCCGCCAGAAGGACCTGCTCGACGGGGCGACACCGTCGGCGAACTCGACCGCGGCGGTGGCGCTCTACCGTTTGGGTGCACTCACCGGCGAGTCGCGCTACACGAACCAGGCCGACCAGATCCTCCGGTTGCTCGGCACCGTCATGCCGCAGGCACCCAGCGCGTTCGCCCATGCCCTCACGGCCGTCGCGTGGCGTGCCGAAGGCAGCGTTGAAGTCGTCATCACCGGAAGTCGCGGCGACATGGTCGAGGCCGTGCAGCGTCGATGGGAGCCGTCGATCGTGCTCGCCTGGGGCGAATCGTACGGGGGTCCGTTGTGGTCGGGCCGGGGACCCGACCTCGGTTTCGTCTGCCGGAACCATGCCTGCCAGCTGCCATCGACCACCGTCGACGAGATCCTCGCCCAACTCGACTGACGCTGCGACACTGAACTCATCGCGGCGATCGGCCAGATGTGCTCAGAGCCCGGACCTCTCGAGGATGTGCACACCGCACGCCGAGCCGAGACCGATGACGTGGGCGAGGCCCAACTTCGCACCCTCGATCTGACGCGGACCGGCCTCGCCACGCAGATGGTGGCAGACCTCCCAGATGTTGGCGATACCGGTGGCGGCGATGGGATGTCCCATGCTCTCGAGGCCACCCGACACGTTCACCGGCATCGAACCGTCGCGCCACGTCGCACCGGACATGAAGAAGTCGGCCGCGCCACCCTCTTCGCACAGCCCGAGGTTGTCGTAGTGCACGAGTTCGGCGGTGGCGAAGCAGTCGTGCAGTTCGACCAGGTCGAGATCCTGCGGGCCGACGCCGGCCTGCTCGTAGGCGAGACGGGCTGCGTTCTTGGTGAGCGTGTTCACGTTCGGCAGGACCTGGCAGCCCTCTTCGTACGGGTCGCTGGTGAGCACCGACGCCTTCACCTTGATGGCCCGGCGCTGCTGCTCGAGCGACAACGTCTTCAGCTTGGCGTCACTGACCACTACGGCTGCGGCCGCACCGTCGCAGTTCGCCGAGCACATGCTGCGCGTGTTCGGGTAGGCGATCATGACGTCGTTCATGATCTCTTCCAGCGTCATCCGCTTGGTGTACGCGGCGAGCGGGTTGAGCGTGCTGTGCGCGTGGTTCTTCTCGGCGATCTTGGCGAACAGCTCGAAGCTGGTGCCGCCGTACTTGTGGCCGTATTCCATGCCAACTTGGGCGAACACGCCCGGCATGCTCGCGGTGCCGATGCGACCGTCGGTGTTGGTGACCGCACCGTAGCGACCCGAGGGCGCCCATTCCTTCTTGTCGCTCTTCGGGGCACCGCCGGAACCGAGCAGGCCTGCACCGGCGAGCTTCTCGACGCCGACGGCCAGGCCCATGTCGATCTCGCCCGACTTCACGGCCATGATCGCCGTGCGCAGCGCGGTGGCGCCGGTGGCGCACGCGTTGGCCACGTTGTAGACGGGGATGCCGGTCTGGCCGATCTGCTTCTGCAGCTGCTGCCCGATACCGGCATTGGACTGCATGAGGCAACCGGCCGCGAGCAGACCGATGTCCTTCATGGTGACGCCACCGTCGCGGAGCGCGCCCATGGCGGCTTCGGAGGCCAGGTCGATGGTGTCCTTGTCGGGATGCTTCCCGAACTTGGTCATCGTGATGCCGAGGATCCAGATGTCGTCGCTCATGTGAGGTCTCCTGTTCAGTTCGCAGGCTCGAAGCCGAAGCCGATGGCGTCGACACCGTTGTCGTCGGCGCCGAGAACGTACGTGGCCAGCCGCACCGGCATACCGAGGCTGACGACCTCGGGCGAGGGCTCGCAGTTGATGATGTTGCCGCGCACGCTGGTGCCACCGCAGTCGATGACCGCGGCGACGAACGGCACCGGCACACCCGGAGCGGCGAATGCGACGATCGTGAACGCGCGCACCTCGCCCTCGGTGGCGATGGAGACCGTGCGGAACTCGTCGGCGAAGCAACCGGCGCACGCATTGCGGCGATCGAAGAAGCGGGCGCCGCACGACGTGCACTCGTGGGCGACGAGATGGGGGGCGCCGTCATCGAGCACGAGGTACTCGACGAACGGGATCTGCGCGACGGTCGACATGCACGCGGACGTTAGGTTCACGACTCGCCCGTGGACGAATCCAACGCTCGGCCGCTGGCGATGGTAAATCGCCAACTTGACACATCTGTCGACTCCGTCCGCCGTCTAGGTTTGACGATGTGCGCCCGCCGCTGCAGTTCATCTTCCAGTACCCCGATCACCACGGCGTCGACGGCGACATGCTCGATGCCGGCCCGGTAGCCGAACTGGCGATGGCGACGGAGGCCGCGGGCTGGCACGGTTTTGCGTTCACCGAGCATCCCGCTCCCACTGGGAAGTGGCTCGACGCCGGCGGCCACCAGAGCCTCGACCCGTTCATCGCCCTTGCCCACGTCGCCGCGGTCACCACGCGGCTGCGCCTGCTGACCTACCTGTCGGTGCTGCCGTACCGCAATCCGGTGCTGCTGGCGAAGTCCGCTGCCACCGTCGACAAGCTTTCCAACGGCCGCTTCATCCTCGGTGTCGGCGCCGGCTACCTCAAGGCCGAGTTCTTCGCGTTGGGCGTCGACTTCGACGAACGCAACGAACTGTTCGACGAGGCGCTCGACGTGCTGCCACTGCACTGGTCGGGCCAGCCGTTCGACTACGACGGCAAGCACTTCAGCTGTCGCGGCACGATCGGTCGGCCGCAACCGGTGCAACAACCGATCCCGATCTGGATCGGTGGCAACGCGTCGGTCACGCTGCGTCGCGTCGCGCGGCGCGCCCAGGGTTGGATGCCGTTGAGCGGCCCGGCGGCGATGTTCTCCACGGTTCGGTCGCCCGAGGTCAGCTCGGTCGACGACCTCGTCGCCCGACTCGCGACGCTCCGCGAGATGGCCGGCGAGCGCTTCGCCGACATCGACATCACCTGCGCGTACAACGACCCGACGATCCACAGTGTCAGCCACGACAGGGGGCACGACGTCGAACGTCATCGCGACGCAATCGGCCGACTGCACGAGGTCGGGGCGACGTGGATCGCCGTGCCCGGCGCCGCTGCGCCGCACCCTGCGTCGGTGGAGTTCGCGCACGCGTTCGCGGAGACGTACATCCGATGACGCTCGATCCGTCGCCGTTGCCGTCAACAACCCCGTCACCGGCCCCGGTCGAT
>JANMFL010000094.1:0-21594 GCA_031377945.1 Acidimicrobiaceae bacterium | reverse complement strand
GAAGACCAGCCCGAAGACCAGCCCGAAGACCAGCGAGGAGAAGGGGTCTCGTCATGGCTCGTGAGCGACTGCGTCTCGGTGCGAACTACCGCAAGGTGTACTGGGCCACGGCCTTGTCGAACATCGGCGACGGCATGTCGGCCATCGCCTACCCGTGGCTCGCCACGGCGATCACTCGGAATCCGTTGCTGATCGCGCTGGTCGCCGTCGCGCAGCGGTTGCCGTGGCTGGTGTTCACCCTGCCGGCCGGTGTGATCACCGACCGGGTCGACCGCAAACGGGCGATGGTGGCGATGGACTCGCTGCGCTTCGTCTTCACACTGCTCATCGCGGTCGCCGTGCTGCTCGAGCAGGACTCGCTGCCCGCACCCGACGCGCTGACCGACGTGGTCGGCACGAACTCGGGTCTCTACGGTCTGCTGCTGCTCGCGACGCTGCTGCTCGGATGCGCCGAGGTGCTCCGCGACAACAGCAACCAGACGTTCCTGCCGTCGATCGTGCAGCGCGAGCACCTCGAGCACGCCAACGGCCGCATCTGGAGCATCGAATCGGTCGCCAACACGTTCATCGGACCTCCGCTCGGATCGCTGCTGCTCGTCGCTGCGTTCTCCATTCCGTTCTTCGTCGATGCCGGTTCGTTCGTCGCTGCCGCTGCACTCGTTGCTGCAATCCCCGGCACGTTCCGAGCCGAGCACCCCGACGGCGAGGCGACGCGGCCCCCCTGGAAGACCGAGCTGAAGGAGGGCTTCGCCTGGCTGTGGCGCAATCCGCTCCTGCGCACGATGGCCATCTCGCTGGGGGTGATGAACCTTGCCAGCAACCTGAGCGGAGCGATGTTCGTGCTGTTCTCACAGGACGTGCTCGGCATCGGTCCGTTGACGTTCACACTCATGGGATTCGGCTTCGCGATCGGTGCCATCCTGGGCGGGTACACCGCGCCGTGGCTGTCCAAGCGGTTGGGGAGCGGGCCGTGCCTGGCGCTCGCCGTCGGGACGTTCGCCGTCACCCAGTTCCTGGTCGGTCTGGCATCGTCGTGGGTGTTCGTCGCTGTCGTGTTCGCGATGGGCTCGATGCTGTCGACGACCTGGAACGTCATCACGGTCAGCTTCCGCCAGATGGTGATTCCTTCGCATCTGCTCGGTCGGGTGAACAGTGTGTACCGGTTCTTCGGCTGGGGAATGATGCCCATCGGCGCCGCGCTGGGCGGTCTCATCGTCGTCGTTTCCAGGCACTTCGTCAGTAACGAGATGTCGCTGCGGCTGGTGTGGTTCGTCGACGGTGCGATCCACGCAGTGTTGTTCTTCTTCGTGCGCAGGCTGCTCACCACCGAACACCTCGAGGCGGCTCGTGCCGCGGCGAGTGCGGACCCGGCCGCATCCGCGACACTGGACGTGTGACCGACCCGACCGAACTCGCCATCGACCGCCGTGCGCCCGCGCGCCGTATCGATCTGGATGCTGGTTCGTGGGTCGACGTGGTCGACGGGTTCGTGAAGGACGCGATCGCGGCGCTCGACGAGGTGCTCGCCACCGTGTCGTGGGGTCAGAACGAGACGCTGCGGTACGACAAGTACGTCCCTGAACAGCGGCTCAGCGCCGGACTGCGTCCCGACAGCCGGGCGCTGCTGCGCCAGACGGATCTGCACCTGCAGGCCACGTACCGCGTGCCGTTCGAGGGTGTGGCAGCCATCCAGTACCGCAACGGCACCGACTTCCAGGGACTGCACAGCGACCGCGAGATGCGCTGGCTCGACGACACCCGCGTCGCCATCGTGGTGCTCGGTCAACGCCGACCCTTCGTCATCAGGCCGCGGGCGAAGTGGGTCGACTCGCTCGCCCAGCGGGTTCCCGCCGGGCACGACCCCGACGACCTGGTCCTGATGCCGGGGGAGGGTGACCTGCTGGTGATGGGTGGTGCCTGCCAACGCGACTGGCTGCACGGCGTGCCGGCATGCGAGACGTCGAATCCGCGGGTGTCGCTGACCTGGCGATGGGCTCGCCGGTCGGGCAGGCCCGACACCAACCCCGGCTACTTCGAAGGGCGACGGTTCAGCGATGCCACCCGTCGACCGGGCACCCGCACCCGCCGTTCCGCATCGTGAAATTCACGGAACGGTCGTGCGAGGAAAGGGTGTGACGGGGGTCGCATCACTCCTGCGTCTGCCCTACAGTGGGCAGAGTGAGCACCCCGGATCACACCTCTGACATCGCGCCCATCGTGCAGGAATTCACGGCATGGCCGGGCGGCCTGATGCCCGCCCTGCATGCGGTGCAGCACCACGCCGGGTACATCGACCCCCGCCACATTCCGCTGCTGGCCGACACGTTCAACCTGTCGGTGGCCGAGGTGCACGGCGTGATCACGTTCTACAAGGACTTCCGCACCACCCCGCCCGCAGGGCCGGCGGTGCTCGTCTGCCGCGCCGAGGCGTGCCTGGCGCGAGGTGGCGGGGTGCTCCATCAGGCGGCCATCGACGCCGCCGAAGGTCAGCCCGTGGAGATCGAGGAAGTGTTCTGCCTCGGCCTGTGCGCCCAGGGGCCGGCCGTCGCCTCCGGTGACCAGTTGTTCGTGGGCGTCACCCCCGATGACCTCGGCACGATCATCACCAGCGTCGGCCGGCGCGAGCCCACACAGGTCGTGCCGCCCGCGCCTGCCTCCGGCGGCGACGACGTCATCGTCTTCGTGCCCGCCGACGCCGCAGCGCGCGCCGCTGGCGCCGACGACGTCGCATCGGCATTTGCCGCAGAGCCGGGTGTCCGCGTGGTGCGCAACGGTTCGCGCGGCATGCTCTGGCTCGAGCCCCTCGTCGAGGTCGCCACCCCGCAGGGTCGAATCGCTTACGGGAACGTCGGGGCATCCGACGTCGCCGGGCTCATCGCTGCCGGAGCGTTGTCGGGCGGCGAGCACCCGTCGCGCCTCGGCGTGGCCGACGATCTGCCGTGGTTGCAGGGCCAGCAGCGCGTCACCTTCGCCCGGGTCGGCGTCATCGATCCGCGCGACCCCGACGACTTCGTCGCCCATGGTGGGTTGACGGGCCTCCGTCGGGCCCTGGCGATGGCGCCGGCCGACATCGTCACCGAGATCACCGACAGCGGCCTGCGTGGTCGTGGCGGCGCAGCGTTCCCCAGCGGCATCAAGTTGCGCACGGTGCTCGACACGACGAGCGACCAGAAGTTCGTCGTGTGCAATGCCGACGAAGGCGACAGCGGCAGCTTCGCCGACCGCATGTTGATGGAAGGCGATCCGTTCCTGCTCGTCGAGGGCATGGCCATCGCCGGCGTCGCCGTCGGTGCCACCGACGGATACATCTACATCCGCAGCGAGTACCCCGACGCAATCGCGACCATGCGATCGGCCATCGCCACCGCCGAGACGCTCGGCTGGCTGACGTCGCCCAGCTCGCCCGCCGACGGAACGCCCGGTTCCGGCATCCTGGGCAGCGATCTCGCCTTCCGTCTCCACGTCCGCATCGGTGCCGGCGCCTACATCTGCGGCGAGGAGACGGCGCTGATGGAGAGCATCGAAGGCCGGCGCGGCATCGTGCGCGCCAAGCCGCCGTTGCCGGCCATCGAAGGTCTGTGGGGCAAGCCCACCGTCATCAACAACGTGCTCAGCCTCGCCGCGCTCCCCACGGTGCTGGCCGATGGGGCCGGTGCGTACCAGTCGATCGGCCACGGCCGCAGCCGCGGCACGCAGGTGGTGCAACTCGCGGGCAACGTGGCTCGCGGCGGCATCGTCGAAGTGCCGTTCGGCGTGACGGTTCGCGAGATCGTCGAGGAGTGGGGCGGCGGCACGGCGAGCGGTCGGCCGCTGCGCACCGTGCAGGTCGGTGGTCCGCTCGGCGCGTACCTGTCGCCTGAACAGATGGATCTTCCGGTCGACTACGAGGCCTTCAATGCCGCCGGAGCGTTGCTCGGCCACGGCAGCATGGTGGTGTTCGACGACACCGTGAACATGGCTGCGATGGCGCGTTTCGCGATGGAGTTCTGCGCTGCCGAGTCCTGTGGCAAGTGCACCCCGTGTCGCATCGGCAGCACCCGCGGCGTCGAACTCATCGACAAGATCACGGCTGGCATCGACCGCAACGCGAACATCGAGACGCTCGTCGATCTGTGCGAAGTGATGGCCGATGCCTCGCTGTGCGCCATGGGTGGCTTCACGCCGCTCCCGGTTCGCAGCGCGCTGACGCACTTCACCGACGACTTCTTCCCGACTCCCATTTCCGTGAACGGAGCCAGCGCATGACGCTCAGCTTGAACGTGCTGTTCGACGATCACGACCTCGGCACCCCGCCGGCGGATCGCAGTCGCACGCCAGCACCCGACACCGTCGAGGTCACCATCGACGGGCAGACCGTCGTCGTGCCCGAGGGGACGTCGGTCATGCGCGCCGCTGCAGTGTGCGGCGTCGACATCCCCAAGCTGTGCGCGACCGATCGCCTCGATCCCTTCGGCTCGTGCCGTCTCTGCCTCGTCGAGATCGACGGTCGCAAGGGCACCCCGGCCTCGTGCACCACGCCGGTCGCTCCGGGCATGCACGTCACGACGCAGTCGCCGAAGCTCGAGAAGCTGCGCCGCGGGGTGATGGAGCTGTACATCAGCGACCACCCGCTCGACTGCCTCACCTGTGCGGCGAACGGCGACTGCGAACTGCAAGACATGTCGGGTGCCGTCGGCCTGCGTGAGGTCCGTTACGGCTACGAGGGCGACAACCACCTCGACCTCGGCAAGGACACGTCGAACCCCTACTTCACGTTCGAGTCGTCGAAGTGCATCGTCTGTTCGCGCTGCGTACGCGCGTGTGAGGAAGTTCAAGGCACGTTCGCGCTCACGATCGAGGGCCGTGGCTTCGGGTCCAGGGTCGCGGCCGGCTTCAAGGGTTCGTTCTTCGACAGCGACTGCGTGAGCTGCGGCGCGTGTGTGCAGGTGTGCCCCACGGCCACACTCACCGAGAACTCGGTCATCGAGATGGGCCAGCCGCGTCGCACGGTGCTCACCACCTGTGCATATTGCGGTGTCGGCTGCTCGTTCAAGGCCGAGATGCAGGGCGAAGAAGTCGTCCGCATGACGCCGTACAAGGACGGCGGCGCCAACGAGGGCCACTCGTGCGTGAAGGGCCGTTTCGCCTGGGGCTACGCCACCCACCAGGACCGTCAATTGCAGCCGATGATCCGCGAGAAGATCACCGACGAGTGGACCGTCGTGACCTGGGAAGAGGCCATCTCGTACACCGCGGCTCGCCTCAAGGACATCCAGGCCCGTCACGGCCAGGGGGCCATCGGAGGCATCACCTCGTCGCGTACGACCAACGAAGAGGTCTTCGCCGTCCAGAAGATGATCCGCACGGCGTTCGGCAACAACAACGTCGACACCTGTGCGCGGGTGTGCCACTCGCCGACCGGGTTCGGGTTGTCGCAGGCGTTCGGCACCTCGGCCGGAACCCAGGACTTCAAGTCGGTCGAGATGTCCGACGTCATCCTGCTCATCGGTGCCAACCCCACCGACGCCCACCCGGTGTTCGCGTCACGGATGAAGAAGCGGCTCCGCGACGGTGCTGAGATCGTGATCGTCGACCCGCGGCGCATCGACCTGGTGAAGACGGCTCACATTCGGGCGGCCCATCACCTGCAGTTGCGGCCCGGCACCAACGTCGCGATCGTCAATGCGCTGGCGCACGTCGTGGTCACCGAGGACCTCGTCGACCACGAGTTCGTCCGCGAGCGGTGCGATCCGGCCGAGTTCGCCAACTGGGCAGCATTCGTCGCCCAGCCCGAGAACAGTCCCGAGGCGATGGAGGCCCACACCGACGTGCCCGCCGACGAGCTGCGCGCTGCGGCCCGTCTGTTCGCCGGCGCCAGGAACGGCGCCATCTACTACGGCCTCGGCGTGACCGAACACAGCCAGGGTTCGACGATGGTGATGGGCATGGCCAACCTGGCCATGGCCACCGGCAACCTCGGTCGCGACGGTGTCGGCGTGAACCCGCTGCGCGGCCAGAACAACGTGCAGGGCTCGTGCGACATGGGTTCGTTCCCGCACGAACTGTCGGGCTATCGCCACGTCAGCGACCCCACCACCCGCGCCCTGTTCGAAGGGCTGTGGGGTGTCACCATTCAGCCCGAGCCCGGCCTGCGCATCCCGAACATGTTCGACGCCGCCATCGACGGCCACTTCAAGGGGCTGTTCGTGCAGGGCGAGGACATCGCCCAGAGCGACCCGAACACCGTGCACGTCATGGCCGCACTCACGTCGCTGGAACTGCTCGTGGTGCAGGACCTGTTCGTCAACGAGACCGCCAAGGTCGCGCATGTGTTCCTGCCCGGCACGTCGTTCCTCGAGAAGGACGGCACGTTCACCAACGCCGAACGGCGCATCAATCGCGTTCGGCCGGCCATGCGAGCCAAGACCGGCAAGCAGGAGTGGCAGGTGGTCAGCGAACTGGCGGCCGCGATGGGTCACCCCATGCACTACAACGACGCCGCCGAGATCATGGACGAGATCGCCCGCCTCACACCGACGTTCGCGGGCGTGAGCTTCGCCAAACTCGACGAGGTGGGCAGCCTGCAGTGGCCGTGCAACGACGCCAGGCCGACGGGCACGCCGATCATGCACGAGGGCACGTTCGTTCGCGGTCTCGGCCGCTTCAGCGTCACCCCGTACGTGCCCACGGAGGAGAAGAGCACCCGCCGCTTCCCGCTGCTGCTCACCACGGGTCGCATCCTCAGCCAGTACAACGTGGGGGCGCAGACGCGTCGCACCGAGAACAACCGTTGGCACGGCGAGGACATCCTCGAGATCCACCCTGCCGACGCCGAGGAGCGCGGCATCCGCACCGGCGATCTGGTCACGTTGGCCAGCCGTGTGGGCACCACGACGTTGCACGCCCAGGTGAACGATCGAATGGCGCAGGGCGTGGTGTACACCACGTTCCATCACCCGGTCAGCGGCGCCAACGTGGTCACCACGGAGAACAGCGACTGGGCCACCAACTGCCCGGAGTACAAGGTGACCGCGGTGCAGGTGATGCCGGGCGGCTCGGCCGCGACCGTCGAGATCGAGCATCCCGAACATCGCCTCGGAGCGCTGGTGCGCATGGCCAACCAGATCGCGCGACAGATGGCCGCCGACCCGCACGCCGATGCAGTGGCGGCGACGGCGTACCACCTCGATCGGTTCTGGGAGAGCGAAATGAAGGTCGACCTCGCCCGCGCCATCGACGGCGGCACCGTGACGGTCGACGACGCTGTCGTCGAAGCCGTCCAGCGCCTCACCGTCGACGCCTGACCCTCACGGCACCGCGACCGATTCGGTAGTGCGCCGGACCCGTGAGTCCGGGATACGACGTCCTGGATAGCGGCCGTTCGCAGCCACGCACATCGGCAGCTCTGGGCGGGTCACAGTCGTGAGATGGCTGCCTTTGCGGTGGCTCGAAGTCTCGGATTCGAGTCGTCGAGGAGATGCTCGAGGTCGTGGCGTGCCTCTGTTGCCTTCATCCTTCCGAGGGCCTCGACAGCAATGGCCCGCACGTCCGTGCCAAAACGACAGCCAGTGTCGTTTTCACCTGCCCAGTTCGAGCGCGCGCCCGAGGGAGTGCCGAGCGCCCGAGATGGCGCTCTCGGCGCAAGGGTGGTCACGGCTGGTGAGCGAAAACTTCCTGGGGAGTGTCCCGCCTTCGACCTGGGGCTGGATCGTCTCGGATTCCGAGACGATCCAGCCCCAGAAGCTGATTCGGAACGGTTCAGCCCCAGAAGCCGAAGCGGGCCTTGCGTCAGGGGCGCGGGCCGGGGTCGGGTGCGCCGTTGCGCGACCGCTTCAGTTCGAAGAACTCGGGGATGCGCGCGAGCGTCACCGACGCGTCCCACAGGGCGAGTGCGTCGTCGTGCCCTGGAATTGCGCTGATGACCGGTCCGAACACCGCCGCCTCCTGGCCGTCTCGACCGGGGATGCCGATGATCGGGGTGCCGACGTCGTTACCCACGAGTGCGAGTGCCTCGTGATGGCGTCGCAGCAGCTCCTCGTCGAGCGACTCGTCGTCGAACGCCGCGGCATACGCCTCGTCGAGGTCGGCGGCCTTCAGGGCGAGCGCGACGTCCCACTGGTTCTCGCCGTCATGGTGGATGCGGCGGCCGTACTCGAGGTACAGGGCACCCACCGCCGCCTCGCCCTCCTCGGCGCGAACCTTCTCGAGGACGCGGAGCAGGCCGTAGCTCCACTTGGCGACCGGGTACCACGGGCTGTCGGACTGCAACTCGTTCTTCACCAGCAGGCTGATGGGCTGCCAGCTGATCTCGAGGTCGCGCTCGGGAGCGATTCCACGGATCCATTGCGCAGTGGCCCAGCAGAAGGGGCACAGCGGATCGACCCAGAAGCGGACGGGAGTGGACATGGGGTCTCCTGACGGGGGGAACAGTTGCGGGTGCAAACAGTGGTCGCCGCGGTTCCATTCCCGCTCCTGTGATGAGGACGACTCCGCTCATGCCGTGTGCGACCGCGTGCGTCGTCGAGCAACTGCGTGCTCGGCGATCAGAGGTGAAGGGCGAGTGCGGCGATCTCGTCGGCCGCGGCGCGCACGAGCGGCGCGATCTCGGTCAGGCGTGCCGCGGTCATGCGAACCGCGGGCCCCTGCACTCCCACCGCCGCAGTGGCGACGCCCGACGGGCCCAGCACCGGCGCCCCCACCCCGCACGCACCGAGGTGTCGCTCCTCGAGATTGGTCGCGTACCCGTTGGCCCGCGCGTCGAGCAGGACTCGGACCAACTCGTCGCGGTCGCAGATCGTGTGTTCGGTGTAGCGGGGAAGTGAACGGAGTTGGCCCACCGTGGTGGGCGGCGAGTACCCCGAGAACGCCAGGAGCACCTTGCCCATCCCTGACGTGTGCAGGTCGATCTCCGCGCCGGAAGGATGGTCGAAACGGAGCGGCTGCGAGGACGCGGCTCGCTCGATGACGACGACCTCGCTGTTCCTGCGCACGCCGAGACTGGCCGACTCGCCGGTGTCGTGGGCGAGGCGGACGAGGATCGGTCGGGCGAGGTGGTAACCGGCTTGCTCGAGTGCCCGCTGACCGAGCACAGCGACCTCGATGCCGAGGTGATATCGCTCGGTCACCGGATCCTGCTGCATGTAGCCGGCAGTGACGAGTGCGCGCATCAGGCGGTGTGCCGTGCTGACGTTCAGGCCCACGGTACGTGCGATGTCGGAGATGCCGAGCGGTCGGGCGTCGTTTCGGAAGCAGGCGAGGATCGCGAGGGCGCGGTCGACGGCTTGAGTGCCGGGACGCGTCTCGCTGGCCTCGCCGCTGCTCGACATGCAGCCAGTGTGTCATCTGGGGCCGATCGTGGCCCGCACCGTCAGGCGGCAGCGAGCAGGTGATGCACGTCGGCATCGACCTGGGCGAACGAGCGCACCTGATCGACGAGGTGTCGTAGACCGGATCGTGTGTTCGGGTCGGCGAGTTGCGCTCGCGACACGAAGACGTACCGGAAGACGGTGCTGCGAACGACGATGCCATCGTCGCCGTTGGCGTCGATGAACACGTGAACCCGGCGGACCGCAGCCAGCGGGATGTCCCTGCGGCGCGTGGCCACACGGCTGATCCCGGCGGAGGAGACATCGACGGTTGCGTGCACGGCGTCACGGTATCGGGTCGGGATGGAATTGTCCATAGATGGAGTCATCTTTTCACAATCTGAAAAAGGAGGTTGTGTTGATCGGGTTTGTCAGCAATCATGACCAACCATGTCAACAATGGCCCGAAACGCGCGCTGGCGGCACCGATCACGGCGGTCGCTGGTGCTCCTGGCCGCAGCGCTGGCCCTGTCCGCCTGTGGCAACTCCGACACACCCGCGTCGGCACCGCCCTCCTCGGTCAAGCTCGGCTTCTTCCCGAACGTCACCCACGCACCGGCCCTCGTCGGCGTCGCCGAGGGCACCTTCGCTGCAGCACTCGGAGACACCACCGTCGAGACGTTCAGCTTCGATGCGGGCACCGAGGCGGCCGAGGCGCTGCTCGCGGGTTCGTTGGACCTCACGTTCATCGGCCCGAACCCGGCCATCAACGCGTGGGCGAAGAGCAACGGCGAGGCCATCCGCATCGTCGCCGGCAGCACCTCCGGCGGTGCCTCCCTCGTCGTCGGGCCCGACATCACTTCGGCAGCGGATCTGAAGGGCACGACGATCGCCTCCCCCTCGCTGGGCAACACCCAGGACGTCGCACTGCGCGCCTGGCTGAAGGATCAGGGCTTCGAGACCACTCCCGCGGGCGGCGGCGATGTCACGATCATCCCGCAGAAGAACTCGACGACGCTCGAGTCGTTCATCGCCGGCGACATCGACGGGGCGTGGGTCCCCGAGCCGTGGGCCACCCGCCTCATCGACGAAGGGCGAGCCAGGGTGCTGGTGAACGAGCGCGACCTGTGGGGCGACACCGGCGGCGAGTTCGTCACCACACACCTGATCGTGCGGACCGCCTTCCTGGACGAACACCCTGAGACGGTGAAGGCCATCATCGAAGGGCTCGCCGCAGCGATCGACACCATCGCCGCCGATCCGACCAAGGCGCAGGCCGACGTGGTCGCCCAGATCGGCGAGATCACCGGCAAGGCGCCGACCGTGGAGCTGGTGGCGACGACCTTCGCCAACCTGACGTTCACGCTCGACCCGATCGCGGCGTCCTTGCAGACGTCGGCCGACGACGCGATCGACGTGGGTCTGCTCGGCCCGGTGGAGCTGAAGGGCATCCACGACCTGACGCTCCTGAACGAGGTGCTCGCCGCTCGGGGCGAGCCCGGGGTGGCGGGGCTGTGAGCGCACTTCAGTCCCACGTCGGCCTGGCTGCCCCTCCGGGGACGGCGTCGCCACGTCCGGCGGCCGTCGTGCTGCAGCAGGTCTCGAAGCGTCATGGCACGGGCGAGTCCGCGGTGCTCGCGCTCGACGGGGTCTCGCTCGCCGTCGAACAAGGCGAGTTCGTGTGCCTCGTCGGCGCCTCCGGTTGTGGAAAGACGACGCTGCTGTCGTTGGTGGCCGGGCTGGATCAACCCACTGCTGGTGCGCTCACCGTCACCGGGCGGACGGCATTGATGTTCCAGGAGGCAGCCCTGCTGCCGTGGCGCTCGGCCGGCCAGAACGTGGAGCTCGCGCTGAAACTGCGTGGCGTGCCGCGCTCCGATCGTCGCGAACGGGCACGAGAGCTGCTGTCATTGGTGCACCTGGCCGACTTCGCCGACACAGCCCCGCACGAACTGTCGGGTGGCATGCGCCAACGCGTTGCGTTGGCCCGCGCCCTCGCCCAGGACGCCGACGTGTTGCTGATGGACGAGCCCTTCGGGGCGCTCGATGCCATCACCCGCGACGTCCTGCACGACGAGATCGAGCGCATCGCCGCCGAACGCCGATTGACGGTGCTGTTCGTCACCCACAACGTGCGCGAGGCGTCGCGGCTCGGCGATCGCATCGTCCTGCTGTCCAGTCGGCCGGGCCGTGTGGTGCAGGAGTTCCCGGTGGTGGTCGAGCGGCCGCGGCGCATCGAGTCGGTGGAGGTGTCGGCGATCGCCACGGAAGTGACGGCGTTGCTCCGGACGGAGGTGCGTCGCCATGCCCGTTGATCAGCATCGGATCGACGACGAACTGGCCGGGCTCGACCGGCTCGAGATTCCCGTCGACACCACGCTCCCGCTGGCGCGTCGAGCATGGAGCAGCCTGTGGCCGAAGCTCGCCGCGATCGGCCTCGTGCTGCTCCTGTGGCAGGCGGCGGTGTGGGCCGCGTGGCGCCCCGAGTACCTGTTGCCCTCGCCGGGCGCCGTGTTCGCCCGACTGTGGGACGACATCGGCACCACGACGCTGTGGCAGGCCGTGTTCCACACGATGAAGCGCGCCGTCGTCGGCTTCCTGATCGCGATCGCCATCGGCAGTGTCGTCGGACTCGCCGTCGCGGCGTCGAAGGTCGTGCGCGCGGCCATCGGCTCGATGATCACCGGCCTGCAGACCATGCCGTCGATCGCCTGGTTCCCGTTGGCCATCCTGCTGTTCGGACTCGACGACTCGGCCATCTACTTCGTGGTCGTGCTCGGCGCCGCGCCGTCCATCGCCAACGGCCTCATCCACGGTGTCGACTCGATGCCGCCGCTACTGCGTCGGGTCGGCACCAGCATGGGTGCGTCTCGCATCGGGCTGTACCGCGACTTCGTGGTGCCGGCAGCGATGCCGTCGGTGGTCGCCGGGCTGAAGCAGGGATGGGCATTCGCCTGGCGCAGCCTGATGGCCGGCGAACTGCTCGTGGTCATCCCCGGGACGCAGACCGTCGGCACACGATTGCAGTTCGCCCGTGAACTGTCCGATGCGGAGGGCGTGATGGCGACGATGATCGTCATCCTGGTCATCGGCGTCCTCGTCGACTCGCTGGTGTTCAGCCGCCTCGAGCGACGGGTGCTGCGCGCTCGCGGACTGGGCGCTGTCTGATCACGGCGCGGTGAGGTAGGGCACCCAGGTCGCGTGAAAGCCGTACGGCACGCGCTGCGGCATCACCACTTCGGCCACCGGCCCCTTGCCGACCGCCGTCGCATCGAGCACGGCGAGCACGGTCTCGTTCACCGCATCGTCGTGCACGAAGCTGAGCAGCCAACCCGCGTCGTCGGCGATGTCGCTGGGATCGCCCGGCAGGAACAGGGGCTCGCTGGCGTGACGGGTGGGGCCCGGGTTCCACACGTCGCGGTTGCCGGTGGTGAAGTCGTGCTTGATGATGTCGCCGAGCTCCACCGTGTCGGGGTTCGGGCGAGTGCCGGTGAGATAGCCGTAACGGTGCTCGATGCCGACGCGGCGTGGGTCGCGGCTGGGGAGGTCGCCCGAGCTCTCGTCGTTCAGGACGTCCTGGGTGGCATTCCCGGTTGCGGTGTTCATCGTCCACCGCACCAGCGCCGGGTCGCTGCCACCGCCGATGCCCTCGCCGTTCGCGGCGAACATCGAGTCCATCCGGCACACGTCGACCACCACCTCGTCGCCCCGCCGGAACGCGTTGACGCTGTGGAACACGTAGCACGGGTCGATGTCGAACCACTGCAGCTGCTCTGCGCCACCGTCGAGCGGCATGATGCCCACCCGTGCCCCCGCCTCGGGGCTCCACACGTAGGGGAGCGGGTAGTTCGCCGGGTCGCCGATCCATTTGATCGCCATGTCCAGGTCGAACACCACGGGCAGGTCCCAGAACACGGCGTCGGTGGCCGTGATCTGGAAGTCGTGGATCATCGTGCTGCGGGGGATCTCGATCGGCTCGACGTGACGCATCGTGCCGTCCTGCTCGACGATGTAGTAGCGCAGGTATGGGGTGTTGAAGTCGTAGCCGAAGGCATGCATGCGGCCCGTGTTCGGATCCATCTTCGGGTGGGCGGTGAACGAGCTGGGCAGCACGCCGTCGAAGGTGTAGGCACCCAGGGTCGAGAGGTCGTCGGGGTTCAGTTCGTACGGGTACCCCACCTCGCCGCTCGAGAGCAGTCGTCCGCCGTGCCAGATGGTGGAGACGTTGCTCTGGTTGCCCTCGCCGCCGGGTGCGCCCTGGCCGAAGCCGACACCGGCCTTGAACGGCTGGGTCTGCACGTACCGGTTGCGGTACCACTCGGCCTTCCCGTTCGAGAGGCTGACGCCATGCACCATGCCGTCGCCGAAGAACCAGTGTGGTGAGTCCGAGCGAGGAGGGTTCGAGCCGTTCTTGACGTACAGGCCCGACAGCTCGGGCGGGAGGGCGCCGCGCACCACGAGCTCGGTGGACGTGACCTCGTCCATGACCGGCGCATAGTTGCCCTGCAGCCACCACGCCACCGTGGGGTCGACGGGCATCGTCGTGGCCGGCATCATGCTGGTGCTGGTGCTGGTGCTGGTGCTGGTGCTGGCGCTGGTGGTGCCGACGGTGGTGGAACTCCCCCGGGGACGGGCGTTCGCGGTGGCGGCTTTGTCCTCGGAGCACGCCGCCAGGAATGCGGCGATGGGAGCCGCCCCTGCACCGAACATCGACCACCGCACCAGGTCCCGCCGACTGACCGATTCGCCCATTCGTCCAGTCTCGCACTTCGGTCCCGCGCGAGCACGGGTCGTGTTTCCCCGCACGATCGTTCCGGGATAGTGTCACCCGAAATGAATCGGAGCGAGTGGGGGACAGCATGAGCCGGGTCGTGTACGACGGCACGCCCATCGAGTACCAGGCGGGCGACAGCCTCGCCATGGCGGCCGTGCGTGCCGGAGCGCATCCCGCTCACGGTGGCACGCTGTGCCTGGCCGGCGACTGCGGGAACTGCGTCGCCATCGTCGACGGCACCCCGTGGGTGCGGACGTGCCAGACACCCGCTCGACCGGGCGTCACCGTCCGCCGCCACCCGAACGGCTCGCACCCTTCGCCTGGCGGGCCCGAGCACCACAGCCAGGTCACGGTGCGACACCGCACCGCCGACCACGTGATCGTCGGCGCGGGCGACAGCGGTGTCGCCGCCGCGATGGCGCAGCGCGATGCAGGTCACGAGGTGGTCGTGTTCGATGCAGCCAACGGCGACGAAGTCGTCGGTGTGTTCGACGGTCCCAGCCTGGTGGTGCGTCGGGTCGACGCCATCGAGCACTGGCACGCGCATCACATCACGCTCGCCACCGGCGCCGCGGAGGTGCAGCCGGTGTGCCCCGGCAACATGCTCGCCGGCAGCTACACCCCCCGAGCCGCTGCGGCGCTGCAGGCGGCCGGCATCGATCTCGGCACCGTGATCACCGTGGGGCACGAACTCGTGGCCCTCCACGGCGACGGCCGGGTGCGCGAGGCCGAACTGGCCGACGGGTCGCGCATGGCGTGCGACAGCGTGATCGCCGATCTCGGCTCGGCCCCGCGCGACGTGCTCGCCCGCATGGCGCCGATGGTCCCCGTCGAAGTGGTCGGCAGCGCCGCCGAGTCGCACGCCCTGCCGCCCGCACCGTCGGCTGGTTTCGTCTGCACGTGCGGAAAGGTGACGGTGGAGGACCTCGAGGGTGTGTGGGCCAAGGGGTTCCGCGACCTCGAACTGGTGAAGCGTGCCAGCCTCTGCGGTGTCGGCACGTGCCAGGGCGGCATGTGCATGCCGCACCTGCGGTCGTTCGTCGCCGACCGCAGCGGCGTCGAGCCGAGGCCGTTCACCGGCCGCCCTGCGGCACGCCAGGTGACACTGGGTGAAGCCGCCGCGGGCTCTCACATCGACACGTTCCGCCGCACGCCGCTGCACGGCGAGCACGAGGCGCTCGGTGCCACGCTCGACAAGTTCGGAGGTTGGTTCCGCCCGTGGAACTACGGCGACGCCGTGGAGGAGTACTGGGCCGCACGTGAAGCCGTGTCACTCGGCGACGTCAGCACGTTGGGCAAGATGCTCGTGTCCGGTCCCGACGTGGTCGAGGCGCTCGAACGGCTCTACCCGAACAACGTCCACGACATCAAGATCGGCCGGTCTCGTTACGTCATCAACCTGAACGAGCGCGGTCATGTGCTCGACGACGGCATGATCTGCCGCGAGGGCGACACACGGTTCCTCCTCACCTTCACCTCCGGCGGTGCGAGCACCGCAGAGATGTGGGTGCGCGACTGGATCGAGACCTGGGGCCTGAAGGTGCACGTGCTCGACCGCACCGTGTCGCACGGTGCGATCAACGTCACCGGACCGCTCGCCGGCGAACTGATGCGTCGCGCGGGTGTGGCCGACGAGGACCGGCCCAAGTTCCTCCAGCACCGCCACCTCACGGTCGCCGGTGTGCCGTGCCACGTGATGCGTCTGTCGTTCACCGGTGAGGCGAGCTACGAGCTGCACCACCAGATCGATCGGTCCGTCGAACTGTGGCGGGCGCTCATGGAGCTCGGTCGACCGCTCGGCATCAAGCCGCACGGTCTGCAGGCACTGTTCGGGATGCGTCTCGAGAAGGGCCACGTCATCGTCGGTCAGGACACCGAGCTCGACAGCTCGCCGCGTCGCATCAACATGGACTGGGCCGTGAAGATGGACAAGCCCGATTTCGTCGGTCGTGCGGCGCTCGCCCGCACGGCGAACCTGCCCGACGAGCGCCGACTGTTCGGCTTCACCATGGACGGCCCGGCCCCGTTGGAGGGCAGCGTCATCCGAGTGGGAGGCGATGTGGTCGGCCACGTGACGTCGAGTTGGGATTCGCCGTTGTTCGGCCACGCCGTGTTGCTCGGTTGGCAGAAGCGCGAGCCGCACGCCGACTTGGTGCAGATCGACGGCCGCGATGCCCGGGTGAGCCCGGTCCCGTTCTACGACCCGGAGGGTGCTCGTGCTCGCATGTGAACCGTTGACCTTCGAGAGCATGGTCGGTTGGCGCATCATCGCCGACCCCGACGCGATCGACGCGACCCCATGGCCGGCCGGCTCTCGGGTCGTGCGCATCTCGCCCGACGACGTGTTCCTCATCGGTGCGGTCGAGCCGACCGTGCCGACCGACCCGCACGCCATCGTCACCCCCGAGCACGGATTCGCCGGAGCGACGCTCACCGCCGAACGCACTGCCGACATCGCACTCCACCACATCGAGTGGATGCTGCCCAACGAGGGTGCTCGGCCGTGCGTGGCGCAGGGCCAGATCGCGGGTGTGCCCGCGAAGTTGGTGCTGCACACCGACGGCACCGCCCTGCTGCTGGTGGCGTGCGCCGCCCGTCACGAGTTGGAAGAGCGCCTTGCATGAACGAGTTCGTCGAAACCCTGCTGGATCTGCCCTGGCAGACCGGTGAGCCGAAGTCGTCGTACGACGTCGTCATCATCGGCGCCGGCGGGCACGGACTGTCCACCGCCTACCACCTGGCCACCCGCCACGGCATCACCAACGTCTGCGTGCTCGACTCGTCGTTCATCGGGTCGGGCAACTCGGGCCGCAACACCACCATCATCCGCAGCAACTACGGCATCCCCGAGAGCGTGAACTTCTACCAGCACAGCCTGGAGATGTACCAGACGCTCGAGGACGAGACCGGCTGCTGGATCATGCACAACCAGAAGGGCCAGATCTGGATGGCCCACTCGGTGAGCACCGCTCGCACCGAGCAGACCCGTGCGCTGATGAACCAGGCGATGGGCGCAAAGACCGACTACATCGGGCCCGACGAGATCAAGCGACTGTGCCCGCAGATCGACCTCACGGGTGGCGGGCGCTACCCGGTGCAGGGTGCCAGCTACCACCACGAGGGCGCCACCGCCCGGCACGACCGCGTGGTGTGGGCATACGCGCAGGGCGCGCTCCGCGCCGGTGTGCACGTGTTCCAGCACACGCCGGTCACCGGGCTGCTCAAGGACGGCGACCGCGTGGTCGGCGTGCAGACGGCCCGCGGCAACATCAGTGCCGGCACGGTCATCTCGGCCGTCGGCGGCAGCGTCTCCACCGTCGCCGGATGGGCCGGAGTCCGCCTGCCCATCCGGACGCATGCCCTGCAGGCCTTCGTCACCAATGCCTACGCACAGGAGTTCGCCGCGGTGGTGTCGAGCAACGACCTCGTCTTCTACGTCAGCCAGACGCCGCGTGGCCAGATGCTGCTGGGCGCCGAGTACGACCGCTTCGCCAGCTACCGCCAGGCCACGTCGTTCAGCTACCTGCAGTCGGTGTCGAAGAAGGCGATCACCATGCTGCCGTTCCTGGCCAAGCTGCGCATTCTGCGCTCGTGGACCGGCATCTGCGACGTGAGCACCGACTTCTCGCCGATCATCGGGCACACCGGGGTCGACGGTTTCATGATCAGCACCGGCTGGGGCACGTGGGGCTTCAAGGCCATCCCTGCCGGCGGCGAGCAGTTGGCCCAGTTGCTGGCCACCGGGTCTGCGCCGCTCATCGAGCCGTTCGCCCTGTCGCGCTTCGCTGCCGAGGCTGCGATGGCCGACCCGAGCTCGGCAGGAACGAGGTAGTCATGCTGTGGGTCGAATGCCCCAACTGCGGGTCACGTCCGTTCGAGGAGTACCGGTACGGCAACGTCTTCCCCGTCACGCCCGACACCATCACCGACGCCGACGCGCGCAACGTCGACTACGCCTGGATGCAGGACAACACCGAGGGCGTCACGCTCGAGCGCTGGTTCCACGAGGCCGGCTGCCGCCGGTGGTTCACCGCCAAGCGCGACACCACCACCGACCACTTCTTCCCCCTCGACGACTGACCCTCCCCACGCGAACTTAAGTTCCTGGTGATCCTCCCCACCTCGAGTTTTGCGAGGCGCGACGGGACGCGACGAGCGCGACGAGGGCGAGCAGCGGAACGGCCACCAGTGTCACCACGACGCCGATCGCGTCGGCGGTGCCGAGATCGTCCAGATGGCGAGCGTGATGGACGAGGTGCAGTGATCCCTGTACGAGCCACGCGAGCGCGACGCCGACCGCCGAGCCGCGAGTCCACACGGTCCACACCGTGACGACGATGAGCGCCAGGAACAGCCCGCCGACATCGCGAACGAGGTGCTCGTTGAACGGCTCGCCGCCGGCGGAGATCCACCCGCGGCCGAGTGGAAAGTCGTCGTAGAACGATCGGGGGGCGAACGCGGCCTGCAGGCCTGCGGGAAGCATCGCGAGCGCGATGAGGGCGATCGCAACGTGGCTGGTACGAAGTGGCGTCATCGGAAGGACAGACGTTCGTTCATCCCCAGCGGGTGACGCGGGCGTCGGAGAATCTCACGGAGCGTGTCACGGTGACGTCACCCGCGGGGTCGCGGTGGACGTCTGTCCGGGCATGCATCCGACAGGTGGAAGGCTGTGCGGCGTGCTCGTCGTTCCTGCCGCGCCGTCCCGGCTCTCGGTGCTGCTGCAAACGGTGGCCGACGCGCGTGCCGGTGGCGAGACGATCAGCGTCGACGCCGAGAACCTGGTCATCGAGCTGTACCGATCGGAGGGGCGATCCCTGGTCCGCCTGGCGCGGTTGTTCGTCGACGACCGCGATGCCGCGGAGGACATCGTGCAGGAGGCGTTCCTCCGGCTGGCCCGGCACGCGGGCCGCATCGACTCGACGGCGAAGGCACCCGCGTACCTGCGATCGATCGTGCTCAATCTGGCCAGGGACCACAATCGGCGCGGCCTGGTGTCGTTGCGCCATCAGGCCACGCGCGGTCGTGAGGTCGACGTCGACGTCGATGTGGTCGATCGGTTGGTCGAGTCCGAGGAGCATCGGCGTGTGCTCGAGGCGGTGCGCCGCCTGCCGACCCGCCAGCGCGACTGCATCACCCTTCGCTACTTCGAGGAGTGCTCCATCGAGGCCATTGCCGCGACGCTCGGCCTCTCGCCCAACTCGGTGAAGACCCACCTGCAGCGCGGGCTCGCTGCACTCGACCGGTCACTGGTCGAGCCATGAATGGCCAGTCGGTCGACGAGCGCGTCATCGCGGCGTTCGCGGCGGCGCGGTCGAACATCCACGAGAACCCCGACCTGTTCGAACGCGTCCATCGTTCACTCGCCGAGGCCAAGGAGCGGCGCGGCTTCCGCTGGCGTCTCGCCGCCGGTCTCAGCGGCTTCGTCGCAGCCAACGCGCTGCTCGCACTTGTACTGTCCGACTTCGACAACGGGAGGTTCACCATGCCGTGGTGGGTCATCGAACTGATCACCAACATCGTCCTGATCGCGCTTGCGATCGGCCTGGGCCCGTTCATCAAACGGTTCGGCCGCTCGTACGCGGCCGACGTGTTCCGCGCCAACCCGCGCACCGGGAAGAGCTACCTCGTGCTCACCGACGTGGCCTACTACCTCATCTTCACGTCGTTCGTGCTGTTCACCGTGACGTTCGTGCCTCCGACCGAGTGGCTCGACTCAACCGGAGCGCAACTGAAGCACGAGGTGGCCCGAGTGGGCGGGATCCTGCTCATCATGGGGGTGCTCCACGCCCTGAACGTCGTGGCGCTGCCGGTGATCGGCGGCCTGCTGTCGAGCAACCATCGACGCGAGGAGAGCTCGATCGGAGCGGCCCCGACCGGAGAGGGAGGAGCGCCGAACCTGGCGCCGGGGACGTGGTTGCTCCGCATCGAGCCGGCCCCGGGCACCACACCGCCGGACGAGCCGGCCGGCTAGGCGAGCCCGGCGCCCACCACCGGTAGCACCATCGCCAACAGGCCGACGACCACTGCCACGACCCGCACCACGCCGGGCAGTCGCCAACCGTCCTGCTGCGGTGGCATCGAGCCCCGCTCCAGTGAGATCACCGCTCCGTACACGGCGAACAGTCCGGCCATGCCCGCCCACCACCGCCAACCCCAGCCCCAGTCGTCGTGCAGTTGCAGCCCGACGAACGCGATCGACGTCGAGCCGAGAACGACGAACACGGTACGTGTCCACGTCGGCCAGTCCGTCCGGTGTCGAGCGAGTCCGCCGCAGATGACGGTGGGCATCATGATCCCACCCGCTGCCATGAACAGCGGAAGCGTGCCGACGAACCCGAACGCCCGCGCCGCGGTCACCATCCACCGACGATCGGTCGCCCGGCGTGTGGCGATGGCGGCGCCCTGCGCGAAGCCGAACACGGTGAAGCCGAGGACGATGAACATGGTCCCGTTCCAGGTGAACTCCGGGTCGGTCGCGATCAGTCGCATCCAGGCCCGTGCGGCGATGCCGAGTGCCGCGCCGACCAGCAGGCCGACCACAGGGACGAGCGCGGTGGGGAGTCGGTGCGTTCGAGTCATGCCCTGACGGACGCTCATCGACCTGCCGCGGGTGACGGTCCCGCAGAATTCGAGTTCTGCGGGACGAACGGCTACTTCGGGCGCTTCTGGATGTTCGCCCACTCGTCCTTCAGGCCGACGGTGCGGTGGAACACCAGTCCGTGCTCGGTGTTGGCTTCGGGGTCGTGGGCGAAGTAGCCGAGCCGCTCGAACTGCACGACCTGGCCCGGCGTCGTGTCGGCCAACGCCGACTCGACCTTGGCCGCGACCACTTCCTTCGAGTCGCGGTTGAGGTCGTCGAACGGCTCACCCGTGCGCTCGCCCGGCACCTCGGCGGTGAACAGGCGCTCGTACAGCCGTACCTCGGCGTCGACGGCATCGTGGGCCGACACCCAGTGGATGGTGGCCTTCACCTTCCGACCGTCGGGGGCCTGCCCGCCGGTGGTGGCGGGGTCGTACGTGCACAGCACCTCGGTCACGTTGCCGTCGGCGTCGGTGGTGAAGCCGGTGCACTGCACGAAGTACGCGCCGCGCAGGCGCACTTCACTGCCGGGGGTGAGTCGGTAGTACTTCGGTGGGGCCTCGGCCTTGAAGTCGTCGGCCTCGATGAACAGTTCGCCGCTGAACGCCACCTGGCGGGTGCCGTCGGCCTCGTTCTCGGGGTTGTTCTGCAGCGTCATGTGCTCGACCTGGCCCTCGGGCCAGTTGGTGATGACGAGCTTGATCGGTCGCAGCACCGCCATGCGCCGCTGCGCGGTGCGGTTCAACTGATTGCGGATGAACGACTCGAGCAACTCGATGGCATGGCGGCTGTTCGTCTTGGCCACACCGATGAACGTGCAGAAGTCGGTGATCGCGCTCGCCGGGTAGCCGCGACGGCGCAACGCCTTCAGCGTGGGCAGACGCGGGTCGTCCCAGCCGTCGACCACCCCGTCGTTGATGAGCTGGCGCAGCTTGCGCTTCGACGTGACGGTGTGG
>JANMFL010000298.1:0-2428 GCA_031377945.1 Acidimicrobiaceae bacterium | reverse complement strand
TCGCGCACGTACGCGGTGTAGATGCGCTGCTAGGCCTTGCCGGGGATCTTCACCCACAGGTCGCGGGGAAACGACAGCACCGCAGCCTGACGGGTGACGGGGTCGACCCGGAGCACCATGATCGTGTCGCTGCGGTTGCCGATGTTGCCACGCTCCTGGTCGGCAGCGTTGGCCCATGGTGAACCCGGCGTGACGCAGGCGTTGGCGTCGCTGCCCGTGATGAGGAAGTTCTGTGCTTCGGGATCAGCAAGGGGGAACGTGCCGGGAGTGGTGCTGCCGGCCCCGGCCACCGTGCTCTGCGCGGCTGGGACGGATGGCGGGCTGGTGACGACGTCGACCTTGGCGGTCTGCAGACGATTGTCGAGCTGGTGTTTACCCCACAGCAGGCCGACCGCTCCGAGGACGCACGCGAGGACGAGCGCGATGTTCACACCGAGCACGACTTTCTGCGCGGTGGTGTGACGCGGCTGGAAATGTGCCGCAGACTGCTCAGGGGTGGGGGTCTCCATTGCAGTCGACAGGATAGTGCGCCTTCGGAGCCGGTTATCGTCGGGGCGGTGTTCGCCGAAGATCCCCCCGACTGGGTGCAGCAGCTCGAGAACTCACATCTGTGGATTCCGGTCCGCATCGCCTTCGCGCTGTTGATCGCCTATCTCCTGACGCTCCTGGTCCAACGCGCCATCCGCCGCTTCGTGAAGCGGACCATCGGGCTGCCGGGAATCGACCCCGCCCGCGCCGAAGGCCGCCAGCGGGCCTTGGCCGGCGCCATGCGCGGCGCGTTGATCGGCGTCATCTGGACCATCGCGGTGATCACCATCATCGGCGAGCTGGGCATCAACATCGGCGCCTTCGTGGCCACGGCCACGGTCGTCGGCGGTGCCGTCGCCTTCGGTGCTCAGCAGTTGGTTCGCGACGTCATCAGCGGTCTGTTCGTCTTGTCCGAGGACCAGTACGGCGTGGGCGACGTGGTCGACGTGGGCCATGCCAGCGGTACGGTCGAGCGCATCACCCTGCGCTCGGTTCGCCTGCGTGACGGTCAGGGTGGCATCTGGCATGTGCCCCACGGCGGTGTGCTTCGTGTCGCCAATCTGTCGAAGGACTCGATGGCCGTGCTCGACATCGAGGTGTCGCGGTCCACCTCGCTCGCCGATCTCGACGCCCAGGGTGCGGCGCTGTGCGCCGCGCTCTCGGCCGATCCCGAGGCGGCCCCGAACCTGGTCGGCGAGCCGCGAGTGATCGGCATCACCAATGTCACCGACGACCGTCTGGTCTACCGCTTGGTCGTGGGCACCATGGCCGGCGCGCACGATGGAGTCCGGCGCCGTTGGAGGCTGCTCGCCCTGCAGGCGTTCGAGGCCGGGACGCTGGTGGGGCCGTCGTTGGCCGCTCCGGTGGTGCACGTGAACACCATCAGCCCGGCCCCCGAGGAATGACGGGCGAGGAATGACGGGCGAGGAATGACGGGCGAGGAGTGACGGGCGAGGAATGACGGGCGTCAGGCCTCGGCGGGTTCCACCGGGGCGAGCGTGACCGCGACCGACAGTTCGTCGGCCTCGACCCACTGGACCTCGGCGATGGTTCCGGCGTCGCGCAGGTCCGATGTGGCCGCCTGCACCAGCGGCAACACCGCTTCTGGGCCAGCGATGACGGCGAGTGACACGGCTGCCTTCTGGCTGGCCTTGGCCTCGGTCTTGGCTCGGCGGATACCGGCCAACACCTCGCCGACCGGCTCGAGCATCGAGGCGTCACCGCCGTCGCCGGCCGCGGGCCACGGCTGTGCGTGGACCGAACCGGACTGCCACCAGCTCCAGACCTCGTCGGTCACGAAGGGCAGGAACGGAGCGAAGAGGCGGTGGATGCCGTGCAACGCGAGGCGCAGCGCGGCCAGCGCGCTGTCGCGCGGTGCCTCGCCGTGGCCGTTGTAGGCGCGTCCCTTCACCAGTTCGACGTAGTCGTCGCAGAACCACCAGAAGAAGCCCTCGACGAGCTCGAGTGCGCGGGCGTAGTCGAACCCGTCGAACGCCACCGTGGCGTCGGCGACGACCTGGTCGAGCCGAGCGAGCATGGCGAGGTCGATGGCTTCGGTGGGCGCTGCGCCGGAGGGAGGCTCGCCGAAGCTGAGCACGAACTTGGTGGCATTGAGCAGCTTCGTGGCCAGCTTGCGACCGACCTTCATCTGGCCTTCGTCGAGTGCAGTGTCGACGCCGGGCCGTCCGCTGGCGGACCAGTAGCGAATTGCGTCGGTGCCGTACTGCTCGAGCAGATGCATCGGGGTGACGACGTTGCCCTTGCTCTTCGACATCTTCTTGCGGTCGGGGTCGAGAACCCAGCCCGAGATGGCGACACGCTTCCACGGAATGGTGCCTTCGTGAAGCCAGGCCTTGGCGACGGTGTAGAAGGCCCAGGTCCGGATGATCTCGTGGCTCTG
>JANMFL010000215.1:0-2070 GCA_031377945.1 Acidimicrobiaceae bacterium | reverse complement strand
GGGCTCGGCAGCCAGATCAAGCCGCACATCACCAAACGGTTCAGCATGGAGTGGAGCCACCCGGCCCCTCGGATGCGCGAAATGATCATGGCCATTCGCGCCATCTGGGACACATGGGAGAACGGCACGCCGCTGGCCTTCCGCGGCGACTTCTACACGCACACCCTGATGACCCCGTTCTTCACCCCCGATCGCGCCGACCTGGCCGGTTTCGGTGTGCCGAGGATCTTCCTGGCCGGAGTCGGCACGTTGATGACCGAGGTCGCCGGCGAGGTGTGCGACGGGTTCATCTGCCACGGTTTCACCACCGAGCGGTACCTCCGCGAGGTCACCATTCCGGCGCTCGAGCGCGGCCGCGCCAAAGCCGGCAAGACGATGGACGGGTTCGAGATCATCGGGCCGTCCTTCGTCGTCACCGGCAATACCGAGGAGGAGATGGCCGCTGCGGTCGCCGGAACCCGTCAACAGATCGCGTTCTACGGCAGCACCCCGGCGTATCGGGGCGTCCTCGACATCCACGGCTGGGGCGCACTGCAGGACGAGCTGAACACGCTCTCCAAGCAGGGCGCGTGGGCCGAGATGGGCAACCTGATCACCGACGAGATCCTCGATGCCTTCGCCGTGGTGGGCCAGCCAGAGACGGTCGCTCCCGAACTGCACCGACGTTACGGCGACGTCATCCAACGGATCAGCTTCTACGCCCCGTACAAGAGCGATCCCGAGCGCTGGGCCGGCGTCCTCGACGCGCTGAAGGCGTCCTGACCCCGATGTCTGCCATCACGGCTGCCGACTTCAGCGCAATTCCTGATCTCGACGACTGGCGCTTCGTGCTGGGCGCGGTGCACGCCGAGTTCGGCTTCACCTCGTTCGCTGCGGCGGGCGCATTCGTCGCCGCAGTCGGGGAGGCCGCGGACGAGGCGGACCACCACCCCGAGGTGACCCTTCGGTATCCGGGACGCGTTCGGGTGAGCATGCGCTCGCACGACTCCGCCTCACTGACCTCGCGCGACGTGGACATGGCCCGCACGATCTCGACGATCGCCCGCGCCGCGCACGCCACCTCGGCGCCCACGCACGGACAGGCACTCGAGATCGCCATCGACACGATGGACGCGTCACGGATCCTGCCGTTCTGGGCAGCCGTGTTGGGCTACGTGACGGCCAGCGAGAACGCCCTGGCGGATCCCGACCACTTCGGCGCCTCGGTGTGGTTCCAGCAGATGGACGAGCCACGAATCGAGCGCCAGCGCTTCCACATCGACGTGTCCGTGCCGCACGACATCGCCGAGCAGCGCGTGGCCGCAGCCATCGCGGCGGGCGGACGACTGGTCTCGGACGAGTTCGCCCGATCGTGGTGGATCCTCGCCGATGCCGACGGCAACGAGGCATGTGTCTGCACCTGGCAGGACCGCGACTGAACGCTCAGCGGGCGCGCATCGCCCCGTCGATGGGGATGGCTGCACCGCTCAGGAACGCTGCATCGTCGCTGCAGAGGAAGAGCATGAGCGCCGCGATGTCGCCGGGCTCGCCGTAGCGACCGAGCGGAATGGACATCGCGATCATCGCCTTTGCGGCCTCCGGATCGTCGGGGTTCATGCCCGCCTCGAGGGCACGCATCATGCGCGTCTCCACCGGCGAGGGACAGACCGCGTTGACCCGCACCTGCGCCGGAGCGAACTCCATCGCCGCGGTCTTGGTGATGCCGATCACGGCGTGCTTCGACGCGCCGTAGGCCACGATCCCGGGCGTGCCGCCCAGACCGGCCACCGATGCGACGTTCACGATGGCACCACCACCCCGGGCCTCGATGGCCGGTGCGACGTGCTTGATGCCGAGGAACACGCCGCGCACGTTCACGGCGAGCACTCGGTCGAACTGCTCGACGGACGTGTCGGTGAGCGCCATGACCGGCCCTTCGATACCGGCATTGTTGATCAGCGCGTCGATGCCGCCGAAGCGCGCCACGGCCGCTTCGGCGTAGGCGCGCACCTGGGCTTCATCGGTGACGTCGGCGGCGACCGCCAACACCTGACCGCCCGCCGCTTCGACCAGACGGGCGGTCTCGTCGAG
>JANMFL010000207.1:0-12832 GCA_031377945.1 Acidimicrobiaceae bacterium | reverse complement strand
CGATCGAACCGCTGCGCGAGTGGTGCTTCTTCTGGGACTGGGACGTCACCCGCGACCAGGTTCGATGGATGACCTCGTGGGACACCACCGAGGCCGACGTCGAGCACTTCGCGGCGGGAGTTCGTCACCTCCTGACGTGACCGGTGTGTGAACACCTCGCGCGTCATCGCAGGTCATGACCTATCGACAGGATGCCCCCGGTGACGTAGAGTAAACGCTACTTGCTCATAGCAAGTATTTCGCCAGCCGGTCGGACGAGGGGGTTCCATGGCAGCGGTCGATGTTGTCGTTCATCGCACTTTCAGCGACGATCGGTGGATGAACAGTGCAGCCTGCAAGGGTCTGACGCACCTGTTCTTTCCGCCGCCCGCCGAGCGCCCGCAAGCTCGCGATCGTCGTGAGTCGACGGCCAAGGCCGTCTGCAGTTCGTGCACCGTCAACGGCATGTGCCGTGAGTTCGCACGCTCGAACCACGAATACGGTTTCTGGGGTGGAGAGAGCGAAGACGAGCGCCACGCCGCCGGCTTCCGCCTCATCGCTCCCATCGGGGTGAGGGCCCGCAACGTCGGCTGACGCGTCCACACCCACGGCGCAACGTCGGCGCAATTCGGCTCAACGTCGGCTCGATGTCCAGGTGGCGTGCAGCGCGACCGGTTTGCGAAAGATCAACCCCGACGTCGTCGGCGCATCGACGAGTCGGATGCCCGCGAGCTGCGTCGCCACCGCACGGACCGCCGACCGTGTCTGCATCCGGGCGAGTTGGGCGCCAAGACAGGCATGCGGGCCGTGGGCGAACGCGACATGGGTTCGAGTTGTGTCGCGGTCGAGGTCGAACGCGTCGGGTCGGTCGAACACGTCAGGGTCCCGATTCGCAGCCGCGAGTGACACCACGACCAGGTCACCCCGACGAATCGAGGCCTCGCCGAGTTGGACGTCCGCCGTCGCGTACCGGTCGACGCGCGCCGCGGCTGGCTCGAGCCGAAGCGACTCCTCGACGGCCACGTCGATCAGGTCGTGGTCGGCTCGAACCGAGTCCCATGCGACCGAGTCGCGCAGGAGGTGGTGCAACACGTTCGAGGTCATGCCCTCGCTGGTCTCGATGCCGCCGAACAGGAAGACCGCGGCATTCGACACGGTCTCGGCGGGGCTCAACGACTGCGACACCTCGGCCAGCAGCGTTCCCGGGTGCGTCGCTGAATCGGTGAGCTCGTTCGCCAGTTCATCGAAGGCCCTCCGGCCATTGTCGCTGACCGGGTTGCCGCGCGCGACGTCGTCGACAGCGGCCACGATTCGGTCGTACATCGACAACAACCGCGCTGACGCAATGTGCTCGATCCCGAGCACCATGGCCGAGACGGCGACAGCGAGTGGTCCGGCGAGATCTCGACGCAGCTCCGCCCGTCCACGACGAGCGAGCGCCGCCACGAGTGACGCCGCTGCGTCGTCGATGCGTGATCCGTAGCGAGCGGTCGCCTCGCCCGGCCGGAGCGGATCGGCGAACGGTGTGCGGTGTCGCGAGTGCTCGGCTCCGTCGAGCGACAGCATGCTCGCCCCCACCACTTGGGCGGTGCTGAAGCGGGGGTCGTCCACCGTGAACCAGTCGGCATCGCGCATGACCTGTACCGCGAGCGCTCTCGATGTGACCACCCAGCCGTCGACGGCCGGCACCCAGGCCACGGGTGCCACGCGGCGCAGTCGAGCGAGCACCTCGTGGTGCCGCTGATCGAGGTCGTCGAGCGTGACGGCGGTTCCGTCCATGGGCAGCGAGCGTAGCGAGGCCGCTGCGCCTACGATCCGGGACGTGATCGAGACGTCGACGCATCGCACCGCCATTGCGGCCGCCTGGGCCGCGTACGGAGATCCGCGTTCGCTCGTCCGTGTCGACGAGGTGAGCGCGAACGTCTCGACCAATCGCGTCTACCGACTGCACCTCGACGATGGCTTCACCCTCGTGGGCAAGGTGTCGTCGTACGGTTCGTACTTCTTGTTCTACGAGGACCACGACCGCCTCAGTCGTTGTGCTGACATGCTCCAGACCACCCGCTTCAAGGGCATGCTGGCCGACATCTGGCGCAAGGACGGCCGGCTGTTCACCTGGTACGACCAGCACATGTGGGCCGTCTTCTACGACGACGTACCACGCCGAGACGGGCTCCCCCGCGTGCTCTCGACCGAGCAGGTGCGCAACCTCGCCGCCGAGATCGCCGAGTTCCACCACGCATGCACCGACCTCGCGCCGCAGATCCCTGCGGGCTCGAAGACGATCAAGAGCGACGCCATCCATCTGCTCGACCTGCTCGAGAGCCCGTTCGCTCCCCGCAACTTCGACCTTCCGCCCGAGAGCATCGGCGTGCTCTGGAAGCACACCCATCACTTCCTCGAACGCCTCATCTCGACGGGCTACGACGAGTGGTCGAAGATTCCCGTGCTCATCGACTGGAACCTCGGCAACTTCTCGGTCGACACGGCCGCCGACGGAACGTTCCGCTTGTTCAGCCGCTGGGACTACGACTGGTTCCGCATCGAGCCGAGGTTGCTCGACTTCTACTTCCTCTCCCGAGTGTCGTCGAAGACGGGTGACCGCACACGCTTCACGTACGGACCGCACACGCTGGTCGAGCCGACGTTCCTCGAGTTCCTGAAGACGTATCGACAGGTGTTTCCGATGAGCGACGAGGAAGTGATGTTCCTTCCCGAGGTGTACCGATTCTTCATTCTCAACTACGTCGTTCGCGAGGGCGCCAGGTTCTTCCGGCCAGACCTGTGCACGCTGTTCCGCGCCGATGCGGTCCGCACGTACCTGCCCGCGCTCGACCGTCTCGACACCGCCCCACTGCGGAGCACGGCACCGTGATCCGATTCCACCCGCTGACACCTGCGGTGGTCGAGCGGGACCATGCGGCACTCATGCGCGACATCCCCGCGCTGCGAGCATGGAGCGCCCAGGACTGGCCGACGCCGAGCTTCTCGATCGCCGAGAACCTGCTCGACCTCCAGCGCCACGATCGCGAGCACCGAGACGGCATCGCGTTCACCTACAGCGTGGTGCTCGACGAGTCGATCATCGGCTGCATCTACGTGCGCCCTCTGGGCGACGCGTTGAGGACGCGAGATGTCGCACCACCCGCCGACACGCCCGGTCTGCACGACACGGTGGTGCGTGGCTGGGCACACGACATCTCGGACGACCTCCTGGTGAGCGCTTCGCTCGAGGCGCACGGTGGCGACTTCGGAGCCGACCGGCGCCGGTGGTGGCAGACCAACACCGACTGCCCGAGTCAGCTGACGGCGTGCGACCGGTTGGGTCTCGCCGACGACCTCCGGTTCGGCGGTCCCACTGCGACATGGGTGCTCCGCGCCGTGCCAGAGTGACGGCGTGGAGCACACCCAGATCACCGTCACCACCGAAGGCCCCATCGCAATCATCACCCTGAATCGTCCCGAGAAGCTGAACGCATGGACCCCGCGGATGGCGGAGGAACAGGTCGACGCGATCACCGCCGCGAACGACGACCCGCGCATCGGCGCGATCGTGATGACGGGCGCAGGGCGCGGCTTCTGCGCCGGCGCCGACATGGAGGCCACGTTCCAGACCCGCATCTCGGGCAGCGACCCTGGCAACGACACGGCCGGTGGAGTGGGCGGCATGCCCAAGGGGCTCGACTGGGTCGGGTTCCTGCGTCAGAGCAAGCCGATCGTGTGCGCGGTCAACGGCGTTGCGGTCGGCATCGGCACCACGATGTGCCTGCCGGCCGACCAGATCATCGCCAGCACGGGCGCGAAGTTCGGCATGGCGTTCATCAAGATGGGCCTTGTGCCGGAACTGGCCAGCACGGCGCTGCTGACTGCGCGTGTCGGCTTCGGCCGGGCCAGCGACCTGTGCCTGTCGGGGCGCCTGGTCAGCGGCACGGACGCGTACGCGATCGGCCTGGCCGACCAACTTGCAGCGCCCGACGAGTTGCTCGAGCGGGCCATCGCGGTCGCTCAGTCGTACGCCGCCAATCCGGACCGTCAACTGCGGATGACGAAGCAACTGCTCACCGAGAACATGTCCGAGCCCGACCTGTGGGCCGCACAGCGACGTGAGATGGCGATGCTCAGCGAGTGCTGGACCACCGACGAGCACAAGGAGGCGGTCGCCGCCTTCATGGCCAAACGTCCGCCGGTGTTCCGCCCGCCGGTGCTGCCGGAACGAGCCTGAGCCGTGCCACGCTTCGACGTGTGCGTGGTCGGCAGCGCGAACCTCGACCTGGTGGCCACGGTCGACCGCCTTCCCGGCGCAGGTGAGACCGTCCCTGGCACGTCGTACGCCGAGTACCCGGGCGGGAAGGGCCTCAACCAGGCGGTGGCTGCAGCGCGGGCCGGTGCGAGCACGTCGTTCGTCGGCGCCGTCGGTCACGACAACGCGGGAGAGATGCTGCTCGGCGTGATGCACGACGATGGCATCGACACTGCGCACGTGCACGCCGTGCCCGAACCGTCCGGCCGTGCGCTCATCTTCGTGTCGGCCGAGAGCGAGAACTCGATCGTCGTGGTGGCCGGCGCCAACGACACCGTGAGCGCCGACTCGGTGCCGAAGGCCTCGGTGTATCTGTCGCAGTTGGAGGTGCCCGTGCCTGCCATCGAGCGAGCGTTCACGGTGGCACGCGCGGCGGGCGCGTTGACGGTGTTGAACCCGGCGCCGGTGAAAGCGCTCCCCGACTCACTGCTCGCGCTGTGCGACGTGCTGACACCGAACCAACATGAGGTCGAGTTGCTCGGCGGCGTCGACCGCCTGCGCTCGCTGGGTGCGAAGGCCGTCATCGTCACCCTTGGGGCCGATGGAGCCGACCTGCACACCGCCGACGGTGTGGCGCACATCGAACCGTTCACCGTCTCCCCCGTCGACACCACCGGCGCTGGCGACTGCTTCTCGGGCGCGCTGTGCGCGCGACTGGCCGCCGGTGACGAACTGCCCGCGGCGATGCGCTTCGCTGCGGCGGCGGCCGCGCTGAGCACGACGGTTCCCGGTGCCGTCCCCTCCATGCCCTACCGCAGCACGATCCAGTCCCTGCTCTCCGGGAGCTAGCTCGAGACCGGGACCAGCCGCACTCGGTCGCGGAGCAACCGTTCGGGGCGGCAGGTGGTTGGGCGCGATACGTCCCATTACTGGGACGAGTCGCACCCACGGGCGCGGAGTGACCCAGATTTGGGATGTTTCGCGCCCAGTGGCGCCGTCAGCCGGGGAGCGACGAGTGCCCCGTTCCGGCAGGTCAGCGGAGCGTGAGCGCCGCCCAGCCGTCGAGCAGATCGGTGGCGACGACCCGGAGTGGTCGCAGCGCCTCGATCACGTGACCGTGCGCCTCGGCAAGGATGCCGCTGACGACGAGCGTCGCGTCGGGTGCCATGACGCGACGCAGGTGCGGCGCGAGGACGACCAGGGCCGGCGCCAGGATGTTCGCGAGGACGAGATCGAACTCGCCTTCGACCTCCTCGAGCGGCGTCGTGCTGACGTCCACCGTCACGCCGTTCGCCGCGGCGTTGCGTTCGGTGACCGGAACGGCGGCAGGGGCGATGTCGATGCCCATTGCGCTGCCCGCTCCGAACCGCATCGCACCGACGGCGAGCACCCCGGAGCCGCACCCGACATCGAGGACCCTCGAGGTGGGCTGAACCCACCGGCGAGCGGCGACGAGTGTGAGTCGAGTCGTGGGGTGGTCGCCCATGCCGAACGTCGACCCTGGCTCGACGACGATCACCGTCGTTCCGGCCGGTGCCTCGTACGCCACCCACGCCGGGACCACCACGAGGTCGGGCTCGACCTGGATGGGTGTCGCGAACTCGCGCCATGTGTCGGCGACCGCTGCGTCGACCTCGACGAAACGCCACGGCCAGGACAGGTCGACCGAGTCCAGGTCGTCGCCGAGCGACGTCCACAGCTCGACCGTGTGACCCACCTCCCGCTCTTCCACGGCGACCACGCCGAGACTCCACAGCAGATCGGAGGCGAGTTCGACCTCGTCGGACGACACGGTGACGACGAGTTGGCGCATCAGTCCAGCCGGCGCAGCAGCGCTGGGTAGGTTCGAGCACGCTGCACGTACGACTGCTCCGCCTGAGCGATGAGTGCGGCGTTGGCGCGCCCCTCCTTGATCGTGACCGGTGAGCCCACCGCAAGTGCGCCCGCCGGCACGACCGTGTCGTTCAGGACCACCGAGTTCGCGGCGACGATCGCACCCGTGTGCACCACGGACCGATGCAGCACGATGCTGCCGTTGCCGATGAGGCAGCCGTCCTCCACCGTGCAGCCCTCCAGGTGGACGATGTGCCCGATGGTGCACCCTTCGCCGACGACGGTGGGCCACATCGGCGTGGTGTGCAGCACGCTGTTGTCCTGGATGCTCGTACGCGCGCCGACCCGGATGTGGCCGTCGTCGCCGCGCAGCACCGCTCCCGGCCAGATGCTCGCCAGTTCGCCGATGGTGACGTCACCGATGATCACGGCCTCGGGGTGGATGAACGCCGTCGGGTGAATGGTCGGTTCGAGGTCGCCGAGCGCGTAGATGGGCACCCGCCGAGGGTAGCGATCGGCAAGCGGGCGGATCTCATCCAGTAGGCCGAAGGCCTCTCCAGCCGGTACGGTGTTCGTCCTATGTCCCGACGGATTGAAATCGAGCTCACCAGCACGCGCCCCGATGGCACGTGGACGTGGAGGGCCGCAGGTGCCCAGAAGCCCAAGGGCGTGCTCGACGGCACGCTCCTTCCCTCGGGTGCCGCTGTCGGTCAGGTGTTCAAGGCCGACGCCGAGGCCGAGCTCGATGGTCTCACCATCGTGTCCGTGGTCGCCGGTAAGGCGAAGACCGAGAAGAGCGGCTTGCTCGAGCTGATTCCCAGCGACAAGCCGTTCGAGGCCGTCACCCAGACGCTGGCCCGCAAGGAGCGCGGCGACCGTGGTGACCGCGGTGACCGCCGCGACCGTGGCGACCGCCCGCGCGGCGATCGACCGGACCGCCCACGTGGCGATCGTCCGCCGCGCAGCGATGGCGATCGCGCCCCGCGTGGTGACCGTCCGCCGCGCAGCGATGGCGACCGCGGCCCGAGGCCGGATCGCGGTCCGCGTCCTGGCGGCGACCGCAAGCCCCGTTTCCAGGCACCGCCCGAGCTGCCGCAGCGCCCGAAGGCCAAGCGTCTGAAGCCCGGTCGCGTGCACCGCAATGCGGTCCTGGCCGAGCTGCCCGAAGCGCAGCGCACCGTTGCCGAGCGCGTGCTCCAGGGCGGCATTCCTGCCGTTCGTCTGGCCGTGAACGAGCAGAACACTCGTCTGCGCGCCGAGGGCAAGGAAGAGATCCCCGCGGCCGGTCTGTTGGCCATCGCCGAGCAACTGCAGCCGAAGCTGCGCGTCGCCGAGTGGCTCGACCGTGCCGACGCCGCGAAGTCGGACCTCGAGGAACTCGATCTCCGCGACCTGCGCAGCGTGGTCGCTGCCGCGGAGGACCCCATGGTCGCCCGCGACGAGACGACCCGCGAGATCGCTGCCGAGTTGAAGCAAGCGCTGGTCACCAAGCAGGAGAAGGAGCTGCACCTGTGGTTCGGCGACATCGACGCTGCGATCGGTGTCGGCCGCGTGGTCCGAGCCCTGAAGCTCTCGTCGCAACCGCCGAAGGCGGGCGTCCGCTTCCCTGCAGAGTTGGCCGCCAAGCTGGCCGAGGCCGCGACGGCGAACCTCACCACCGATGCGCTGCCCGACCGTTGGTCGGCGGTGCTCGAGGCCGTGGCGTTCAGCCCTGTCCGCGTCCAGGTGACCCCTTCGGCGAAGCCCGCGCAGGAGAACGACGAGCTGCTCGCCACCGTCAAGCGCCTCGCTTCGCTGCTGCCCCAGGTGGCGGCGCTGTTCGGCATCGAAGTGGACCCCAAGGCCTCGCCGGCCAAGCCGTTGCGCCCCACCAAGCCCGGCCCGGCCAAGAAGGCCCCGCCGAAGAAGGCTGCTGCGCCGGCGCCGAAGATCGAGAAGGTGGAGACGGTCGAGACGCCGGCACCTGCCGAGACCACCGAAGCACCCGCCGTCGAGGCTGAGGCACCCGCCGAGACGCCCGCACCTGCCGAGACCACCGAGGCACCCGCCGTCGAGGCTGAGGCACCGGCCGCCGAGCCCGAAGTCCCGTTGGCCGACGAGCCCATCGCCGACCCCGCCGACTGACGTCACGGTTCTTTCCCGGACCGGTCGCGCCGCTACCGTCGACGCCATGTCCGACATCGTGAAGTACGAGACCCAGGGCCGCATCGCGGTCATCACGCTCAACCGCCCCGAGGCGCGAAACGCCGTCAACGGCGACGTCGCCAACGGCATGGAAGCGGCCATCGACCAGATGGAGGCCGACCCCGAGATCTGGGTGGGCATCATCACCGCCAACACCGAAGGTCAGGAGCGGCCGGTGTTCTGCGCAGGTGCCGACCTGAAGGCGATCAACAGCGGTCAGGCCGGCGGCCTGGCCACCAAGCGCGGCGGCTTCGCCGGCTTCGTCTACCGCGACCGCAAGAAGCCGGTGATCGTCGCCGTCGACGGTCTGGCCACCGCAGGTGGCTGCGAGATCGTCCTCGCGGCCGATCTCGTGGTGTGCACCACGCGCTCGTCGTTCGGCCTGGCCGAAGTGAAGCGCAACCTCATCGCCGGTGCGGGTGGACTGTTCCGCCTGCCCCGTGCAATCGGTCAGGCAGCGGCCATGGAGGCCATTCTCACGGGCGATCCCATCCCTGGCGAGCGGGCATACCACCTCGGCCTCGTGAGCCGTCTCGTCGAGCCTGGCCAGGCCCTCGAGGAGGCGCTCGTGCTCGCCGGCAAGATCTGCACCAGCGCTCCACTGGCGGTGTGGGCCAGCCGAAAGGTCGTGCTCGCCGCTGCGTTCGAGGACGACGCAACGCTCATCGACCTCACCAACGCCGAGTTCGCCGGCATCATGGCCAGCGAGGACACCAAGGAAGGCCTCACGGCCTTCATCGAGAAGCGCCCGCCGAACTGGCAGGGCAAGTAGTCACAGGGGTGTGCTGACCACGATCTTGCGGGCCACCACACCGGCCCGCTCGTAGAGGTTCTTCGTGTTCCGGTCGCCGGGGAGCGCTGTGCCTTCCAGCACCGTGCACCCGGCGGCCCGACCGGCCGCCATGGCCGTGGCGAGCAGTTCGTCGCCGAGGCCCAACTCGCGGGCTTCGGGGTGCACGTACACCTGTCGGACGGCGGCCACCACACCACGTACCTCGAGCTCGAGATAGCCGACGACGACGTCGTCGATGGTGCCCACCCAGGCATGGTCCACTGCCATCGTCCAGTCGGCAGGATCCAGTTCGCCCAACAGCGCGACACCGCCGCGCTGCTCGAGCAGCGCGGCGCGGGCCTCGGCCTCGAGGGCCGTCACCTCGACGATGTCGGCGAGGGTCAGGGGACGAACGGACTCGTGCACCCTGTCCCCCGGATCACTTGGAGAACAGCGGGCACTCGTCGTCGCCGATGGGGCAACCGGGGGCACTTTGGCGAACCAGCAGGAAGCAGGTCGGGCAGAGCCGCTCGTCGGCCCGCTTGGGCTGCAGGCGGTCGGCGGTCTCGCCGCGCTCCTCGGGCTCTTCTTCTTCGCTCTCGTCCTTGTCCTGCTCGGCGACGAGTCGGTCCTTGAGGATGGTGTCGAGGTCGGCTTCGACGTCGTCGGGGGCGAGCATGTCGTCGTCCTCGTCCTCGTCTTCGGCCGCGACCACCGACTTGCGGACCGGGCCGCTGGTGTCGTCCTCTTCTTCTTCATCGACGAGCAGGGCGTCTTCGTCGTCGGCGAACTCGTCGTCCTCGACCAGATCGTCCTCGAGCCCGTCCTCGTCCAGTACATCGGGGTCGACGTCGGCGAGATCGGGGTCGATCTCCTCTTCGGTCTCCTCGAACTCCTCGTCCGGTGTCTCGTTGATGATCTCGTCGTCGTCTGCTGCCATGCCTGATTCCTCGTCCTACACCCGCTTGAGGCCGGGGATACTAGGCCGAGTGGTCGGATGCTTCGCACATCGTCCTTGTGACAACTGTCACCCGAATGTCAGCGTGTCGAAGAAACTGACGCAAACCACTGCGAAACGAGCGGTCAGGACATCATTGCTGGCCACGGCGCGCCTCGGCACGCCGTTCCGCCTCGAGCCGCTCGAGTTCGGGTGCCTCCGTCGTGAGGTGCGTCATCGAGTCGGCGACGGCAGTGTGGCCGGCCTGCTCGGCAATCAGGCGGTGCATCTCGAGCACCACCCGACGGTACGACGGATGACCCTGCGGCGAGGAACGCAACTCGAGCATGTGGATCGCCTCGCGGGCGTTGAACTGCATCGAGTAGCGAAGTCGGTAGGCCATCGAGACCGCGTACTGGGCCTGCTGCGGGAACTCGTCCTTCAGGGCGTCGTACAGCGACGCAGACCGGGCCATGGCATCGTCGAACACGTCGCCGACGCCGGCGTCCTCCACCAACTCGGGCCGCACGTAGCCGTGGTTCGGCGTGAGTGACTGCCAGTCGATGGTGAGCATTCGGTGCCGCTGCAGGTCGCGAAAGGCGCCGTAGTCGCTGAGCACGTCGAAGCGATAGTCCACTCGTTCGAACGCTCGGCCGGGCCGGTGGCGGCGGTTCTCTCGGTCGCCGACGTAGGCGGCGATCAGCGCCGACCGCTCGGTGGGACCCAGCGTTCGCACCCGCTCCATGAGCTGGGTCTCGGGCAGGTTCGTCAGCGGGTAGCAGATCGCGGCGAGCAGCTTGTTCTCGGCGTCGGGATCGTGGTCGACGAGCACCACCGACGGTGCCTGCTCGACCGGGGTGTCGCTGAACAACGACTGCACCAGGGCCGACGTGTTGTCACGTGTCTGTTCGAGATAGTGCGACCACCGGCCGCCGCGCTCGGCGATGTCCACCCGGCGCAGGAAGCTGGGAATGACCTTGCGGAGCTCCTGCAGCATCAACTCGGCGTACTGGCGGGCTTCCGGTAGGGGGTGAGCGCGCATGCGGATGAGCAGCGCCTCGAACGCCTGGCCCGAGCCGTAGATGCCCACATTCGACAGGGCCGATGCGGGGAGAACGCCGCGTACCGCGTCGAGCGCCTTGGCCCGAGTCGCCATGCGGTAGACGAAATCGCTGTCGCCTGCCTCGCGTGGCACGGTGGCGCGCACGTGGTCGGTGACGCGGTTGAGCAACAGGGTGTAGCTGTCGAACATGCGGTCCATGTCGCCCACATAACGCGTGCCGAAGCGGCTCGAGAGGATGGCCGGGTCGCGGTAGAACCGGTACCGGCCACTGAGGCGTGAGTCGTACGCGATGTACCGGGTGCTCTGCTCGAGATAGCTCATCAGCCGTCCCCACTCGAGCACCTTGGTGAGAATGTTGGAGGCCTGCTCACAGGCCAGGTGCACGCCGCCGAGCTGTGCGACGCTGTCGTCGCCGTACTCGAAGAACACCTTCTCGTACAGTTCCTCGGCACGTTCGAGGCCGATCGTGGCATCGACCGACACATCGCCGGCGATGTCGAGATCGCCCACGAATTCGTCGAGGAACAGCCGTCGAAGGCTCTTCGGGCTACGGCTGTAGCGAGCGAAAAGAGCGCCCTTCACGACCTCGGGAAGGTTGACCAGTGCGAACACCGGGCCGTCCAGATTCGTGAAGTAGCGACGAAGGATGTCCTCTTCGTCGGGGGTGAATTCCTCAGGGACGTAGACCGTCACGGTTGATCATCCTACGAGGCACCTCCGGCGCAACGAGGGATCCCGGATCAGTAGACCACCACGTCACGAGGTCGCTGGTCGAAGTGGGCCCTGACGTCGACGAGCAGGGCCTCCGACGTCCACAGGTCCACCACCGTCATCGCCATCACCTTCGCGCCGTCGATGACGGCCCGATCCCCTTCCGGGCTCGCCGCGAACGACGCGAAGTCGACCGTGTGGATGGGGGTTCCGTCGGGCGCCACCTTGATCATCGGGTGGATCGATGGCACGAGGTAGCTGACATTGCCCATGTCGGTGCTGCCCACCACGGGGCGGCCCGTCTCGGCGGGGTCGCGCACCGTTCGTCCGACTCGCGACGCGTTCCGCACGTACGCCTGCACCATCGGCTGATTGTCGATCATGTCGGCGTAGCGCTCACCGACCCACGCGTGGTCCATCGTGCAACCGCAGGCGGTGGCCGCGGCCTCGAGGGCCACCCGTACGCGCTCGGTGAGCGGCTGCAACGAATCGATGGTGCCCGACCGGATGTACCAGTCCATTGCCGCGCTGGAAGGCACGATGTTCGGCTTGTCACCGGCCTTGGTGAAGATGCCGTGGATCCGCTCGTTGGGTCGAATGTGCTGCCGAAGCGTGGCGACGTTCATGTAGCCGAGCACGGCGGCATCGAGCGCGTTGCGGCCCTCCCACGGTGCTGCCGCGGCGTGGGCCGCCTTGCCGTGGTACTCGACCTCGAGCTCCTGAATGGCGATGCAGTCCATGCGCACCAGATCGGCGTCGGCCGGATGCACCATCATCGCTGCATCGACGCCGTCGAACGCCCCGGCGCGAGCCATCTTCACCTTGCCGCCGCCACCCTCCTCCGCCGGGGTGCCCATGATCCGCAGGCGTCCTCCCGCCTGCCCGGCCACCACGGCGGCGGCGAGTCCTGCTCCCAGGCCGGCGGTGGCGATGATGTTGTGCCCGCAGGCGTGTCCGATACCGGGCAGTGCGTCGTACTCGCAGAGCACGGCGATCGTCGGTCCCTCGGTGCCCACGAACGAGTCGAAGGCCGTCTCGATCCCGAACGCGCTGCGGACCGGGGTGATGCCCTGGTCCTCGAGGAGGTCGGTGAGCAACTGATGCGCGAAGCGT
>JANMFL010000099.1:0-2105 GCA_031377945.1 Acidimicrobiaceae bacterium | reverse complement strand
CGCTCGGGAAGGGTGTCCTTGTCGCGCAGCACCCGTTCGATGCGTTCCGCGGCGCGGATCGCATCGTCGGGCTTGAAGCTGAGGATGGGCGTCTTCTTGGATCGGATCTGGCGGCCGACCGAAGCCTGGATGCGAACGCGGTGATCGGCCAACGCCGCACCGATCTCGCCGTCGCCGTCCTCGCCGAGCAACGAGTCGTAGTAGACGATGGCGCGGTTCATCTCGGGGTCGACGTCGATGGCCGTGATCGCGATGAGCGCCAACCGCTCGTCGTCGATGCGAATGAGTTCTTCCGCGATCACTTCCCGCAACGACTCGTTGAGCCGGGCGGTGCGCGGGTACTTGTGGCTGGAGGGTGCAGTGGTGCGACGGGGCTTGGTCATGGTGACCTCGTCCTTTCAGGTGAAGTCGAGCTTCGCGCGATGCGATCGCTTGAGCTCGGCCATTCCAGTGGTGGTGGCGATGACCTCGACGGCGTCCCAGAGCTTCAGAGCGTCGGCGCCGCGCGGAATGGTGGCGATGACCGGCCCGAAGAAGCTCGCCTCGCGGCGTTTTCCGGGGTGGAAGGTGATGATCGGGGTGCCGACGCCGTCGCCGGTGCGGGCGAAGGCTGCGTCGGTCTCGGCCCTCACGAACGCATCGTGCGAATCGTCGAGTGCATGGGTGGCGAGCACCGCCGGCAGACCGGCGTCGGCGAGCACCTCACCCATGAACTTCACCGGGTCGTCGTTGATCTCCGGCCGACGCTGATCCGGGTGGAAGGCCGTGCCGGTGGCCGTGTACAGAGCATCGACGGCCTCGTTGCCGAGGTCGAGACGCACCTGATCGGCCACGCGATGCACGTACAGGCCGGCCATGTGCGCGGCCCGGTAGTTCGGCGTGTACCAGTCGTCCTGACGGTCCTCGTTGATGAACTTCAACGAGATGAAGCGCCAGGTGACGTCGTAGTCGCGGAGGTGTTGCACCTCTTTGACCCAACGCGACGTCACCCACGCCCACGGGCAGACGGCATCGAAGAAGAACTCGAGATCGGCCATGCAGCGACCCTACCGGCGCAGTGCCGGCGCAGGGATCAGACCCGAGCGATCTCGCGCTCTTCGAACGTCTCGATGAGGTCGCCCGGCTTGAGGTCCTGGAAGTCGCTGAGACCCACGCCGCACTCGAAGCCCTCGCGGACCTCTCGCGCATCTTCCTTGAAGCGCTTGAGCGACTGGATGGAGCCCTTCCAGATGATCGAGCCGTCGCGGAGGAAGCGAACCTTCGAGCCACGAGTGATGACACCGGTGCGGACGATGCAGCCGGCGATGGCGCCGATGCGGGGAACACGGAAGATCTCGCGGACCTCGGCTTCGCCGGTGACCACTTCCTCGAACTCCGGGGCGAGCATGCCGAGCATGGCCCGCTCGATGTCCTCGAGCAGCTTGTAGATGATCTCGTAGGTACGGATCTCGACGCCTTCGCTGTCGGCCAGGTCGCGGGCTTTGCGGTCCGGACGCACGTTGAAGCCGATCAGCGTCGCGTTGGTGGCCGCGGCGAGGCTGATGTCGTTCTCGGTGATGCCGCCCACGCCACGGTGGACGAAGGCCAACTTGACCTCGTCGCGCTCGAGGCGACGAAGGCTCTCGGTGACGGCTTCGAGCGAACCCTGCACGTCGGCCTTGATGACCAGGTTCAGGGTGGCGACCTCGCCGGACTGGATCTGGCTGAAGATGTCTTCGAGCTTCACGCCGCGCTGCACGCGGGCGTCGCCGCGCTGGTTCTTCAGACGCTGACGCTGTTCGCGTGCCTCGCCGACCGTCTTCGCAGTCTTCTCGGTGTCGGACGAACGGAACTCGTCGCCGGCGTTCGGCACGCTCTGCAGACCGAGGACCTGCACCGGGGTGCTCGGGCCGGCGGTCTTCACCTGCTGGCCCTTGTCGTCGATCATCGCTCGGACACGGCCCCACGCGGCACCGGCCACGATGGGATCGCCGACCTTGAGCTCGCCCTTGTCGACCAGGACGGTGGCCACCGGGCCACGACCGACGTCGAGGTTGGCCTCGAGCACGACGCCCTTGGCACGACCCTGCGGGTTGGCGGTGAGCTCTTCGAGCTCGGCGACCAGG
>JANMFL010000093.1:0-4212 GCA_031377945.1 Acidimicrobiaceae bacterium | reverse complement strand
TGTTCTCGGTGGCGTCGTAGTCACCCTCGTCGTCCATGCTGCTCGAGGTGGCGTCGTCGGCCGAGGTCGTCGGGGCGTCGGTGGTGGTGTCGTCATCGGTGGTCGAGGAGTCCTCGACCGTGGTGACGCTGACGTCGTCGGACTTGTGCTTGCTGCCGGTGCCACTGGCGGCGGCAGCGAAGCCGGCGGCTCCGAAGATCAGCACGCCGCTGATGGCGCTGACGACGATCATGCGGCGACGGGGGTTGGGGCTCATGTGATGGTTCCTCCTGTACGAACAGTGGTGACACGCCACGCAGCGTCGAAAGGTTTTGGACCTTCCAAATCTTTGACAAACGCTGTCGTGCGTTGGATTTTGGCGCCTCGTATGGCTCGGTGCGTGACCGTGAGGCCACGTGCCGCGCGATTCACGAGACTGAGGCGAGTCGAGGCGAGGGAGTACGGCGGGCGAGCGGTCGCTCAGCCGTGCTGGGTGATTTCGACGGGCATCGTGCCGCCGTCGGTGCGGATCTCGATGCGCCAGGTCGTGTTGCCATTGGTGAACTCGACGCGCAGACGGTGCGGCTCGACGACCCGAGCGTTGGTGTCCTCGTGGAACCCGGCGCTCGGTGTGGCAGTGACGAACGTGAGCGTGCCACCGTCGTTCGAGAACGCCAGGGTGCCGCCCTTCGACATCTCGGTCTGCGGGCCGGCCGGCACGGTCGGCTTGGTGGAGCCGCCGCTGGAGTTCGAGGTCGTGCCGCTGGTGGACGTACTGCCACCGTGGCCCGAGGTCGACGTCGTCCCCGGTGTGCCGCCGCCGCCGGCGACAGTGGTCGCGGCGTCGGCCATCGTGGTCTCGACCGCGGATCCGCTGGTCTCGGTGGTGTCGGTCGTGTCCGTGGTCTCGACAGCCGTGGTCTCGACGGCCGTCGTCTCGACATCGGTCGTGGACATCTCGGTGTCGGCGGACACGGTGGTGAACGTGCCGGCCGGAGTGAGTTGGCTGCTGCTGCCACCGGCCTGGGCGGCCACGGCGGCGACGCCGATGAGCATCGCGCAGGCGGCGGTGCTGGCGGCGAACGCCCGCCGACGCTTGGCTTGACGAACACGGCCGCTCACGGCGACGTAGGCGACGTTGGCGTCGGGGTACGCGCCGCTGGCGCGTCCGAGCATCGAGGCGATCTGCGGGTCGTTCAGCTCGTCGTTCATGCGGTCTCCTTCTGGTCTTCCACCAGGCCGCGCAGACGATTGCGCCCCTGGTGCAGATGGAACCTGACCGCACCTTCGGTGATCCCCAGGGTGTCGGCGACTTCCGACACGCTGAGTCCTTCGACGTAGAACAACGCCATCGCCAGCCGTTGCTGGCGGGGCAGACCGGCGAGCAGGGCACCGGCATCGGCGCCGTCGCTCCACTCGACCTCGCTGTCGCGCATCTCGCCCTGCAAGCGCTCGACGGCTCGGTCCTTGCGGCCCTGTCGGCGACTCTCGTCGCGCAACTTGTTGATGGCGACGCGGCGGATCCAGCCCACCGGGTCGTCGTAGCGTTGCACCCGGCGCCAGTGGAGGTGGGCCTTCACGAAGGCCTCCTGCACGGCGTCAGCTGCGGCTTCCTGGGATCCGGCCACGAGCGCGAGGGTTCGCACCAGTCGCCCGTAGTGGGCGCGGAACATCGTTTCGAGGTCGTCGACGACGACAACTTCGGCGACGCCGGTGATCTCGGTCACGAAGGACCCCAGGTATTCCACGGAGGGGACACGCCCGCAGCGTGCCTGAGGTTTGGCTCAGGAGCCAGAAAACCGGCTGAAACGTTGCCGAGACTTGGACATTCCTTGGAAATGGGTACGGTGAGCGGATGAGCGAGATCCTGGAAGTGGACCTTTTGGACTTCGAGCGCGGCTCCGCCACGGCACGTCGAGCCGTGGTCGACGGCGTACGGCGCAGCCTGCAGACCGGCTTCGTCTACACCCGCCATGACCTCTCCGCCGACATGTTGGACACTACGTACGGAATGCTCCAACAGTTCTTCGAGATGTCGCACGACGTCAAGCAGGGCTTCGTCGCCCCCGACAGCCACGGCCAGACCGGCTACACCGGCCTGCTGGTCGAGACCGCGGCAAGCAGCGACGTCCCCGACTGGAAGGAGATGCTGAACTGGGGCATCTCGCTGCCGCTCGGCCACCCGTTGCGTGATCGGTACCCGCACCGCTACGGCCCGCAGGTGCTCCCCGAGACCGCCGTGCCGGGCATCGGCGAGGTGCTGAACACGTTCCACCGCACCATCGAGCTGCTCCAGCGCCGATTCCTGCGCATCATCGCCGAGAGCCTCGGTTGCCACGAGTCGCTGTTCGACGAGATGACCACGAACGGCGCGACCCTCACCCGCGCCATCCGGTACCCACCGATGGAGCAGGCACCCGACCAGACCCACGTCTGGGCCGGTGCCCACGGCGACATCAACCTGATCACCGCGCTGCCGCGGGCCACTGCGCCCGGGCTGCAGGTGCTGGTCGACGACCAGTGGGTCGACGCCGTCGCACCCGATGGTCAGGTCATCATCAACACGGGCATGATGCTCGAGCGGTTGACGAACGGGGTCATCCCCACCGGTGTGCACCGTGTGGTGGCCACGCCCGGCTACTCGGGCGAACGGTACAGCGTGGTCCAGTTCTGCCATCCCACGCCGTGGACGCTGCTCAACCCGCTCGCCGCGTGCATCTCCGACGCGCATCCGCAGCGGTTCTCGGGCATGATCAGTGCCGACGCGCTCGACCTGGTGCTGTACGAGATCAATCTGGTCGAACACGCGCGACGAGTGAGCTGACACGTGACCGACGCCCCGAAGGACCCCACCCCCGACTCGCGCAAGCACCGGGGCGCGCCGCTCGGCGACGTCATCGTCGCCGTCGACATCGGTGGGACCACCTTCGCGGCCGGCCTGGTCACCCTGCAGGGCGAACTCATCGACCGCGAGCAGATCCAGTTGAACCACGACCTGCAGGCCGACGCGCTGTTCGGCACCCTGCGCGACCTCGTCGACGGGCAGATGGAACGCGCCCGCGGCCACCACCACCTGCGCCCGGTGGCCGTCGGCGTGGGCAGCGCCGGGCCGATGACGCCGAACTGCGAGACCATCTCGCCGTTGAGCATCCATGCGTGGCGCAACTTCCCGCTGCGGGAACGCCTGCAGCAGGCGGCGACCCTGCCGGTGTACGGCGACCTCGACGCCAAAGCCCTCGCTCTGGCCGAGGGGTGGCTGGGTGCGGCCCAGGGGCGGCAGAGCTTCATGGCCGTCACCGTGTCCACCGGCATCGGCGGAGGCATCGTGCTCAACGGCCAACTGCTCGACGGTGCGCTCGGCAACGCCGGGCACATCGGACACGTCATCGTCGAGCCCAACGGGCGACGCTGCACCTGCGGTGCGCGCGGCTGCCTCGAGGCCGAGGCCTCGGGCCTGGCGATCGAGGCCATCACCGGGCGGCCACCGACGTCGCCGACGTACGAGATCATGCAACGCACCGGTCGCCTGGTCGGCCGCGCCGCGGCGTCGGTCTGCAATCTGCTCGACCTCGATCTGGTCGTCGTCGGCGGTTCGGTGGCACTGGGGTTCGGTGCGACGTTCTTCAACTCGGCGCAAGAGGCGCTCGACGAGCACACCAAGCTCGCCTTCTCTCGTGGCGCACGCATCACGCCGGTCCGGCTGGGCGACCGTGGTCCGCTCGTCGGCGCCGGTGCCGTCGGAGTACGCGGCATTCATCGGGCCCGTCGCGGTTCGGCCAGCCGTGTTCGGGGCAAGGACGACTCGATGCAGCAGGTCCAGGCATGACGAAGATTCGCAGTACCGACGGTCGCAACATCGACGACGTGCGCGGCCAGGGCGGTGGCAGTGGCCGTGGCGGTGGCAGCGGGGGCTTCTCGTTCCCGGGCCTCGGTCGCAGCGGTGGCCTGCCCATCCCCGGCGGGATGAAAGCTGGCGGCGGCCTCATCGGTCTGCTGATCGTGGTGGCAGTCATCGTGTTGCCGCAGTTGCTGAACGGCGGTGGCACCGACACGACGGCGCCGATCGCCGGCACCGAAGGTGGTTCGTCCGCGGCTTCCTGCGACAGCGACCTGGAGCAGATCGTGTGCGGTGTCACCAACGACGTGCAGGACTACTGGACCGTCGCGTTGCCGCAGTACTTCGGTGTCGACTACCGCATCACCAAGACTCGATTGTTCGACCAGCCGCGCAAC
>JANMFL010000522.1:0-17467 GCA_031377945.1 Acidimicrobiaceae bacterium | reverse complement strand
GTCGTCGGTGAGACCGGCTCGGGCAAGACCACGCTCGGTCGCCTGGTCGCCCGGCTGGCCGACCCCACGGCCGGTTCGGTGCTCGTCGGCGGGGTGCCACTCACACGCGTCAGCAACACCGATCTGCGATCACGTCTCACTGTCGTGCCGCAGGAGCCGTTCCTGTTCGACGGCACGATCGAGGCCAATCTCCGCTTCGCGAAGCCGAAGATCACCCGCGACGGCCTCGTGGCCGCGGTGCTGCAACTCGACCTCGCCGACTGGCTCGACACCCTGCCCGAGGGACTCGACACCGAGGTGGGCGAGCGCGGCTCGCAGATGAGCGCGGGCGAACGACAGCTCGTCGCGCTCATCCGTGCCTCCTTGGTCGACCCCGACGTGCTCGTGCTCGATGAAGCCACCTCGTCGGTCGACGCGCTCACCGAGGTCCGTCTCGCTCGAGCGCTCGAGCACCTCGCATCTGGGCGCACGACGATCGCCATCGCGCATCGCCTGAGCACTGCTGCCCGAGCCGACCGAGTGCTGGTGCTCGAGCACGGCCGCCTCGTGGAGGACGGGACGCACGCAGAATTGGCACAGGCCGGCGGTCCGTACTCGCGCATGTACGACGCGTGGGTCGCGGCCACCTCGGCCGGCTGATCGCGCCGCTCAGCCGCGCAGGTTGTCGGGGGGCATGTCGAACGGCATCGGGCCGTTCACGTACACGACCCGACACGACACGTCCGCACCACCGTCGACGATGACCAGCCCGGTGGATTCGAACGTGACGGTCTCGTCAGGGGCGACACCGTCCACCACGACGAACTCGTTGGCGACCTCGGTGCCGTCGGCCTCGACGGACAGCTCGAGCGTGTAGTCCTGCGCACCGTCGCCGGTGTTGCGGATGGTGCCCCGCATCGTGACGGTCGAGTCGATGTGGTTGCAGTCGAGCTGGCCGAGTTCGTACGGGCCGGGATTGGTGTACTGGTCGAACTCGTCGAGCACCACGCGGGTGAACACGAACCCGACGATGCACAACAGCATCGCGGCCACCGACAGCGTGATGCCGGCGATGGCGAAGCCGCGGCCGTGACCGTGCTGTGCGGTGGCCTTGCGGGCGCCGATGATGCCGAACACCAGGGCGAGGACGGCGCCGACAGCGGCTGCGACGAACACGAACGGCACCCAGGCCAACAACGCCGAGACGAGGCCGACGACGAACGATGCGACCGCCATCGCGCGCGTGCGCGGCGCGACCGGTGGAACATTCGGGACCACGCCGGGGAACGAGCCCGGCGCCGCGGGCGCACCTGGCGTACCGTTGGGGTCGACGAAGCGTCGACCGGCCATCGACACGTCGGCGGTCCACTGCACGCCGTTGTGGTAGCGGTACTCGAACCGACCGTACGGATCCGGGTGCCAGCCACTCGGACCGATGGGTGTGCTCACGAGATCGAAGATATCTGCCCGTGCGCCCTACCATCGGGGGCGTATGGAGATCGTGCTCATTCGACATGGCCAACCCGAGTGGGTGCGCGACGGGCTCAACGTCGTCGACCCGCCGCTCACCGAACTCGGTCACCAGCAGGCCGAGTGCGTCGGACGAGCACTGGGCGGTGAACGATTCGACCGTGTCGTCGTCTCGCCACTGCGCCGGGCTCGACAGACCGCGGAGCCGCTGCGCACCGCATTGGCGTTCGACGAAGAGGTCCAGCCGTTCCTGGAGGAGATCCGCGAACCCAACTGGCACGGCACGCCGGCCGAGTTGGCCAGCGCTGCCTACACGGAGGAGCGCTCCCGCCCGTCCGAGGCGCGCTGGGACGGCCTCAGCGGCGGCGGTGAACCACCTCGAGACTTCGTCGAGCGCGTGCGCGCCGGTGCGGTCGAGTTCTGGGGGTCGATCGGCATGTATCGAGCGAAGCAGACCTTGCCGCTGTGGCATGTCGACCAGCCCGATCATCGCATCGCCATCGTCGCCCATGCGGGAACGAACGGCGTGTTGCTGTGCCACCTGCTGGGACTGGATCCCGTGCCGTGGGAGTGGGACCGGTTCGTCACCCACCACGCATCGATCACCCGTCTCGAGAGCTTCGAGATGGGCGATGGTCACACGTTTGCGTTGTCGCGCCTCAGCGACCTCGAGCATCTTCCGGGCGACGCCCGCACTCGCTGATTCACCAGGAACGTACGTTCGCGCCGTTCACCAGGAACTTAAGTTCGCGCCGTTCACCAGGCGCAGCGGAGTCGTTTGATGCCGTTGATGAAGTTGCTCTGCAGGTAGTCGGGCTCGCCGACGGCGTGGATGGTGGGCACCCGGCGGCGCAGTTCGTCGAACATCACCGAGATCTCGCGGCGGGCGAGGTTCGCACCCAGACAGAAGTGCGGGCCGCCGGCACCGAAGCCCACCTGGGCGGGCTGCGGCTGGCGGGTGACATCGAAGCGGTACGGGTCGGCGTAGACCTTCTCGTCGCGGTTGGCCGAGTTGTACCACATCGCCAGTTTCTGGCCGGCGGCGATCTTCTGACCACGGATCTCGGTGTCCTCGGTGGCCGTGCGCCGAAAGTTGATGACCGGCGTCGCGTAGCGGACGATCTCGTCGACCGCAGTCTTGGTGTGCGCGTCCCAGTTGTTCCACCACAGGTCGCGCTCGCCGGGGTTGTCGGTGAGCAACTTCAGGCCGTGACTGATGGCGTTGCGGGTGGTCTCATTACCGGCGACCACGAGCAGGATGAAGAACGAGCCGAGCTCCTGCGGGGTGAGACGCTCGCCCTCGACGTCGGCGTGCATCATGATGCTGGTGAGGTCTTCCTGCGGGTTCTTCAGTCGGTCCTCGCCCAATGCCTGGGCGTACTGGAACAGGCCCATGCCGGCGGCGATGAGGTCCTCGAACGACTGGGTGAACTCGGGGTCGCCCACGCCGAGGATGACGTTGGTCCACGCGAACATCTGCGCCTGGTCTGCCTCGGGGATGCCCATCATCTCGCAGATGATCTGCAGCGGCAGGGGAGCGGCCACCTCGGTCACGAAGTCGCACTCGCGGTCGGGGAACTCGTTCAGCAGACGGTCGACCACTCCGGTGGCCTTGGTGTGCACGTACGACTCGACCCGAGCGATCTCCTTCGGAGTGAATCCCTTCGACACGATGGATCGCAGACGGAAGTGCTTGGGGTCGTCCATCATGATCATCGAGCCGAAGAACTCGCCGATCTCGAGCGGCAGGTCGCCGATGTTCACGCCCTGACCGCTGCAGAACAGTTGGGGGTTGCGGCTGACGTACCAGACGTCCTCGTGGTTGACGAGCGAGAAGTAGCCGGGTCCTTTCGGGAACTGTGGGTCCGGAAAGTCGAACTCCTCCCACCAGCTGATCGGCTGTTCGTTGCGGAGTGTGCGGAATGCCCCTTCGCGGTACTCACGTGGCGCGATCCAGAACTCGGGGTCGGAGAGGTCGAAGGAGCCGAGAGCGACGTCGGGGAGTTGCATCGGCGGATGGTAACCCTGCCGTAGCCTGTGAGGCGTGTTGAACCCCTCGCAGATCGAACGACTCCTGGTCGTCATGGCGCACCCGGACGATGTCGACTTCGGTTCGGCGGGCACCATGGCCTGGCTGGTCGACCACGGCGTGCACGTCACCTACTGCTTGGTCACCGACGGTGACGCCGGTGGATCCGACCGATCGATGGCCCGCGCGGACATGGCGGCGCTCCGACGCGTCGAGCAGACGGCAGCGGCCAAGGCCGTCGGCGTGAAGGACCTCGTGTTCCTCGGGCACCCCGATGGCCGAGTGGTCGCCGACCTCACACTTCGCCGCGACATCAGCCGGGTCATCCGCGAGGTGCGACCGCAGGTCGTCGTGTGTCAGTCGCCGGAACGCAACCTCGACCGCATTTTCGCCAGCCACCCCGACCACCTCGCCGCCGGAGAGGCGTCGATGTGTGCGGTGTACCCCGACTCTCGGAACCCGTTCGCGTTCCCCGAGTTGCTCGATGCCGGCCACGAGCCGTGGGAGGTGGAGGAGATCTGGTTGTCGGGTCACCCTCAGCCCTCCGACGCCGTCGACGTGACCGACTACGTGGACCGCAAGTTCGACGCGTTGCTGTCGCACGCCAGCCAGCACCCCGATCCCGAGGGCGTGCCGGCTCGGGTCACGGAGTGGATGCGTCGCACCGGTGAGGCCCTCGGCCTCCCCGAAGGGCGTCTGGCCGAGGCGTTCCGCGTCGTCCGCGCCGGCTGACCGCTGCGGCTGCTCCGATTCATTTCGGCTACCGGCCGGTAGCTACGCTCGCGCCATGACTGAAGCAGTGATCGTCGCAACCGCCCGCAGCCCGATCGGCCGCGCCAACAAGGGTTCGCTGGTGTCCATGCGTCCCGACGACATGGCAGCCCAGATCGTGCGCGCCCTCATGGAGAAGGTGCCGCAGGTGAATGGCAGCGATGTCCAGGACCTGATGATGGGCATCGGCCAGCCCGCCGGCGAAGGTGGCTTCAACATTGGCCGCGTCGTCGCCTCGCTCGCCGGACTCGGCGACGTCCCGGGCGTCACGGTCAACCGCTACTGTTCGTCCAGCCTGCAGACCATTCGCATGGCGTTCCACGCCATCAAGGCCGGCGAGGGCGATTGCTTCATCGCCGCTGGTGTCGAGACCGTCAGCCGTTACGCCAGTGGCGCCAGCGACACGGCCCCGAACCCCATCTTCAAGGGCCCGGGCGAGCGCACGAAGTTGCGTTCGCAGGGTGGCCAGGGCACCTGGACCGCGCCCGAGGGTCTGCCCGACATGTACATCGCCATGGGCCAGACCGCCGAGAACGTGGTCGAGGTCGAGGGCATCAGCCGTGAGGACATGGACCGTTTCGGGGTGCGTAGCCAGAACCTGGCGTGCGACCACGTCGAGAATGGCTTCTTCGCCCGTGAGATCACCCCCCTCACGCTGGAGGACGGCACCATCGTCTCCAAGGACGACGGCCCCCGTCCCGGCACCAACTACGAGGCCGTGAGCCAGCTGAAGCCCGTGTTCCGCCCCGACGGCACGGTCACGGCCGGCAACGCCTGCCCGCTGAACGACGGCGCCGCTGCCGTGATGGTCATGAGCGACACCAAGGCCAAGCAGCTCGGCCTCACCCCGCTGGCCCGCATCGTCGCCTCGGGCGTGTCGGGTCTGAACCCCGAGATCATGGGCCTCGGCCCGATCGAGGCCATCCGTCAGACGCTCGGTCGCGCCAACATGACCATCGACCAGATCGACCTCGTCGAGATCAACGAGGCGTTCGCCTGCCAGGTCATCGGTTCGGCTCGTCACCTGGGCATCGACCTCGACACGCAGATGAACGTCCACGGCGGCGCCATCGCCCTCGGTCACCCGTTCGGCATGACCGGCGCGCGCATCATGACGACGCTGATCAACGGCCTCCAGTGGGAGGACAAGCAGTACGGCCTCGAGAGCATGTGCGTCGGCGGCGGTCAGGGCATGGCCATGATCGTCGAGCGCCTCAGCTGATCCGGTTCGCACTGCGGCCTCGCGTCGCAGCGCGCGCCACTCAGGCGGCGACGGGCTGGCGCTCGCGTTGGGCGAGCGCCAGGACCGCGAAGAACACGACGCCGGCGCCGGCGATGGAGAACATCCACGCCGGCCCGATCGCGGCATACATCGGACCTGCCAGGTACGCGGTGGTTGCGCCGATGAGCAGGTTGCCCGAGCCGGCGAGGCCCTGCGCGGCCGCGGCTCGTCCGGCGGGCGCACCGTCTGCCACCACGGCCTGGGCAGCAGGGACGCCGAGCGCCTGCACCATTCCTTCGACGGCACTCAGCCCGACGATGAGCGCGGGCGTGCTGATGTGGCCGTACAACGCGGTGAGTGGCCCGACCAGCAGCGCCGCGAACACACCGACCCGCAGCGCGCCGCGTTGGTCGGCGAGGCGACCACCGGTGGTCGCGAGCAGGGCGAAGGGGATGCCGTAGGCCAGGAAGCCGACGCTGATCAGGATGTTGCCGGCGCCGAGGTCGGTGAGGTACCGGTCGAGCGTGGCGTCGTAGATGCCGACCGGTAGGAACAACGCCAAGCTCAACATGACGCCGGCGCGCACACGTGGAATGCGCAACAGATCGAAGGCGAGACCGTGCTGCTTGTCGATCGGTGGCGTTGGCAGGTCGCGGGTGGCGAGCAGCACCAGACCGGCGAGCGCGAACGCGCCGGCGACGAGGAACGGCACACGGATGCCGAACGGACCGACGAGCAGACCGCCGATGACCGGCCCGGTGACGAAGCCGGCCAGTTCGACACCGCTGATGGTGCCCAACCGCTTGGCGACGTCGACGTCGCTGATGCTGATGACGATGGCGCGTGAGGCGGGAAGGAAGAGGCTGTTCGAGAAGCCGACGACGGCGCGCGAGAACACCAACATCCACAACGAACTGGACATCGCGAACAGCACGCTGCCGACGACGGCGAAGCCAAGTCCGAGGAGGAGCAGCAGTTTCGAGTGGCCGCGGTCGGCGAACGGGGCGAGCAGCAGCTGCCCGACGAGGCCCACCAGGAAGCCCGAGCCGGCGATCAGTCCCAGTCCGGCGTCGCTGAATCCGAACTTGTCCTGCAGGTCGCTGAGGAGGGTGAAGACGACGCTGTTGGCGATCCCGATGCTCGCCGTGGCGATGAGGAGGGGATACCAACCGGAGGGGCGCTGCTCCGTCACGGCAGCGCCGCGCGGACGCGGACGGTCTCGGGGTCGCGGTCGCATCGCGTTGCGTGCAACAGGTAGCGCTCGTCACCGGCGTGCAGTTCGGCGAGGCACCACCGGTCTGGCTCGAGGAACTCGCCGTCTCCCAGCGGGTGCAGCGCGTCGATGTCCAACCCGGCCGTGTCGGCCTCGGCGTGCCACAGCGAGACCAGCCCGCGTCGCAGCTCGGGCTCATCGAGCAGGTCGATGCCGTGCAGGATGAGCTCGACGGTGAGCACGGTCACGGGTTGCACGTCGTCGACGTCGACCGGCTCACCCTGGAGCTCGCCGTCGAGCAGCACGATGACCGGACCTTGGGAGCCGCCGACGCCACCGACGAAGCCGTAGCGCACGAGCGGGAGTCCGTCGTCACCCATGCACTCGTACCGAACACGATCGCCCGGGTTCAGCGTCATGCGTTCGCGTCCCGCAACACATCGCCCTGCAACACCGCGTCCGCAAAGCGCGGCCACAGTACGAGCGCTTCGGCCGACCACTCGTCGAACGGCCGGTCGGTGAGCGCGACAGCAGCGATCTGCACCCCCGGGTCCACCCACAGGAGGGTACCGGCTCCGCCGAAGTGTCCGTACGTGGCGGGCGAGTTGAGCGTGCCGGTCCAGTGCGGCGATTTGTCGCCACGCACCTCGGTCGCCAGGCCCCACGGGCACGGGTCGAAACGGCCGACACCGGGCACCAGCCCGGCCAGCGTCGGGAACTGTGGCGTCGAGAACTCGGCGGCGGAGGCCGGCGACAGCAGTGTCGGCGCGCGCAGCTCGCGAACGAACTCGGTCAGGTCGCGCACCGTGCTGCGCAGGCCGTGCGCAGGGGATCCCTTCGAGGTGGTGGCGACCATTCCCAGGGGTTCGAGCACGGCCTCGTGTTGATACTGCTCGTACGGCATCGCTGCTGCCGACGCGACGTGCGCAGCTGCCATCTCGACACCGGTGTTGCTGTAGATGCGGCGTGCCCCTGGCCTGCCGATGGGTTCGGGACCGTCGAACGCGTAGCCGCCGGCGTGGGCGAGCAGGTGGCGCAGCGTGCAGCCCTGTTGGCCGACGGGGTCGTCGAGATCGACGATGCCTTCCTCGCACGCGACGAGCGTCGTCCACCCCACGAACATCTTCGAGATCGACGCGATGTGGAACGGCCGATCGACGTCGCCGATGGTGTGCGCGCCGTCGGGGGTGATCGCCGCCGCAGCCACGTTGGCGACGGGCCACGTCGCCGTCGACCGCAGTGCCTGCATGGGTGGGCCGATCAGGCGAGGCCGGTGGAGCGGAGCATCTCGGCCACGTGGAACGCGAGGTCGAGGCTCTGGCGCCCGTTCAGCCGCGGGTCGCACACCGTCTGGTAACGGTCGTCGAGCTGGCTGTCGAGGATCTTGTCGGCACCGCCGATGCACTCGGTGACGTTGTCGCCGGTGAGTTCGACGTGGATGCCGCCCGGCCAGGTGCCCTCGGCGTGGTGCGCCTTCACGAACCCGTCGATCTCGGTGCAGATGGCGTCGAAGTCGCGCGTCTTACGGCCACCGATCGACGTGATCGTGTTGCCGTGCATGGGGTCGCACGCCCAGACCACCGGGTGGCCGGCGTCGCGCACGGCGCGCAGCAGCGGACGCAGGCCGTTCTCCACCTTGTCGGCGCCCATGCGGCTGATGAGCGTCAACCGGCCGGGAATGCGGGCCGGGTTCAGCTTCTCGCACAGTTCGAGCACGTACGAGGCGTCGGTGGTGGCTCCGACCTTGCAGCCGATGGGGTTGCCGACACCGCGAAGGAACTCGACGTGGGCGGCGTCGAGCTGCCGGGTGCGCTCACCGATCCAGAGCATGTGGGCCGAGCAGTCGTACCAGCCGCCGGTGAGGCTGTCCTGGCGGGTGAGCGCTTCCTCGTACCCGAGCAGCAGCGCCTCGTGGCTGGTGTAGACGTTCGTCTCGTGCAGGTCGTGGGTGGCCTCGGTGTCGACGCCACAGGCCCGCATGAACCGCAGCGCACGGTCGATCTCGCCGGCGAGCTGCTCGTAGCGCTGACCCTCCGGGCTGCTGCCGACGAACTCCTGCGTCCAGGCGTGGACTCGGCCCAGGTCGGCGAAACCGCCCTTGGTGAAGGCGCGCAGCAGGTTCAGCGTGCTGGCGGACTGGTTGTAGGCCTGCACGAGCCGGTCGGGGTCGGGCAGACGGGCGGCCTCGGTGAAGGCATCGCCATTGACGATGTGGCCTCGGAAGCTGGGCAGCTCCTGATCGCCGATCTTCTCGGTGTTGTTCGAACGCGGCTTCGCGAACTGACCGGCGATGCGGCCGACCTTCACCACGGGCACGCCGAGCGAATAGGTGAGCACCACCGACATCTGCAGGATGACGCGCAGCTTCTCGCGAATGTTGACGGCGGAGAACTCCTCGAAGCTCTCGGCGCAGTCGCCGGCCTGAAGGAGGAACGCGTTGCCCGCCGCGACCTGCGCGAGGGAGTTCTGCAACGAGCGGGCTTCGCCCGCGAACACCAGCGGGGGATAGGAGGCGATCTGCTTCAGCGCACGGTCGAGGTCGCCCTGATCGGGCCACTCGGGTTGCTGGTGGGCAGGGAATGCCTGCCACGAGGAAGGGGACCACGCTTTTGCCACGCCCGTCAGCCTAACGGGAGGTCCGCCCCACGTGCCGGGGAGTACATCACGGGAAAACGACGAAGGCCGCAGCCCGCGGGGCTGCGGCCATCGACGAGTTCGTGATCAGACGGCGAGGATGCGGACGGCGTCTTCGCGCAGTCCGGCCACCGCACGGCTGACGAGGCGGCGTGCGGCCTCGGCGGTGACGCCGAGGTTCTCGCCCACCTCGCGGAAGCTCTTGCGCTCGCCGTCGAGCAGCCCGAAGCGGGCCTCGACGGCGTAGCGGGCCCGCTTGTCCAGCGTGCCGAGCAGTTCGTCGAGCAGGTCGGTGTCGACCATGGCCATGACCGCGTCTTCGGGGGTGCCGTCGCCGTTGGCCATCAGGTCGCCGAGCGTGGCGTCGCCGTCGTCACCGATGGTCTTGTCGAGCGAGACCGGCGTGGTCAGGCGGTGCAGTTCGGCATTGCCGACGTCGAGCGTCTCGCCATCGCCGCTGGCCTGACGCAGGGCCGCACGGAGGCTGGCCGAGCGATCGCCGGGGATGCGGATGAGGCTGGCCTTCTGGTCGAGGGCACGGCCGATGGCCTGACGGATCCAGAACGTGGCGTAGGTGGAGAACTTGAAGCCACGACGCCAGTCGAACTTGTCGACGGCGTGCTCGAGGCCGAGGTTGCCCTCCTGGATGAGGTCGAGCAGGTCCATGCCCTGGGGCAGGGGGTAGCGGCGAGCGATGCTCACCACGAGGCGCAGGTTGGCGCGGATGAAGCGGTCCTTGGCCTCGGCGGCTGCTGCCACCTGGGCCTTGAGGGCTGCGCCCTTCTCGCCGTTGGCGAGGCGCTCGGCCGCCTCGCGGCCGGTCTCGATGACACGCGACAGTTCACGCTCTTCCTCAGCATTGAGGAGGGAAACTTTTCCGATGTCGTTCAGGTAGAGTCCGATGGAGTCGTTCATGGCAGTGGTTCTCAACTTGTGTGTTCGTCGTCTGATTCCGCGGGAATGTGTGTCATCGGGCACGTGTGATCGCGCCGGCTGGAGATGACGGGTCCCGGATCCCGATGGGGGGTCGGTACGTGGGGGGACAGGTCACAGTACTACATCGGTCAACCTTTGTCGTGTCAGAACTCATCTTGACACTGTGTTGATCAACTGTGGCGCCTCGGACCTGCGGTTCTGTGGCCGTAGACTCCCGACCCGATGCCTGGACGAGCCGCAGATGTGGGACGAATCGGTGTGTTCGGCGGCACGTTCGACCCTCCGCACGTCGGCCATCTGGTCACCGCGGTCAACGTGCGTCATGCGCTGTCCCTCGACGTCGTCGTCCTGATGGTCGCCAACGTCCCCTGGCAGAAGGCCGGGACGCGGCGGATCACGCCCGCCGAGGACCGTCTGGCGATGGTGCAGGCGGCGGTGGCCGACGTTCCGGGGCTGATCGCCGGAGACGCCGAGATCCGCCAGGGCGGACCCAGCTACACCGCCGATACGCTGGCACTCTTGTCCCGCGAGCACCCCCACGCCTCCCTCTTCACGATCGTCGGCGACGACGCCGCGGCCGGGATCGAGACCTGGGAGCGATATGCCGAGGTCGTCGAGCGCTCGCACCTGGTGGTCGTCGACCGACCCGGGGCGCCGGTGGAACTGTCCACTCGGTTCGACTGGATCCGCGTGGAAGTGCCCCACCTGGACGTGTCGAGCACCGATCTGCGAGCTCGGGCGGGCGATGGCCGACCGCTGGACTACCTCGTCACCGATCCCGTGCTCGACGTGATCCGCGAACGCGGCCTGTACCCGGAGGTCGCGTGAGTTCGTTGGCCGCGGTGCGGCGAACCCGCACAACGCTGATGCTCGGCGCCAGCTTGCTCGTGGTCGCCGCCATCGGTGGTCTGCTGTACGCCGGCGCGCTGGCGCTGGCCCGCTACGAAGGTGGCAAGGACCGCACGGTCGACGCACTGCCCATTCCGGTCACGCCGGTCGGCATGCTCGCTTCGGTCGACGAACTGGACCGACTGACCGGTGTCACGATGTGGGTGCTGCATCCCGATCAGACGGTCGATGGAGCGCTCAGCAGGTTGCCGGGCGGCAGCATCGTCGCGGTGCCGATCAGTAGCGACATCCTCGGTGGCCTCGACGGCGAGCGGCAGTCGCTCGCCGAGGCCTATGCGAAGGGTGGCGCGGATGCGCTGCTGCTCGGTGTCGAGAGCGTGTTGACGGTGACGGTCGACCAATCGATGGTCGCCGACCCCAACGAGCTCACCGAGCTGTTGCGGCCGGTGGCTCCCGTCGACGTGGTGCTGCCCGACGACGTGCTCGTGACCGACAACGGCGCAGATGTCACGTTGTTCAGTTCCGGTGACGCGAGTTTCTCGGCGGGACAGATGTCCAAGCTGCTCAACGCTCGAGCCGATGGCCAGACCGAGGCAGAGCGTCGTCCGAACCTGGACGCCGCGTGGGACGGCGTCGTCGCTGCGATCGGCGAAGGCCGCACCGATCCCTCGGCCGCCACCCCCACCTCGCTCGGCCAGCTGGTCGGCCAGGTGTATGCCGGCCCGGCCGACTTCCGAGGCATCGTTGCAGGACCGCTGCCCGACCCCATCGACTCGGACCGTGATGTCGAGCAACTCGATCGCGCCGACGCCGTGATGGTGTTCGCCACGATCGCGCCGAGCAACATGTCCGCTGCCTCCACCGGGCTCACGTTCCGCATCGAAGCGCCGCCTGGCCACGAGGACAAGGTGAAGTGGGCTGTCGAAGCCCTGCTGTACCTGGGCAGCAACGTCGGCTCGGTGTACCAGGGTGGCCCCGAGCAACCCACCACGAGGGTGCTGTTGTCGGATCTCAGCCTGTCCGACGATGCGCTGGGCGCCGAGAACCTGTTCGGTTCCGATTTCCAGCAGCTGGAGGCCGAGACGCCGATCGAAGGGATCGACGTCATCCTCCAGCTCGGCACCTCCTTCCTCGACGACCCCAACACCGGCACCGCCATGCCGTCCACCACCACGACCACGACGGTGCCCTGATGACTGACACACCCCTTTCCCCCGCAGCGATCGCCGCCCGTGAGCTCGCCGTCGTCGCGGCGCGAGCCGCCGACGAGAAGAAGGCGGACCACACGCTGGTCCTTGCCGTCGGCGACGTGCTGCAGATCACCGACTACTTCGTGATCGCCAGCGCCAACAATCGCCGGCTCGTGAAGAGCGTGGTCGATTCGGTGGAGGAGATCGTGCGCGAGCAGCTCGGACGTTCGCCGATCCGCATCGAGGGCGCCCACGAGCAGCAATGGGTGCTCGTGGACTACGGCGATGTCGTCGTGCACGTGTTCTCGGAGGACATGCGCATGTACTACGAGATCGAGCGGCTGTACCGCGACGTCCCGAAGGTGGACTGGACCGCCTGATCCGTCGGGACGGCGCTGCTCGTTCCTTCGCGGACGCTCGTTCCTTTGTGATCGTTGTCACCGATGGAATGGGGTGTGGTATCTCTAGGGTTGATGGCCGTCATGGCACTCGCTCTTTCCGGCCCGTTCGACACGGCGCAGCTTCCTCGCATCGCGCCCGATCCCGTCACCGTCACCGTGGCGCGCACCGTCGTCCCTGGTCGTGAGGCGGAGTACGAGGCCTGGACCGACGAGGTCGTCCACACGTTGGCGAAGTACCACGGTTGCCTCGGCGCCGGTGTGCTGCACCCGGGACCCGACGGTGGCGACCACCAGTTCGTGTTCCGGTTCGTCGATGGCATCCACCTGCGCGAGTGGGAACGGTCGCCGCAGCGCGCCGCACTGGTTCACCGGGCGAAGGACTTCGTGGTGAGCGAGCGGGTCACCCGCACCGTGGGGGTCGAGAACTTCTTCGAGCTGCCCGACCGGGCTGAGCCGAAGCGGTCGCTGTCGCACCGCATCGCCACCGACGTGGCCTGGGTGTACCCGGTCGCCATCGCCAGCTCGCTCGTCGTGGCGCCGCGCATCGCCGAGCTGCCGCTGGAGGTGCGAGTGGTGATCTCCACGCTGCTCATCACGGCCGTGATGCGCCTCGGTGTGGGTCCGTTGCGCTCGAAGTTGCGATCCAAGCGCTCGATGTGAGCGCGCAGGTTTTGGCAGAGGGACCTGCGCTGATATCGTCCCACACTCGTTCGGGGCTGTAGCTCAGTTGGCAGAGCGCTTCCATGGCATGGAAGAGGTCAGGGGTTCGATTCCCCTCAGCTCCACGGACGAAGGCCCAGGTCAGATGCCATATCTGGTCCTGGGCCTTTCTCGATTTGCAGCCGGGGGTGCGACGACGATGTCCCGTCCCGTGTTCTGTCCCGGTTCATCGTGGACATGTTGGCTCCGGTGGGCGTGTTCCAGTTCCGGGACTGGCTCCGGGAGCTGTGTGACGCGCGTGTGTTCTTGTCTGCTGGGGCTGAGCCCTCTTCGATGGTGACGTTCGTCGTCGCTGTCGTCGGGGAGGGTCATCGTGTTGGCGCGTCACGCGACGGTCGGTCAGAGCGTGACTCGCAAGGTCGACTCGTCGGGCAACGTCTGTTTCGCTGCGACGACATTTCGGGTCGGCAACGCTCACAGGCGTCGACAGGTCCAAGTCGCGATCGTCGGCAACACCGTCGAGATCTCCGCCGGCGGCGAGATCCTTCGCGTGCACCCGATCCGTCACGAAGTTCCGGGAAGGACTTACGTGCGGCGTCGCCATGCCAGGCGGGTCGTTCGAGCAGCTCGGCCACCAACCCCGGCTCGCGTCCGCCCGCGGAGGTGACAGCACCACGGTTCGCCGGACGGAACACGCGACGACCCGACGCCTGACCCTTGCGCGGCAGCGCCATGTCGAATCCTCTTTGTGTCAAGTGGCAGCTTCGAGTCTGTTCTCGGGCGCGGCGATCAGGCGGGTGTCGCCCAGACGTGCGATCCACCCCAATCGATGGCCACGACCGGCTCGTTGCCCACGACCCAGGCGTCATGTCCCGGTGGGAGGTAGCTGACCTCTCCGGGCCCGACGTCGAACTCGCTGCCGTCGGCCATCACGACGTGGATGGTGCCCGACACGCTGTACTGGAAGTGAGGTGCCTCGCACATGTCGGTTCCGGCAATCGGTTTGACGTGCTCCGACCAGCGCCATCCAGGCTGCAGCGTCATCCGCATGACCTGCCCACCACCGATGTCGATCACCTCGGCTCGTCCGTGGGGCATTTCTCGGACCTCCGTCGCGTCGCCAAATCCCCGGTGCTCGCTCCTCATGATGGACCCCTTTCACAAGCGCTCAAGCGCCTAATGTCGCGCCGCCGTCCCCCGGCGTCAACCCGCGTCGTCTCGCAGCCCACGTCGGCCCTACGGGCGGCTGCTCGGCGAGGCTCTCCAACTCGCCGGCCAAGCGGGCGCAGGTGGACTGGGTGCTGGTGGTCACCGAGCCGTCCTCCCCTACTCGGCCCCGACTCATCCTCACCGACTGGCCACCGAGTCTTGAGCCGCGAGCGCCATATGTGTCGACGTACGCGGTGACGTCACGACCCACGGCGATCCTGTTCGACGGCGACGGCACTCCCATCGAGGGTCGGCTCGGACCGTTCGCCGAAGCACACGTCGTCGCGCCCGCGTCCCAATGCGCGGCGTACCGCCATCTCTTGCTGACCGTGGCGTCGTCTCCGATCAGCCCGGATCGGCGAGAGTGGTGGTGATGTGTGAGCTGGTTTCGAGGGTGCGGTGCACAGGGCACTTGTCTGCGATACGGAGCAGGGCGGTGCGCTGGTCGTCGTCGAGGTCGCCCTGGACGACGATGCGACGCTCGAAGTGATCGATCAGCGGGCTGGCTCCTTCGATGCACGATTCGCAGTCCTGGGCGTGAGTTTTGGCGTGGATGACCTCGACGGTGACCCGGTCGAGCGGGAGGCGCTTGCGGTCCGCGTACAGGCGCAGCGTCATCGAGGTGCATGCACCGAGTGCTGCGCCGAGCAGGTCGTACGGCCCGGGGCCGGCGTCGAACCCGCCGACGGAGAGGGGTTCGTCGGCGAGGAACCGGTGGTCGCCCACCACCACGTGGTTCAAGAAGGTGCCCTGCCCGGTCTCAGCGACCACGACCGGGGCGTTGGCGCGCGGCGGTGCTGCGGCGGGGTGTTCGTCGACGAGGAAGCGTTCCGCCCAGCAGGCGATCATCCGCGCCGCGTACACGGCGTCGGTCGGGCGGGTGAGGAGGTGGTCGGCACCGTCGAGGGCGAGGAAGCTCTTCGGGTGGCGGGCGGCAGCGTAGATGCGGGCTGCGTTGTCGATGCCGACGGTGTTGTCGATGGGGGAGTGGGTCACGAAAAGTGCGGCACGGAGTTCGGACGCGCGGTCCTCGATCGAATGTGCGTTCAGGTCGTCGAGCATCTCGCGGCGGATGGTGAAGCACCGGCCGCCGATGTCGACCATCGCCCGGCCCTCCTGTTCGATCTCGGGGAGCTGTGTGGTGAACAGCCGGCGAATGTGGGCGACGTTGGCCGGTGCGCCGATGGTGGCGACGGCGCGGACCTCGGGGATGTCGGCGGCGACGGCGATGACTGCGGCTCCACCGAGACTGTGGCCGACGAGCAGCTGTGGCGCGGCGTGGTGCTCTCGGAGCCAGGCGGCAGCGAGACGGAGGTCGTCCAGATTCGACGAGAAGTCCGTGCTTGCGAAGTCGCCATCGCTCGAGCCGAGTCCGGTGAAGTCAAACCGAAGCACACCGATGCCGTGACCGTTGAGTTCGGTAGCGATCCTGCCGGCGGCGATGACGTCCTTGGAGCAGGTGAAGCAGTGCGCGAACAGCGCCAAGGCTCGCGGCGGGCCAGCCGGGAGGTCGAGCCGGCCGGCGAGTGGCGTGCCATGGCTGCCAGGGAAAGTCACTCGTTCTGCACGTCGTGTCATCGTCGAATCCGTTCGTCGAGTCGAAGGTACATCAGCCGTTGGTGGTGCCGAGATCGCTCGGTCGGCCCTGACGCGCGTCCACGGGTCACTCAGCCGCCCAGATTGTCGAACACGGCGCGGGCGACATCCGGGCGACGGGTGTACACACCATCGACGCCCGCCTCGGCGAGCTTGCGGAGAGTTTCGGGGTCGTCGACGGTCCAGGTGAAGATCGCCTGCCCGTGTTCATGAGCGTCGTTGACGTTGTCGAGATCGAATCGGCCGTCGCGGTACGGCGGCTGTCCGATCGGCGACACGGCACACCATGGTTCGCCGTTCGCCTGTGCCGCGCGGCGGGCGTCGAGGTCGGCGTAGGTGGTCGTGATCACCAACGTGCCGGGGCAGGCGTCGCGGGCTTCGTAGACAGCAGCGTCGTCGTTCGAGCTCAGGTACACCCGGTCGACCGACCCGGTGGCGACGAGCACCTCGCAGAGTGCTGCGGCCATCGACGGCTGACTCTGCTTGATCTCCAGCGAGATCGTGACGCCGGGAAACGTCTGGAGGATCTCGGTGAGGCTCGGGATGGTCACCTCGTCGGCGATCGGGTCGCCGGCCCACTTGGCGGCTGCGTCGAGTCGTCGGAGCTCGGCCCAGGTACGGGTGTCGATGAATCCGTTGCCGTCGGTGGTGGTGGCGAGGTCGCGGTCGTGACGGGCCACGATGACGCCGTCCGACGTCATCCACAGGTCGGCGTCGAGTATGTCGGCTCCGGCCTGCATCGACCGCTGCATGGCGATGATCGTGTTCCCGGGCCCGAGACCTTCGCCGCCGGCGTGCGCGATCACGAGCGGCGGCGTGGAGCGGAACGCGCTGCTCGGGCAGTCGACTCGTGGTGCCGCTTGCTCGGTCGAGCACCCGGCGAGCACGAGAAGCGCAACGGCGCGAAGTGTGCGGTGGGAAACCCGGGCCATGTCCGAAGAGTAGAGCTTCCACGGGCAGTCCGATCCGTGACCGGTCGATGTCGTCGGTCGGCCAGCCCGATCTCGACTGGAGTTGCCCGACGATCGTGCCGATGACTCCGACATGGTCGGCACGACGATGCAGCGCGACGTCCGTCGGAGGACGATCTGGTGGGCTCTGACATGGTCGGTGCTCGTGATCGGCCAAGTGACGGCGTCGATCCTTCCGGGTGAGCAGCCGCTGTGGGTGAGTCCGCTCGCGTTGTTCTGGCTCGTGGTGATCGCGGCCTCGGCCTGCGCGGTGGCAGCGACTGTGGTCATCGTGATCGGTTGGCGTGACGACACCGCGGAGTTGGGTCTGCTGGGGTCGTTCACCATGGCGGTGTCG
>JANMFL010000489.1:0-12185 GCA_031377945.1 Acidimicrobiaceae bacterium | reverse complement strand
GGTTCACCGGACCGAAGGTGCAGGGCACGCCCGAAGAACTGCGGGCCATCGAGCGCGAGCTCGATGCGCTCGAGCACGGCGCGCTGCCGGCCGACATCGAACCGACCTGATCCGTACCGCTCGCAAGGGCGGCGCAACACGTACGACGAGCCGACTCGGGACACCGGGTCGGCTCGTCCGCGTTACGGTCCGGGTATGGAACTGCATCCCGCACTCGCCGCGGCAATCGACGCCGGTGTGCACGGTCACCTCGTCACGATCAACCCCGACGGCTCGCCGCAGGTCACCGTCATCTGGCTCGGTCGCGACGGCGACGACCTGCTCGTCGCCCACCTCGGCGCCGGCAAGAAGATGCGCAATCTCGAGCGCGACGCTCGCTGCACCGTGTCGTTCGAACTCGAAGGGGTGAGTGGACCCGGGCTGATGAACTACGCGGTACTGCACGGCACGGCCGTGGTCGCCGATGGTGGAGCGCCCGAGGTACTGCAGGAGCTGGCACCGCGGTTCCTCGGACCCGGAGTGAAGTTCCCGCCGATGGACAACCCACCGCCCGGACGCATCGCCCGCATCACGGTCGACCGGGTGACCGGCATGGGTCCCTGGGTCGGCTGAGTCAGGCCATCGGCTGCGCGGCGTCGCGGAGCCACTGCTCGAACTCGGCCGACGCGGCCAGCCGTTCGCAGTTGTCGAGTCGCTCGGTGGCGTAGCTCACGAAGTCGGTGTCGAGGGTGCTGATGGCCTGCTGCACGACGGCCCACATTCCTTCGCGGAACTCGCTCATCACCTTCATCAGTTGCAGCCGAGCCCATCGTGCAGCCGTGGCCTCGCCGAAGTAGCGACGCAGCAGGTCCTCATCGGCGGCGACGTCGAAGCCGCAGTTCACACTGAGGTTGCCGAGGTCGAAGCAGCGATCGTTCATGCCGGCGTACTCGTAGTCCAGCAGCCATGCTCTGCCGTCGCGGTCGTCGAACAGCACGTTCGCCGGCAGCAGATCGTTGTGGCAGGGGACCGGCGGTTGTGGGGTCGCGGCGAACGCAGCTTCGATGCGCAGGCTCTGTTCGTGCAGCCGGTCGTACGCGGGCGGCGGCTGCACGCCGTACTTCGCGGCGTCGCGCGCATGCCACTCGACCACCCGGTGGATGGGGAACGCACCGGCCAGGGGACCGCTGTCGTGGAAGCGCTGCAGCAGACCGACCACGTCGTCGATGCGCTGCATGAACGGTTCAGGTTCGAGATGATGGCCGGGGATGAGTTCGGTGATGAGCGTGCCGATCTGCGGCAGCGTGCCGGCGATGGCCGGACCGAGGCCCAACTCGGCCGCACGTGCGGCCGCCTCGGCCTCGTTCGCCCGGTCGATGCCCAGCAGTTCGGTGCGCTCGCCGGGAAGGCGCACGACATAGTGACGTCCCTGACATGTGGCCACGTAGTTCGAGTTGGTGATGCCGCCGTGCAGAGGAACGAGATCGACCGCGAATCCCCTCCACGCGGGTACCTGCCCCACCAGTTCGGTCACGACCTCCGGAATCATGGACATGGTGTAGCACCTGGCAATCTGTGCGGATGACGGAGTGCGTGCTCGCCATCGATCTCGGCGCCGGCGGCCCGAAGGTCGCGCTCGTCGGTGTCGACGGGCACACGCTGGCATGGCGCAGCCGTCCCGTGCACACGACGTTCGTCGGCGGCGGTGGCGCCGAACAGGACCCCGGCGAGATGTGGTCGGCCATCGTCGCCGCGGCGCACGAGACGCTGGCGGCGGTGCAGCCGCGGCCGCTCATCGTCGCCGTGGCCGTCACCAGCCAATCATGAGCATGGTGCCGGTCACCCGCGATGGGCAGCCCACTGGCCCGTGCATCCTCTGGATGGACACCCGTGGCGGTGCGCACAGCCGTTCGCTGCTGAACGACCAGTCGTTCATGCTGTTCATCGAACGACACGGCCTCATGCCGCTCCCCAGCGGCGCCGACAACGTCGCCCACAGCCACGTAGCAGACCGTGCACCCGCGGCGTACGCCGACGCGCTGGTCGAGGCGATGGACTACGTCACCGGCTGTATCGTCGGCCGGGTCACGTGCACCCAGTCGACGGCGTTCGGTCAACTGGTGTGCGACAACCGTCGCTGGGGCTCGATCGAGCACGACCCGGAACTGCTCGCTGCCACCGGACTCGACCCGGCCAAGCTGGCCCCGATGGTGCCGCTCGACCAGGTGGCGGGCGAGGTGTGCGCCGCGGCCGCTTCCGAACTGGGCATCGCCGTCGGTACGCCCGCCGTGCCCGGCACCATCGACTCGATCACCTCGGCCGTCGGGGCGGGTGCGCTCGAATCGACGTCCGCCGCGGTCATCATCGGGACCACGTCGGTGATGGTCACCCATCTGCCCGAGCACAGGGGCGACATCACCGCCGGCATCCTCAGCGTGCCCAGCCCCGTGCCACACATGTACTACGCAATGGCCGAGAGCGGCCTCGGTGGTCGAGCGTTCGAATGGACTCGCCCTGAACCTGGCCTGGTTGCTGCCACCGCTCGAAGCGTTCGTGGGCAACCGCTTTCCGTTCCTGCGCTTCGGCGGCGGCGGGGCGCTCAGCCCGCCGTGGGGGCAGATGCTGGCCGACCCGACGAACCTGCCCATCCGCCGTCTCGCCGAGCCTCGCGCCGCGAACGCGCGTGGCGCCGCGTTCCTGGCCTTCGCGCAGCTCGGACTGCTCGACCTCGCCGACGTGCCGCCGCTGCTGCGCGTCCAGCAGGTGCACGAGCCCGACCCGGCCAATCGTGCGACGATGGACCGTGCTCTGGCGCGGTTGATCGCGCTCCACCCCGCACACGCGCAGCACTGAAGGACGTTCCCATGGGCCTGTATCCGTATGCCGACCGCTTCCCGGTCGTTCGAGCGTTCCCCCAGCACGGCAGGTCACGCGAGCAGCTGCTCGGCGAGATCGAGGCCATGTCCGAGGTCGAGGACTCGCCGTACCACGAGGGCAAGATCAGCGGATCGATCTACTCGGGCGACGAAGCCCACTACGCGTTCCTGAACGAGGTGTTCGGCCACTACAGCCACGCCAACGTCATCCAGCGCGACATGTACCCCAGCGCCACCCGGTTCGAGGGCGAGATCATCGCCATGACGGCCGACCTCATGCACGACAGCGCAGTTCCCGAGGGGTCGGTCTGCGGCGTGCTCACCAGCGGCGGCACCGAGAGCCTGATGAACCCACTGCTCGTCTATCGCGAGTGGGGCCGCGAACGGGGCATCACCACTCCCAACCTCGTCATGCCGGTCACGGCCCATCCCGCGCTCCTGAAGGGCTGCCACTACTTCGGCATCGAGATCCGGTACGCCGCGGTCACCGACCAGTACGTCGCCGACATGGACTCCGTGCGTTCGCTCGTCGACCAGAACACCGTCGCGCTGGCCGGCTCGGCGGGCACATACCCGCACGGTCTCATCGACCCCATCGACCAGATGTCCGACCTGGCGATCGAGCGCGGCATCAACCTGCACGTCGACGGTTGCCTCGGTGGGTTCATCCTCGCCTGGGGGCAGGACCTCGGGTACGACGTCCCGGTGTTCGACTTCCGTCTGCCCGGCGTCACCTCCATCAGCGCCGACACTCACAAGTACGGCTTCGGGCTGAAGGGCTCGAGCGTGCTGCTGTACCGCAACCCCGAGTTGCGGCGTCGCCAGTACTTCATCGTCCCCGACTGGCCCGGTGGCGCGTACACCTCGCCGGGCATGAGCGGTTCCCGCTCCGGTGGCATCATCGCTGCGGCGTGGGCCTCGATGGTGTCGCTCGGCCGCGACGGCTACCTGGCCATCGCTGCCGACATCTTCCGCACTGCGGCCGAGATCCGTGCGGTGGTCGACGGCATCCCCGAGCTGCGTGTCCTGGGCGACCCGTTCTTCAACGTCGCGTTCACGACCACCGACGAGAGCGGGCTCGACATCTTCCTCGTGAACGACTTCCTGGCCACGCGACGTTGGCGGTTGAACGGTCTGCAGAAGCCGGTGGCCGTGCACTTCTGCGTCACCCGGCCCAACACGCAGCCCGGGGTGGTGCGGAACTTCGCCGCCGACCTGGCCGAAGCCGTCGAGTACGCGCAGCAGAATCGGGGCACGGCGGCTCGTTCAGGAGCCATGTACGCAGGTGGCATGACCACCGAGCAGCTCGAGTCCGGGGTCGCCTGGTGGCTCGACGCCACCCAGGCGCTGCCGCCGTCCTGACCGCACCATTTGTGATGCCGTTCACACGGCGTAGTAGCGTCGAAATCGATGTCCGAATTCCTGCGTGACTACCTCACCGTGGTCTGGTTCGCCGCCATTGCTCTGGTGCTTGCGAGCCTCCTCCTCGGTATCTCGGCGCTGCTGCGACCGAACAAGCCCTCCGCCGACAAGTCGATCGCGTACGAGAGCGGCGTGAACCCGGTCGGTGACGGTTGGTCGCAGAGTCAGGTGCGCTATTACATCTTCGCCCTGCTCTTCGTGGTGTTCGACGTGGAGGCGGTCTTCATGTTCCCCTGGGCAACCCAACTCGAACGGTACGGCGGCTTCGGCCTCGTCGAGATGGGTATCTTCGTCTTCGTCCTGCTCCTTGGCCTCGTGTACGCGTGGCGCAAGGGCGTTCTGCGCTGGGTGTGATCACATGGGTCTCGTCGACAAAGGGCGTCTGCCCAAGCCACTCACGTCCCTGTTCAACCTGGGTCGTTCCTACAGCCTCTGGGTGTACCAGTGGGGTCTCGCCTGCTGCGCCATCGAGATGGGCGCGGCGTTCGCGTCGCCCCGGTACGACGTGATGCGCCTCGGCGTCATCCCGCTGCCGGCCAGCCCCCGGCAAGCCGACCTGGTGGTCATCTCCGGCACCGTCACCGACAAGATGGCCCCTGCCATCCGCCGTCTCTACGAGCAGATGCCCGAGCCGAAGTACGTCATCAGCATGGGTTCGTGCGCCAACTGCGGCGGCCCGTACTGGGACAGCTACTCGGTGACCAAGGGTGTCGACCAGATCATTCCGGTCGACATCTACGTCCCCGGTTGCCCGCCCCGCCCCGAAGCGTTGCTCGAAGGAATCGTGCTGCTCCAGCAGCGCATCAAGAACGAGGACATGGGCGCCCGCTGGCGTGGCGAGGGCACGGTCCCGCTCGTCCGTGAGCCCATCGTGGTGGGGGGTGGCCCGATTGAGTGACGACACCGCCACCCCGGAGCCGACCGAGCAGATGGCCGCCCTTCCTGGCGATGCATTGCGCGAGGGCGTGGTGCAAGCCTTGCGCGACGCGCTCGGCGACGCCCTGCTCGACAGCCTGATCAAGCCGAACGACGACGTCTGGGTCCGCGTCCGCACCGACGCGTGGGCGCAGGCCGGACTGGTGTTGCGCGACACCGTCGGCTGCGACTACTTCTGCTTCCTCTCCGGCATCGACTGGCTCCCCAGCCCGTTCGGCCGCGGTGAGGACGACCCCACCCAACCGGCGCCCGAGCGCAGCACGGCGATCGTGCCCGGCTACGCCGGCGGCGACACCCGCATGCAGGTGTTCGCGCGGGTCACCAACCTGAGCAAGCACTTCGGCGTGACGATCAAGGCCGATGTCGCCGACGATGCGCCGGCCGTCGACTCGTGGGTCTCGGTCTACGCCGGGGCCAACTGGCACGAACGCGAGTGCCACGAGATGTTCGGCATCGGCTTCAACGGCCACCCCGACCTGCGCAACATGTACCTGCCCACCGATTTCGAAGGGCACCCACTGCGCAAGGACTTTCCGCTGCTCGCCCGTCTCGTGAAGCCGTGGCCCGGCATCGCCGACGTCGAGCCGCTCCCCGGTGACGACACGGAAGCCGAGGGCGACGCATGAGCCTGAATATTCAACGAGACGGGGGTGCGTCATGACCGATCTCGACGATCGTCGGAAGCTCAGCTACATCGCGGCGCAGGCCGCCGATGCGCGTCTCAACGTCGAGCTCGAGACCGAGGGCATGACCCTCAACATCGGTCCGCAGCACCCCGCCACGCACGGCACACTGCGCATCATCGTTCGCCTCGACGGCGAGCAGGTCGTGTGGGCCGAGCCCAGCGCCGGCTACATGCACCGTGGTTACGAGAAGCTCACCGAGGTGCGCACGTTCCCGCAGGTCACGGCGCTCGTCAACCGCATCGACTGGCTGGGCAGCTTCGCCAACGAGGTGCCGTTCATCCTGGCCGCCGAGAAGCTGATGGACGTCGAGGCGCCGCCTCGTGCCCAGTACATCCGCACCATCCTGTTCGAGCTCAGCCGCATCGCCAACGTCGGCCTGTTCCTCGGCGACCTCGGTGTGCAGCTCGGCGCGGTCACCCCGGTCTTCATGGCGTTCCGCGACCGCGAGCACGTGCTGAACCTCATCGAAGGTGCCACGGGCGGTCGCTTCCACCCGAACTTCGATCGCATCGGTGGCCTGAAGGACGACCTCCCCGCCGGCTGGATCGCCGAGACCAAGCAGGCGATGAAGAAGCTGCGCAACTTCTGCACCGAGATGGAAGACCTCCTGTTCGGCAACGAGATCTTCCAGAGTCGCCTGCGCGGCATCGGTGTCATCCCCGGTGAGGTCGCCAAGCAGTACGGCCTCAGCGGCGCGAACCTGCGCGCCAGCGGCGTCGACTGGGACCTCCGCCGCGATCAGCAGTTGCCGCTCGCCTACGACAAGGTCGACTGGAAGGTCTGGACCCACCCCGATGGCGACAGCTTCGCCCGGTGCTGGATCCGTCTGCAGGAGACCCGCGAGTCCACGCTCATCGTCGATCAACTGCTCGACGCGATGCCCAGCGGCCCGATCATGGCCAAGGTGCCGCGCATCATCAAGGTCCCCGAGGGCGAAGCCTGGGTGAGCACCGAGAACCCGCTCGGCGAGATGGGCTACTACGTGGTGAGCAAGGGCGATCTCGGCCCGTTCCGAGTCAAGATCCGCTCGGCCAGCTTCAACAACATCTCCATCGTGCCGTGGGTGCTTCGTGGCGTCTACGTCCCCGACATCATCTCCATCCTCGCATCGCTGTACTTCATCCTGGGAGACATTGACCGGTGATGTTCGCTGTCGACCTTCCCTACTGGGCGCAGTCGTTGCTGCGCGTGCTCGGTGGCACGGTGGCCGTGCTCCTGCCTGCAGGCACCATCGTGTACCTGTTCCTGTTCAAGATGATGAGCTTCATGCAGAGCCGTCTCGGCCCGATGGAGGCAGGTCCGTACGGATCGATGCAGTTGTTCGCCGAGGTCGGCAAGTGGCTGCAGAAGGAAGACCTCGCACCCGAACGCGCCGACAAGCGCATCTTCCGCATGGCCCCGCTGGTGGTGCTGGTGAGCACCTTCCTGCTCGTGGCGGTCGTGCCGTTCGGTCCCGATGCCTACTTCACCGACTTCGACGCCGGTGTCTTCTACATGCTCGCGGTCAGCTCCATCAGCACCCTCGGCATCCTCATGGCCGGCTGGAGTTCGGCGAACAAGTACTCGCTGCTCGGCGGGCTTCGCGCCGCAGGTCAGCTCATCGCCTACGAGCTGCCGATGGTGCTCGCAGTGCTCGGTGTGGTCATCCAGGCCGGCACGATGAACCTGCAGACCATCGTGGTGAAGCAGAACAGCGACGCCATCTTCGGCTTCGACGGGCTCGGCAACCCCTATCTGCTCACGCAGTTCGTCGGGTTCATCGTGTTCATGATCGCCGTGCAGGCCGAGCTCACGCAGACCCCGTTCGACATGCCGATCGCCGAGTCCGAGCTCGTGTCGGGCTACATGACCGAGTACTCGGGCTTCCGCTTCCTGATCTTCTTCATCGCCGAGTTCGCCACTGCCGGCGTGTTCTCGCTCATCGCCAGCGTGCTGTTCCTCGGCGGCTGGGGCGTTCCGTTCAGCTGGTTCGGCTGGGAAGCCACCACCGACGGTGTCGACAACTGGATGAACATCGTCGGCCCGCTGATCATGATCACGAAGATGATGGTGCTCTCGGGCATCATCATGTGGGTTCGGTTCAGCTACCCGCGATTCCGCGAGGACCAACTGCAGCGCTTCGCATGGAAGGTGCTCATCCCCGTGTCGCTCGTCAACATCATGCTCACCGCGATCCTGAAGGTGGCGTTCTGATGGCCGCTCCCAAGAAGCCGCAGATGCCGGGCCTGATCAAGGGCCTCGGCGTCACGCTGAACACCATGGTCGAGACGTTGAAGCCGAGGAAGTTCGGCGGCGGCTCAGCGACGTTGCAGTACCCGCACGAGAAGGAGACGCCGCCGCTGCGGGCCCGCGGCGTCATCGCCCGGCGCGAAGACAACTGCACGTCGTGCATGCTCTGCGTCCGCAGTTGCCCCGACTGGTGCATCTACATCGAGGGCCACAAGGAACTCGCGCCGCCGCGTCGCGCTGGCGGAGCACCTCGAAAGGTCAACAAGCTCGACCGCTTCGACATCGATTACGCGCTGTGCATGTACTGCGGAATCTGCGTCGAGGTGTGTCCGTTCGACGCACTGTTCTGGAGCCCCGAGTACGAGTATTCCGAGCCGAAGATCGCCGACCTGCTGCACGACAAGACCAAGCTCGGCGAGTGGATGGAAACCGTGCCCGAGGCCCCGGCGCTCGAAGCCGGCGCCGAGAAGAAGAAGGGCAAGTGATGGTGCTCGCCTCCGACATCCAGGTCGCGCAGAACGTCGGCTTCGCGATCATCGCCGTGGCGATGATCATCGCCGGAGTGGGCGTGATCGCCAGTCGCAACGTCGTGCACGCCGCCCTCTCGCTGGTCATCGTGATGGCCGGAGCAGCGGCGCAGTACGTGCTCCTCGCCGCCGAGTTCGTCGCGGTCACGCAGGTCCTCGTCTACATCGGTGCGGTCATGGTCCTGTTCCTGTTCGGCGTCATGCTCACCCGAGCCAAGCTCGGCAAGGACGTGGACCTGAACAACAAGAACGCCGCCATCGCCGCGCCGGTCGCGCTGCTGCTGTTCGGAGTGCTCGCCTTCGTGTTGTTGAAGGGGTTCTCCGACGACAAGATCGCCGCCACCACCGGCAACGGCGCGCGTCCGATCGACACGGCCACCCTCAGCGATCTCATCTTCAAGCCGTATCTGCTGCCCTTCTGGGCACTGTCGTTCGTGCTGCTCGCCGCGGTCATCGGCGCCATCGTGCTGGCTCGGAAAGACTGACGGGAAGGAATCACCGCATGCTCGTCAACCAGTTCCTCATCCTCGGCGCCCTGCTGTTCTGCATGGGTGTGTACGGAGTGCTCACCCGCAAGAACGCGGTCATGGTGCTGCTCAGCATCGAACTCATCCTCAACTCGGTGAACATCAACCTGCTCGCGTTCGACCGCCTCAACGGCAACGCCGAGGGCAACGTGTTCGCGCTGTTCATCATCGCCATCGCGGCCGCCGAAGTCGGCGTGGGCCTCGCGATGGTGATGCTCATCTACCGCAACAAGAAGAGCATCTCGCTCGACGACCTGTCGGAAATGAAGGGCTGACGCATGTTCGCAGAAGAAGCTGCAGGCGAAGCCGTCCACGCGGCCGGCTGGTTCCTCGAACACGCATGGCTGATCCCGGTCGTTCCCGCCGTCGCGTTCTTCCTCATCATCTTCTTCGGCAAGAAGATGCCCAAGGGTGGCAGCGAGATCGGCATCGTGTCGATGGTCGCTTCGTTCGTCCTGGCCGCAGGCGCCACCTACCAGTGGATCCAGTGGTCGCACCACAGTGAAGAGCCGGTCATCAAGTCGGTCACGTGGTGGAAGGCAGGAGGCTTCGAGTTCTCCATCGGCCAGCACATCGACGGCCTGGCGGTCATGGCGCTGGTCCTGGTCGCGTTCATCAGCACACTCGTGCAGATCTACTCCACGGAGTACGTGAAGGGCGACCGTCGCTACACGCACTTCTTCGCCAGCCTGTGCCTCTTCTCTTCGGGCATGCTCGCCATGGTCCTCGCCCCGAACATGGTCCAGTTCATCCTCGGCTGGGAGATCATGGGCCTCTGCTCGTTCATGCTCATCGGCCACTGGTGGGAGGAAGAGGCCAACAGCCTGGCCGCGCTGAAGGCGTTCTTCACCGTGCGCACCGGCGACATGGGACTGCTCGTCGGCACCGCGATGCTGCTCGGCATCTTCGGCACGCTCGAGATCGGCGGTGAGACCGGCATCAATCGCCTGGCAGCCACCGGCGCCTTCGACAGCAAGACGATGCTCATGTGGACGGCCGTCGCGTTGTTCATCGCCGCCATCGGCAAGAGTGGCCAGTTCCCGCTGCACACCTGGCTTCCCGACGCAATGGCCGGCCCCACGCCGGTGTCGTCGCTGCTGCACTCCAGCACGATGGTCGTCGCCGGCGTGTTCCTGGTAGCTCGCCTCTACCCGGTCTTCCACACCGGCCTCGACATCAACCTCGGTGGTCAGCACTTCAACTTCATCGCCGTCATCGGTGGCATCACCATCCTCATCGCTGCGGCACTGGCGTTCGTGCAGAACGACATCAAGAAGGTGCTCGCGTACTCGACGGTCAGCCAGCTCGGCTACATGATGATGGGCCTCGGCGTCGGCGCTTGGATGCCCGCCGTGTTCCACATCTTCACCCACGCGTTCTTCAAGTGCTGCCTCTTCCTGTGCGCCGGCTCCATCGCCCACACCGGTTCGCACCACAGCTTCGACATGAAGACCGACATGGGCGGTCTGCGCAAGAAGATGCCGATCACGTTCTGGTCCTGGATCCTCAGCACGGCGGCGTTGTGCGGTATCCCGTTCTTCAGTGGCTTCTTCTCCAAGGACGAGATCATCGACTCGGCCAAGAACAACCACTACACGGTGTTCGGCATCATCGGTCTCATCGGTGCCTTCATGACCGCCGCGTACATGACCCGAGCGACCTACCTCACCTTCTTCGGTAAGGCCCGCGGTGGCGCGGCTCACTTCGTTCACGGCGATCACATCGACGAGCACGAAGGCGCGAGCGACGAGGTCCACCACGACGTCGACGGTCACGGCACGCACGCCCACCCGGTGCACGACGATCACGGCCATGCGCCCATCGCGCACGGCAAGCCGTTGCCCTTCGCCCCCAGCGATTCGCCGTGGCCGATCACCGTGCCGCTGATCATCCTCGGCTTCCTCGCGGTCGTGTCGGGTTATCTCAACGCGGCACCCTTCAAGTGGCACTACTTCGAGCACTGGCTCGAGAGCTCGATGGGTCTGCCGTTCGGCGAGGGGCCGGGGAAGATCCCCGAGCCGCCCACGTTCACCTGGATGGCCGCGGCGCCGAGCATCATTCTCGTCGCGCTGGGTATCAGCCTCAGCTGGGTCATCAGCAAGAAGGTGTTCGGCGAGGAGAAGAACGGTCTGCAGGGCCTCACCCAGCGCAACGCGCTGCTCGGCGCCGGCCACAAGTTCCTGGTCAACAAGTACTATCTCGACGCCCTCTACGAGGGGGTCATCGTGAAGGCCATCGCCCACCCGATCGCGGCGGCCGCCTACTGGACGAACCAGCACGTGCTCGACGGCATCGTCAACGCCGTCGGCATCGGGACCCGCCGCACAGGGCTGTGGGTGTACCGCAACGTCGACCAGCGGGTGGTCGACGGCGCGGTGAATGGAAGTGGTGCAACGGCACAGGGCGCAGGTGGCGTCCTCCAGCCGGTGCAATCAGGCAAGGTCAGTATGTACGGAGCGTTGCTGTTCGGTGCCGCAGCAGTCGGTGCGCTCGTACTCGTTCTCGTCAACAGCTAGAGGAATCCATGGACATGATCCAGAATCAACAGTGGCTGCTCAGCCTCGGCGTCTTTCTGCCGTTGGTTGGCGTCGCGCTGATGTTGTTCATCCCCAAGTCCGACGAGTCGACGATCAAGGGTGTCGCCGTCCTCACCGCCGCGGCCACGCTCGCGGTGGGCATCTACACGATGATGCAGTTCGACTACGGGAAGTCCGAGCAACTGCAGTTCTTCACCACGAACAAGTGGATCACCCCGATCAAGGCCACCTACACCATCGGCCTCGATGGCATCAGCCTGCCGCTGTACGTGCTCTCGATGATCATCACCCTCCTGGTGATGATCTACTCGTGGGACCACGTGCCGTCGCCCGGTAACCCGAAGGCGTTCTTCATGCTGATGCTCGTCCTGCAGACGGGCATGGCTGGCACGTTCGTCGCGCAGGACCTGATCCTCTTCTTCGTCTTCTTCGAAGTGGTCCTGCTCCCGATGTACTTCATGATCGG
>JANMFL010000485.1:0-4962 GCA_031377945.1 Acidimicrobiaceae bacterium | reverse complement strand
GCAACTCGGCGCCGGTGACCGTGGCCGCGTTCAGTTCGTCGATGGTGGGCACCGGGATCACCGACAGCACGTCGACGACGTCGCCCTTGGACACCCCGTTCTGCACGACGAGGCTCTCGGTCTGCCCGGCCCACAGGACCTCGTCGCCGGGCGTGACCTGCGCGGGGGAGTAGGCGGCCGGCACGTACTTGCCGCCCATGCGCTCGATGGTGAAGCGCTGCTTGACGGACTTGCCCGGGCCGATCTCGGCACTGCGGTCACCCAACTCGCGAAGGTCCTCCGCCGTGGGCGACCAGGTCGAGCCATCGAAGTCGGGCAGGCCGACGAGACGCCAGTAGTGCCCACCGTCGGACGAGTCGACGGTGAACAGTTCGCTGTTGCCACGGTTCTTCATCCGGGCGCGGATGTCGACGAGTGGACTGAGCACCTCGGTGACGCTTCCCTGTCGGTTGCGTGTGTCCACGAGCGCTCGTTCGCCGGCACCGGGCAGTTGTGGCGCGACCGCGTACGCGGCGACCGCGCTCAGGCCGACGGTGAGCATGATCGTGGGCAGCACGGTGGCCCACGAGGCGCGTCGCGAGCCCATCCACCCGCCCTCGTGGTCGGCGTCCGTGAAGCGCAGTGTCGCCACCGTCAGGAGCGCCGCAGCGATCCACAGTGCGGCCATGAGCACGCGGTACCGGTCGGCGCCGAGTGCCGACGTGAACACGAACAGCACGGCCGAGGGGACCACGGCCTCGACGCGCCCCATCGCCCGGAACGCGAACGTGTCGCTGAGCAGCGCACAGAGGGCCACGATCACCGCGGCGGCCGTGGCGAAGCTGCCTTCGCTGGGAACAGGCGCGACGGCCGTGGGGAACTGTTCGAGCACGATGCGGAGGTCGACGCGCATCAGCTCGAGGGTTCGCCCGGATGGCAGCAGAGCGGTCAGCGTGTCGCGGTAGTAGATGATCCCGATCAACACGAACATTGCGAGCATCAGGGCGGGGAGCGCCACCCAGAGCGGGGCGCGTACCAGTCGCAACACGAATGCGATCGCATGCATGCCCAGCGCGAGCACGAGCATCGGCTGCAGGTACGACCAGTCGCCGAACAGCCGACACAGCGACACGACGGTCACCACCGTCAGCATCGTCAGCACCATCGTGGCCAGCGGCCGCGCGTCGTCGAGTCGGCGCTCCTCGTCGGTACTCACACCGTCACCACTGCGGTGCCGAGCACGAGCTGGTTCCAGCCGTGCTGCAACGACGTGAGCGACGTCGCATCGACCGCGAACTTCGAACCGGAGGTCGGCGTCTCGGTCGCGGCGACCATCACGAGCGACTCGTCGGGAGCAGCCGCGGCGCGAATGGCGACGGCTGCAGGTGACGACGTGCTGCCGGTGACGAGGACCAGCAGGCCCAGGCCGTCGCCGTGGGTGCGTCCGGCCGACGTGTGGTCCACCAGTTCGTCACCCGGATGCACCGTCGCCAGCCAGCGCAACGAGTCGTGCGCCACCTCGGGGCCGCGCAGGTCGATGCCGGGTGCGACCAGTCGTGTGCCGACGCCGAGCGCCACCGCGCCGGCGACGATGCTGGCGGCCGCGACGATGGCGCGCTCGAACGAGTCCTGGTCGTACTGCGATTGCATCGTGTCGAGGACCACGACGCAGCGATGCACTCCCTCGACGGCCGTCTCGCGCACGATCAGTTCGCCGGTCCTGGCCGACGACTTCCAGTTGATGCGCCGAAGGTCGTCGCCCTGGACGTACTCGCGTTGCGAGTGGAACTCGCTGCCGGTCTGTCCCCACGATTTCATCCGGAGGTGCTCGCCGAGCCGACCGTTGCTGGACAGGCCTGGGAACGCGAGCGGGATGCGTTCGGGGACCACGAGCACTTCGCCCGAGCCGGCCAGCACGTCGCTGCGCATGCACAGCCCGAGCGGGTCGGTACGTTCCGCTCGCAACGGCCCGATGCGCAGCACTCCGCGCTGCGCGGACGGCACGCGGTACGCGGCGGTCGCCGATTCGCCTGAGGGGAGTGGGGCCAGCTGCATCGGCGCGCCGCCTCGCGGGCCGACCGGTTCCCACAGGCGCAGGCGCGGCGACCGGCGGTGCGACGGGTTGACGACCTGGATGTCCACTCTGGCCGGTTCGCCGACGGACACCATCGACGGGCGAGCGATGCGCCGAACCTGCAGGTCCGGGAGGCGGCGGTTGACGATGACCACCGACACGAGCACGACGACGACGAGCGCGGTCGCGAGGACGTACAGCTCGATCAGGCCGAACAGCCGCGCCACCACGAACGTCGCGACCGCGGCGATGAGCGCCGTCCAGCCGTGGCGAGTCGGCATCAGCGGCCTGCCGGGACCCGCACCGCGTTGAAGAGATCCTGGATGACGACGTCGGCGGTCAGGCCTCGGGCACCGGCGTCGGGGCGCAACACCATGCGGTGCGCGAGCACGGGCACGCTGACGGACTTGACGTCGTCGGGGGTGGCGTAATCGCGACCCTTGGCAGCCGCGTGGGCGCGGGTGGCCCTGGCCAACTGCAAGGTGGCGCGCGGTGACAGGCCCAGCAACAGTCCGGGATGGTTGCGGCTGGTCTCGGCCAGATCGACCATGTAGCCCTTCAGCGGGTCGGCGATGTGCACCGTGCGGACCGCTTGGCACATACGCACGACCTCGGATGCGCTGATGACCGGGCGCAACGAGTGCAGCGCGTCCGCGGCGCCGTTGGAGTCGAGGATCTGCAACTCGGCCGCTCGACCCGGATAGCCGAGCGACAGTCGCATGAGGAACCGGTCCAGCTGGCTCTCGGGCAGTCGATAGGTGCCCTCCTGCTCGACCGGGTTCTGCGTGGCGGCGACCATGAACGGGTGGGGCAGCGGATGGCTCACGCCGTCCGCGCTGACCTGGCGCTCCTCCATGGCCTCGAGCAGCGCCGACTGCGTCTTCGGCGACGCACGGTTGATCTCGTCGGCGAGCACGATGTTGGCGAACATCGGGCCGGGCTGGAACACGAACGATTCGGTCGCCCGTTGGAACACGCTGACACCCACGAGGTCGGCCGGCAACAGGTCGGGGGTGAACTGCACGCGCTTCCAGGTGCAGTCGATCGAGGCGGCCAGCGCTTTGGCGAGACTGGTCTTGCCCACACCGGGGACGTCCTCGATGAGCAGGTGCCCTTCCGACAGCAGGCACATCACGGCGAGATCGATGGCCTCACGCTTGCCGTGCACCACCGAACCGATGTTGTCGGTGATCGCGTCGAACAACTGCGAGAACGTCGGGGAGGGCGGAATGGGGGCGGCCGTCACGGCGGGCATGGTAGACGCATCTGGAGGAGGTGCTGTGTCGGGAGCCGATGCACTCGCTACGGTCGACGGCGTGAGCACCTGTTATCTGGCCATCGACGTCGGCGGCACGAAGTTGGCCGTCGGCATCGTCGCCGACACCGGCGAGGTGCTGGTGCGCGACCGTGTCGCAACTCCGGCGCGCGACGTGTGGCCGGCGCTGTCGCGTGTGGTCCTCCGCGTGGTGGCCGCTGCACCGTCGCCACCGGTCGCCGCAGGTGTGGGGTGCGGCGGCCCGATGAACCCGACGAACCGAACGGTCTCACCGCTGCACATTCCGTCGTGGAAGGACTTCCCGCTGGCCGACGAGGTCGAGTCGTTGACGCAGTTGCCGACTGTGCTCGACAACAACGCCAAGGCCGTCGCGCTCGGCGAGGCGTGGTGTGGCGCTGCGGTCGGTGAGCGCGACTTCGTCGCCGTCGTCATCGGGGCCGGCCTCGGCGGTGGCATCATCAGCGGTGGCAGGCTGCTCGAGGGGCGCCTCGGCAACGCCGGCCATCTCGGCCACATCGTCGTCGAGCCCGAGGGGCGGCCGTGCAAGTGCGGCGGTCGCGGCTGCCTCGAGGCGTACTGCAGCGGTGCCGCCATCGAGGAGGAGACCGGCCGACCGCCGCAGCGAGCGCCGCAGGCGATCGTCGAGCGCACCGGCCTGCTCACCGGCCGCGCACTGGCGTCGCTGGGCGCGATCTGCGATCTGCGCCTCGCGGTCATCGGTGGCTCGGTGGCGCTCGGTTTCGGCGAACCGTTCTTCTCCGCAGCGCAGGCCGAGCTCGATCAGCGGGCACGGCTGGGTTTCACGAGCGGGTTCCGTGTGGTGCCGGCAGGGCTCGGCCAACTCGCCCCGCTCGTGGGGGCTGCAGCGCTGGCGCGTCGGGTTGTACCTCGCGCCGATACCCGTGGGTAACATCCGGGACATGCATCCGAAGTACACCGCCGAAGCCGAGGCCTACCGCGAGAAGGTGCAGGCCTTCCTCGCCGAGAAGCTGCCCACCAACTGGGGTGGCATGGGCCAGCTCGACGGCCAGGAACTCACCGACTTCGTCACCGCATGGAGGGTCACGCTCTACAGCGCCGGCTACCTCGCACCCGGCTGGCCCACCGAGTACGGCGGTGGCGGTCTCTCCGCGCTCGAACAGGTCATCGTGGCCGAGGAGTTCGCCAAGGCCGGTGTGCCCACGGGCGGCCCGAACGACGTGTTCGGTATCCAGATGCTCGGCAACACCCTGCTCAACTGGGGAACCGAGGAGCAGAAGGCGCACTACCTGCCCCGCATCCTGAGCGGCGAGGACACCTGGTGCCAGGGCTACTCCGAGCCCAACGCAGGCAGTGACCTGTCCAACCTTGGTCTCAAGGCCCAGCTCGACGGCGACCAGTGGATCCTCAACGGTCAGAAGATCTGGACGTCGGCCGGCCACCTCGCCGATCACATCTTCACGCTCGCCCGCACCGACCCCGATGCGCCGCGCCACAAAGGCATCTCGTTCCTGCTGGTCGACATGCGCCAGCCCGGCATCGAGGTCCGTCCGATCCGGATGATCTCGGGCGAGAGCGAGTTCAACGAGGTGTTCTACACCGACGCCACCACGCCGAAGGGCGAGGTCGTCGGTGGCCTGAACAACGGTTGGGC
>JANMFL010000448.1:0-2829 GCA_031377945.1 Acidimicrobiaceae bacterium | reverse complement strand
CCTGGTGGTCGCCGGTCGATGGCCAGGACCACGGGGGTCATGGCCGCCGCCCCGAAGAACGCGGACACGCTCGGCGAAACCAATTCCGCCGCCGCCATCTCCGCTGTGAGCGCGACCGTCAGCACCAGAAGGATCCAAGGCACGGTCCGACGTTGCGCACAGCTGTGGAAGTGATACCCGAGTGCGATCAGGATCACTGCAGGAATGACGGTCCACGTGCCGAGTTCGGGTGCCGGGCGGTCCAGAAGGTCGCGCTGGGCAACGTCGATGAGCGAACCGGCAGCGACGATCGTGGTGGCGAGGAGCAGGAGGTCGACCAGCCCGCTGACGAGTCGGCTCGTTCCGCTGACAATCGCACCGGCAGCCAACTCGATCGTGCCTGTCGTGATCTTGGCCCCGGGTAGGAAGATCAGCAGCGGCGGGATGAGAAACCTGATCGGATTCTCCCCCTCGTACAGGTCATCGAGCCCGAACACGATCAGTGCAACCACGAACGACATCAGTGCCGGCGTGACCGGACCGAGGCCCGGCAGGTCGAGCGAGATGAACGCACCGACTGCCGTTCCGAGAATGACCGCAAAGACAAGACCGGCCGTCGACGGCTGGAGTGCCAAGGAGAAGCCTGCGGCGAGCACTCCCAGGCCGAGTGAACGGACCAGTCGCCCGTACGGTGGGCGGCGTTCGCGGATCTCACTCAGCTCGACGAGTCCATCGCGTGGTGTGACGATGCCGAGACGGGCACGCCGTGCAAGATTGTCAACCGCTTCGACCTGGTCGAGCCGGAGACCTGGTTCGCGGATGGAACGTAGCCGAGACCGGAGCTGACCCGACGCCCCCGACTCGAGCATGACAGCAGTTGGCAGCGCCAAGACGTCGAAGTCGTCAACTCCATTGACCGCACCGATCTCGACGAGTTGCGCCTCGACATCGTCGACAGTTTGACTCGAACGGACCAGGTCCACTCCAAGCTCGACGATGAAATCGTCCAGTTGCTCGGTGGGATCCATCGGCCTCACAATAGACCGAGGATCCCGGCAACGATCCAGGTCGCCTGCGGTCCATCTCGGCACTACATGTCGGCTCGGCGAGGTCGCCCACCAGGGCGATCGGGTGGACGACATGCCCGCGCGCAGCCACGTCGTCGCCCAGGGAGCGATCTCCAAGCTCGAGCACTCCGACGACGTGCGCGTGTCGACACTGCGCCAGTACCTCGAGGCTCGGGACTGCCGGCACCAGGCGGTCATGCAGCGGTGGGTGGCTGCCAGTCGTCATCAGAGCGCCGTTGCATCAGTCGTGGAAAGGCACGCCGGACGGGACGGCACCACCGGCACCCCAATGAGGTCGCGCCGGCAGAGGTGGTGCCAGACGCTGACGGCGGCCTCGGTCGCCGGGCCGTAGACGCCGTCGATGACGAGCGACGCGCCCAACTCGTTGAGATGCCGCTGCAGCCGAACGACGTCGGGTGTGCGCAACCACCGCTGTTGCCAGCTGAACACCGATTCGTTCCGGCCGCGAGGCACGAGATGCAATCCGTGCGACGGTGGTCGGCTCGTGTGCACGGCTGTGGCGCGCACCCGGTGCGATCCGGGCCCACCGCGGTCCGCGGGTCGGGTGCGGATCGCGACCGCGTCGAGCGCATGCTCCGTCTCACGACCCTCGATGTGGTCCAGCCGCTCGATCGGGCACTGCCAGTGCGGGCGTTCGGAGAGCTCCAGGGGCACGCACTGCCGCCAGAACGATGCGTCCGTGCACACACCCGTGATGCCCCCGAGCAGTTCGTCCATCCGGTGCAGGCATGCGTCGACGTACCGCGCCAACGTGCGGGTGTCGAGGCCGTCCGTGGATGCGACGTGCAGCCAATGTCGAGCGGGAAACAGGCTCGGCGCCACCGCGACGGCGGCCATCCACAGCTCGGCTTGGTGATGCGCCGTCGTGTGCGACGGGTACAGGTACCAGTAGGAGCCGACGGTGAGGCCAGCCAACTCTGCCGCGCGGACCTGCTCGAACCAGCGACCGTCCTGGCGCGTGCCGCGACCGGCGCGCAGGATCGCGACGGTCGTGCCCTGCCGGCGTACCTCAGTGAAGTCGAGCTGGTGGTGTTCGCTCGCGTCGATGCCGTCGAGCCATTGCGAACCGTCGGTTCCCAGCGACAACAGCGTGGTCATAGGGACAGTGTCACCCGACCGGCGCGGCGACACCATCGCCCGCGGGTTGCCTTTTGCTCCCCTGGGGGTCAGGCGGATGTGACCGGAAGGGCAGCCAGGCCGGCCTCGCTGCGAGTGACCCACGGCGCCGCACCTTGCGACTGTGCCGACCGCAGCGCGGAGGTCAGCAGGACGCGGGCGTCGTCGACGCGACCGACGCTGGCGTGGGCCAGGCCGAGCACGCGGTCGACCGGCCCCCAACACGCGAGCTCGGCACCGCCCAGCGCCCACTGACCGCTGTAGCGCGTGAGCACCGCCGCGTAACGTCGGATCATGTCGTGCTCGTCGGCGATGATCGCCGCTTCGAGCGCGGCGACCATGACGGCGAGCCACAGCCAGTTGCGCGGCCACGGACCCTGCTCGTGCAGCACAGCCAGCAGCCTCCGCGCATCGTCGAGTTGGTTCGACTCGGCATGCACCAACGCGAACGCTGCGAGGAACAGCGGGTTCTGATCGACGAACCCGCCCAGTCTGTTCTCCAGTTGGGACAACTCGGCCTGTTGACCGCGGTCGCGTCCGATGCTGTACGAGATGGACATCTGCGCGAGGAGCAAGTTGTGTCGGCCGGAGAGGCGCACCGCCTCGTTGGGGGAGGCGTGGAGTGGTCGCGCTTCGGCCGCGCGGA
>JANMFL010000430.1:0-7098 GCA_031377945.1 Acidimicrobiaceae bacterium | reverse complement strand
CCAGCACACCCACTCGTTCGATCGTCATCGTCGACCTCCTCGGAACAGTCTCGCGCCGGAGTAGCGTCTCCTCATGTCGACCGAGCGATTGTTCCGGCGGGTGATCGCAGCGGTGGCCCTGTCGGTCGTGGCGCTGTCGGTCGTGGCGTCGACGAACGCGTTCGCCCACGATCCGATCATCCTCACCGAGGCGCAGACGACACCCGACTCCGGTCCGCTGCTGGTGGACGGGACCATCTCGTTCGCGCTCTACGGCACGCTGCTGGTGCCCGGCGACACGCGCGGTGTGCGGGTGCAGTTGCAGGCCGGCGACTCGTTGGATCTGTCGCTGCTCGTCCCGGCGCTCGATCCCGAGCAGTCGTTGGCCGACGCGGCGATGCCGATGCTCAGCGTCGTGCGGCCCGATGGCTCGCCCGAGTTCCTGCGCCCCACCGAGCGGGTGCGTTTCGACGAGTCGTTCTCGGGCACCAGTTACGTGCGGCTGCTCGAGTTCAGCGAGCCCGCACAGGCCGGCGTGTACCGGCTGATGGTCAGCGGCGATGTGCCGGCCCGTTTCACCCTTGCGGTCGGCACGAACGAGCGGTTCGGGACACCCGTCGAGAACGTGGTCGACCGAGAAGGGGCCTCGGCGGGCATCGCCAAGTGGTACGCGACGCCACCCTCGACACCACCCTCGACGCCCTCGAGTTCCACACCGTCCACCACGGCGACCACGTCGACGCTGCCGATCGCGGCTGCCGCCCCGGACAGCACGGTCGGCGCGGCCACCTCCACCTCCGGCCCATTGGTCACCGCCGTGCCGCAGACAGGTCAGGTCGACGGTGCCGCCGGCTCGGCCGTCTTCATCGGCGTCATCGTCATCATCCTCGGCGGCGTCGGCTTCCTGATCTGGTCCAAGCGTCGCAGCGCCTGACGGGGTCAGCGGGGCACGAACGACTGGGCAGCGCTCGGGTCGACGTCGTCGTGCAGCAGCGTCATCGGGCTGCGGCCGCCGTCGATGTAGCCGAGGGCGTAAGCGCCCGGCTCGTAGCCGACGAGGCGCTGTACCCGCTCGGGCATGGCCCGTACCTCGTCGAGCGAGTACGACAGGTACTGGTTCTCCTCCTGGCGGAGCCAGCCGAGCACGTAGTCGACGTTGATGCCGATGCGCACGTCGTCGCTGCGGTTCTCGCCGCCGCCGTGCACGGTGGAGCCGAGGTACAGGACCACCGACCCACGTGGCATCTCCGCCGGCAGCGAGTCGTCCATCGTGTACTTCACGTCGTCGGGGGTGCGGTGGCTGTCGGGGACCACCCGAGTGGCGCCGCGCTCGTCGGTGAAGTCGGTCAGCGCCCACATGGTGCTGACCTCCACGTCGACGTCTCGGGGGAACGGGAAGAAATCGAAGCACCAGTGGTCGCGGTGCAGCATCTGCGGCGGTCCGCCGGGACCGATGGCGATCGACTGGGTGAGGTGCAGTTGGAAGGTGGTCTTCTTCGGCCACAGGGTGCGGTCGACGACGTCGAGCACCAGTGGGTGTGCCACCAGGTCGACGCTGCTGGGGCACCGGGTGAGCAGCGCACCCGTGCGTCGCGTGGTGACGCCCGAGAACTCGTCGGCGCCCATCGGTGTCGAGTCGAGCCACGGTTGCAGTTCGGCGGCGAGCCGATCGCACTGTGTCTCGTCGATGAGTCGTTCGATGATGACGGCGCCGTGATCGCGCAGTGCGGCCGACACGGCCTCGGCGGTCGTGTCGCGCCCGAACCGGGGGATCGTCGACGAATGCGTCATGGCGCCGATCTTGTCAGCCCATCGGCGGCAATGTCCCACCGGTGTGCGCGTAGGTCTTGCCGGTGATCCACCACCGGCCGTCGATGCGTGCCACGGTGAAGTAGTCGACGAAGTCGCAGCCGGCGTAATCGGCCTCGACCAGCACGGCCACCCCAGCGTCTCCGACGACGTCGACGGTACGGATGTCGTAGGTGTAGCCGGGTCCGGCCAGGCCGGGCGTGGACTCGACCAGGGCGATGAAATCGGTGATCGGTTCGTAGGTGTCCATCTCGCCGATGTGGCCGAACATTCGAGCATCGGGGTGGAACGCCTGGCGCAACTTGTCGATGTCGCCGCTCGCGCCGTCCACGTAGAGCTGAACCAGGGCACGGACGTCTTCGATGTCCTTCAGGTGTTGTGCGGTCATGGCCGCAAGTATTTCACGAACTCACAAGCGCCCGGACCGTGATGGGGATGCCGGTCATGTGCGCCTGGCTGGACAGCGGTTCGTAGCTGTCGGGTCCGATGGGCAGCAGCACGTTCGGGTTCGACCCGGGGTTCGCCGCGGCCACCCGTAGGCGGGGGCTGGCCGTGTGGCCCCAGCCGTGCACCATCGACGCCACGCCCTCCATCAGGTCGTCGTCGATCTCGATGACGGCCTCGATCTCGCCGTGCGCGCTGGCCACGGTGACCGTGGCCCCGTCGGTCAGACCCAGGCGCGCGGCCGACGTCGACGACACGCCGAGCGGGTTGTTCGTGCGGCCGCGTCGCTTCATGCGTTCGATGTTCGAGAACCACGAGTTGTGCATCCACGCGTCGCGCTTGTGGATGAGCAGCAGTTCGTGATGCGCGGTGGCGGTCTCGTCGAACAACCGATGGCAACGGTCGATCGCCGCGGCGAACACCGGCGGGCAGCAGTCGATCCGGCCGTCGGGCGTGTGCACCTGTTGGTCGAAGAACGCGCCGGGCTCGGGGCTGGGCAGCACCCGGGCCACACCGTCGGCCAGGTCGTCGAGGTGCAGACCGCTGCCGCGCTCGAGCATGTGCCGCCACTTCGACCACGGGTCTGGTGTCGCGTCGTCGAACAGCGAGGGCTTGCCCATGCGGTGCAGCAACTGGTGGGCGATCCACCACTCGGGCTTGCGGTCGGCCTTCGGTGCGACGACGGCCGGGGTGTACTGCGCAAAGGGCTGGGCGCTGGTGCCGATGTTGACGATGTTCAAGTCGTCGCGCTCGTACATGTCGGTGCTGGGCAGCACGACATGCGCGAACTCGGCGGTGGCGCTGGGGTAGATGTCGATGACCACGAGCAGCTCGAGCTGCTCGAACGCCTTGCGCAGCTGAGCCTCGCCGGCGATGGACAGCAACGGGTTGCCGGCGACGACGATGAGCGCCCGAACCGGGTGTTCGCTGTCGAGGATGCTCTGCGACAGCACCGTGCCGGGCAACGCGCCGCGGCGGACGCGCCCGAACTCGGTGTCGACGTAGTTCTGCTCGGGCACCCCGGCTCCGGAGCGGGCGTTCGGGTAGAAGCCGTCGCTCTTCAGGTTGCCGCCCACGGCGTCGAGCCGACCGGTGACGAACGACAGCATGTGCACCAGCCAGTAGGCGAGCGTGCCCTGGCGACCCATGTTGATGCCCGTGCTGCCGTGCACCGATGCCCGCGGCGTGGCCACCCACGCTGCAGCGAGTTCGCGCACGACATCGGCATCGACACCGGTGACGGCAGCGGTGCGTTCGGCCGGGTACTGGGCGATGAACTCGCGCAGCTCGACGACGTGCGCGCCATGCCGAGCGACGACGCTCGTGTCGAACCCACTCAGCCGGTCGATTTCGTGCAGCAGCGACGCCAGGAACCACACGTCGGTGTCGGGACGAATGAGCACGGTGTCGCCCACGCCCATCTCGGGGGTCTCGATGCGACGCGGGTTGACGAACACCAGTCGGGCGCCGCGGCCAGCAGCGCGACGCATCTCGCCGAGCACGTTGGGCACCGAGTAGAAGCTGGCCTGCGACGCCCGCGGGTTCTCGCCCAGGATGAGACACAGGTCGGTGTTGGTCAGGTCGGGGATCGGGTGCACCATGCTGCTGCCGAACACCGCCTCGCTGGCGACGAACTTGTTCGCGCAGTCCTGGGTGCCCGAGCTGAAGTGCTTCCGTACACCGAGTGTGCGCAGCATGGTGCCGACGTGCAGTTGGCCCAGCGCGTTGAACGCGGTGGGGTTGCCCACGTAGGCGGCGACGGCGTCGATGCCGTGGGCGGCGATGATCGCATCGAGCCGCTGCGCGACGGTGCCCAGGGCGTCGTCCCACGACGTGTTCGACCACGTGCCGTCGGCGGCGCGCAGCATCGGGTGGTCCAGGCGGTCGGGATCGTGGTGCAGGTCCACGGCGGCGAGGCCCTTGTGGCAGGCGAACCCGTTCGTCACCGGGTGCTCGCGGTCGGGTGACAGCTTCACGAGCACGCCATCGTCGACCTGGGCGACCAGCCCGCAGCTCGGTTCACAGATTCGACAGAAGGTGCGCACGGTCTCGGTCGTTCCCATTCCCGACGTTCTACCGCGCCGAGTACCGTCACCACATGTCCGGAGACCAACCGCGCCTGCAACCACTGACCGCCGCCGGGAACCCGGCACTGGCCGAGATGTTCGCCAAGGGTCTGAACGGGCCCGACGGGACGCCGTTGAACATCTTCGGCACGCTGGCCAACCACCCCGACCTGCTGCGCCGGTGGCTGGTGTTCGCCGCCCACGTGCTGTCGAAGAGCACGCTGCCCGAACGAGATCGCGAACTGCTCATCCTGCGCACCGGTTGGAACTGTCAGAGCCGCTACGAGTTCTCGCAACACGTGGTGATCGGTCGCCGTTGCGGCATCACCGAGGCCGAGATCGAGATGATCAAGGAGGGTGGTGACGCCGGGTGGGATGCGCTCGACCGCCTGCTCGTGGTCGCTGCCGATCAACTGCACGACCACTCCACCATCAGCGACTCGGTGTGGCAGGCGCTCGCCGAGCACTACACCGCCGAACAGATGCTCGACCTGGTGGCCACGGTGGGCAACTACCACCTCGTGGCGATGTTCCTGAACAGCACCGGGGTGCAGCTCGACGCGGGCGTGCCCGACGCGTTCGCCTGAGTCAGCGGCCGGCTGCCTCGAGCTCGTACATGGGAACGCCGCCGCGGGGCACCCACATGCCGCCGCCGACCTGACGGAAGTGCGGCTCGAGCAGCGACCGATACCACGCGCCCGTTCGGTGGTGCACCTCCAGGTCGGTGCCCTGGGGATCGACGATCGTGCGCAGGTCGCGCTTGGTGGGCAGCTCGAGATACAGCAGTTCGCCCGTCGCCGCGGCGAGGTGGTTCACGGCCGAGGCCACCGCCTCGTCGTCGACGTACTGCAGCACGCTGTGGCACACCACCAGGTCCACCTTGCGCGGTGGCTTCCACGTGGTGATGTCGCGTCGCTCGTGCCCCCACGCGATGCACGCGTATTCGCTGATGTCGATGGACCGGACCTTCACCTCCGGGTGCTGCTCGAGGTACCAGTCGCGCCAGAAGCCCATGCCGGCCCCGACGTCGAGCACCGTGCGGATGGTGATGCCCCACCAGGCGGCCATGTGATGCACGCCGGTGGCGAGGTCGTCGATCTGGCTGCGATCGTGTGCGCCACCGTCGCCGTAGAAGCGTCGGTAGTACTGGTCGTCGAATCGTCGCTGCAACGGTCAGGCCGGGGGAAGGACGGCGTCGACGAGCGCCGCCTCGAGCTGGTCGAGTTGGCTGTCGATGCGGCGGTGCGCCTTCTTGCGCTGCACGAACGGCATCGGCTTCGAGATGGTGAGCGCCACCCGCAGGCCTTCGACCGCCTTGAGCAACTCGTCGCGACCCGGGTCGGTGGGCGACGGGAATGCGCGGTCGACCACGTTGCCCAACGACTCGACGCGACGATCGAGCGACTTCTGGCCGAACCGCGACGTCGGGTCGGGGAGCCCGCGCTTGGCCGCGTTGCGCTGCTGTGTGCGTTGCTTCGCCGCCCAGTCCATGACGGTTGCGGGCGCGGCAGCCAGGCGCTTGCGCACTTCTTCGTTGGACAGCACGTGCTGCACCAGCGCGAGCGCACCGAGCACGGTGGGGCGGGGGATGAACTTGGCCATGCCACTGAGACGGTAGCGGCACTCGGCGGTATGACAGGCTCGCCGCATGGCATTCGAGTCGGTCACCGGGTACTGCTGGCCCCAATCCGTCGCGCCGGGCGGCACCGTCGCCCTGCACCTGTCGTCGACGGGCGCCAGAGCGGTGCACGTCGAGATCGCCCGCGTCGGATACCGCCGCGAGGTGGTGTGGTCCGACACGGTTCCTGCGGGTGATCACCCGACGCCGGTCGACGCGTTCTCGCAGGGTTGCAACTGGCCGGCTGCGGTGGCGGTGACCGCGCAGCACGACTGGCGGTCCGGGTACTACGAGGTGCAGTTGACCGTCGACATCGACGGACATTCTCGCCGCGACCATGCGTTCTTCGTCGTGCGTCCGCCGGCCGATTCGGCGAACACCATCCTGTTGCAGTTGGCCACCAACACCTGGCATGCGTACAACGACTTCGGTGGGCGAAACCTGTACACCGGCTCGACGCACGCCGCGTTGCAACGGCCGATGTCGCGTGGCTATCTGCACAAGCCCGAGGGTGCCGGCCGCCGCGTCACCACCACCCACCCCCCGGACCCGGACATGAACGCCCATGTCGGGTATCTGCGTCGTCATCACCTGTCGCCTTACGCGGGTTCGGCCGGTTGGCCGGACTGGGAGTTGCCGTTCCTGCAGTGGGCCGAGCGCGAGGGCTACGGCATCGACGTGGTCACCAACGCGGATCTCGAAGACCACCCGCGCCTGGTCGACGGATATCAGCTGTTGCTCTCGGTGGGCCACGACGAGTACTGGTCGGGACCCATGCGCGACACGGTGGAGGGGTTCATCGCCCGCGGCGGCAACGTGGCGTTCTTCAGCGGTAACACCGCGTTCTGGCAAGTGCGCATGGAGGACCACAGCATCGAAGGGCCGGCGGCCACGATGGTGGGCTACAAGGGCTTCCTGAAGGACGACCCGGTGTTCGGCACCGATCGCCAGAGCGAGCTGACCAGCATGTGGTCCGACCACCTGATCGAGCGGCCCGAGAACCACATGACCGGGGTGAGCTTCGCCCGCGGGGGCTACCACCGCATCGGCAAGCGAGCGACGGCGGGGGCGGGCGGCTACACCGTCCACCGCGCCGACCACTGGCTCTTCGACGGCACCGGCCTCGGCTACGGCGATCTCCTCGGCGCCGGCGCGACCACCGTCGGCTACGAGTGCGACGGC
>JANMFL010000339.1:0-1878 GCA_031377945.1 Acidimicrobiaceae bacterium | reverse complement strand
ACCGACCGTGCTCGACAGACCTGTCGAGCCGCAATGGACAGGAGTCCGCATGACACACGAACATCACTCACCCGGAAACGACAGCGCACGAGCGCGTCGGCGCGGCGCGTCAACGGCTCGTGCCGCTGCACCACGTCGACGTTCGGTGAGGTGCGCCACCGCGATGATCCTCGCCGTCATGGCAGGGCGCTCCTCCGGGGGCGACACCGCGACGTCTCCGACCACGCCTGCGACTGTTGCGGCGACGAGCGAGGCCACGACCGCGTCGACGACGACCGTGGCAACCGCACTCGACAACCCCCGAGGATCGGCGATGAACGGCGCGATCGTCTTCGGCCAGAAGGGCGACATCTACTCGTTCGACCCTGCCACCGGCGAGACGACCGTGGTGGTGGGCGGCCCCACGAACGACGTCGCGCCAGGATTCTCCCCCGATGGCACGAGAATCGTCTTCCTCAGAACCGACGACGCCTCGAGCTACATCTCGGCGCCCGATGGCTCAGGCCTCGCGCGCTGGGCGGACGCCAGCCGGCTCGCAGCCTGGAGCTGGTCACCGGATGGAAGTCGAATCGCGGCCATCCCCGACGGCGGCTCCGCACACGACCTGACCATCTGGGATGGTGGGGCGGGACCGCTCACCACCGTCGACGTCGATGCACCGGCAAACGCGCCGCCTCAGTGGATCGACGATGACACATTGTTGCTCATCGAGGAGGTCAAGGATTCGGTGGCGCTGCACTACTGGACGGTCAACGTGGACGGCACGAGCCTCACGCCGGTGAGCGCAGTGCACCCCTGTTGCGAGACATCGGTCGACCCCGCCACCCAACGGGCGGCCTACTCCGACTTCGAGCCGGGAACAGAAGGATCGTCCGTGCACCTGCTCGACCTCACCACGGGCCTCGATTCGATCCTTCCCCAGACGGCGTTGGACTACGTGCACCCCGAACAGAAGTACAACTCGGTCCCATGGAACTACTTCTCACCCCGCTTCTCGCCAGACGGCAAGTGGATCGTCGCGATCGGCGGACCGACGAACCGCCCCATCCTCGTGGCGACCGACGGCACTGGAGGCGCGATCACACTGGGGCCCCCTCCGCAGAACAACGACCCCCAGACGATCACCTTCGCTCCCGACAGCACGCGCGTCCTCATCACGCGCTCGGACGGGGTCTACCTGTTCTCGATCCCGGACGGCGCAGGTGGGTTGATCGACTGGCCGATGAAGTGGGAAGCCGCCAACGACGAAAATCCGCCGTCGTGGCAACGTGTGCCCGGCTGACAGCAGCCTGCCGCCTACCGCAACCCTCGAGCGACTCGATGGATCCGACGGCGTGGTGGGCCGGGGCTGGCCGCCCGGCGCGCTGTGGGTCCAATCAGCGTGATACCGAAGTGATACCATGATGCCCATGGCCATGACGCTCCGCCTCACCGACGACGAGCAGACCGCGCTGAAGGCACGCGCCGATGCGGAGGGCATCTCCATGCAGGACGCCGCCCGTCGCGCCATCCGCGAGTACGTCGCGAGCCGACAGCACCGAGAGATGGTCTCCGCCGCCGCCGACCGCATCCTCGAGGTCCATGCCGACGCCATCGAGCGGCTCGGCATGTGAATGCCCCGATCGAGTTCCTCGACCTCGACGATCTCGTCTCCCTTGCCCAGCGACTGCTCGGCGACCCACCACCCATCCGCGACATCGGCCTCCTGGGTTCCGCCGTCGCTCGTCCTCAGACGACCGTCGGAGGCCACGACGCATACCCCGACCTGTGGGAGAAGGCGGCGGCGCTCCTCCAGTCCGTCGTGAACAACCATGCACTCGTCGACGGCAACAAGCGGCTGGGCTGGCTCGCCACCGCGGTGTTCCTCGAGATCAACGG
>JANMFL010000286.1:0-7564 GCA_031377945.1 Acidimicrobiaceae bacterium | reverse complement strand
CTGGACGGCCGACGCCATTCTGCCCGGTGACCTGGTCTTCCTCGAGTCCGCGCCCGGTACCGGCATCGTCAGCCACGTCGGAATCGCCACGAGCGCGACGACCTGGATCCAGGCACCGCGCACCGGTGACGTGGTGCGCGAGGGGTCGTTCTCGACCGTGCGCATCATCGGCGTCCGACGTCTCGTCAAGGGCTGAGTCCGGGCCGTCGTGGACGACCGCTCCCCCGGCGACCGCTCCCCCGGCGATGGGTCCGGCCCCTGCCGAGTCCCCGTCCACCATCTGTCCCCGCACCAGGTGGAGCTGCTGCGCACCGTCCTGCGAGCCGGTGAGGTCCCCTTCGGGATCAGCCGCGGCGAGGTGGTCGCCCCAGCCGAGTACACCGCAGAGATCGAGAACGCCGCCATCTGGGCCGCAGTGGATCCCACGCTCTCCGCCGAGTTCACCGATCACGATCATCAGCCCGTCCAACCGCCGCTGGTGAAGCCCCCGCGTCGACCGCAGGGCGACGGACGGATGGAGGCCACCAGGTGGCGGCGGCTGACGGCCGGCCTCATGGACGAGGCAATCGTCGGCGTCCCGCTCATGCTGGCTGCACATGCAGGCGCGCCGGTGTGGACAGCCGCGGTGATGCACGCCATGTACCACGTGGTCCCCACGGTCACCTTCGGCTGGTCCGTCGGCAAGCTGTGGTGCGGCACACGCGTCATCGACGCCGGAGCACTGCGACTTCCCGGGCTCAGGGCTGCCACCACGCGATGGGCTGTCGCCGCGTTGCCGTTGATGGTCAACCTGTTCTTCGGCGTCGCCGGCGCGCTCGTCACCGCCCTGGTGTTGGCGGTGAACACACCGATCCTGTTCGACCTACGGGGACTGCATGACTACGCCGCGGGGACCAAAGTGGTCGAGCGCAGCGCCGCCGGCCCCGGAATCTGGGTACGCCGTGCGTCGAGCCGGACACGAACAACGATCTGACCGTCCGAGGGGCACTCGATGGTGCCGACCGGCCCTACTGGACGTTGACGAGGTCGACGACGAACACGAGGGTCTCGTTCGGCTTGATGACTCCACCGGCACCACGCGAGCCGTACCCGAGCTCGGGCGGAATGGTGATGCGGCGCCGACCGCCGACCTTCATGCCCTTCACGCCCTTCTCCCAGCCTTCGATGACCTCGCGCGCGCCGAGACGGAAGTCGAACGTGGCACCTCGGTCCCAACTGGCGTCGAACTCGTCGCCGGTGCTCCACGACACGCCGACGTAGTGGACGATGACCCGCTTGCCCACCGTCGCCTCGGCGCCCTCCCCCACTGCGAGGTCCTCGGTCAGAAGCTCGGAGGGCGGGTCGGTCTCGGGGATGCTGATGACGGGTTTGTCGGCCATGCGGTGAGGCTAGTCCGCGGTCGACGACCGACCAGGTCTCAGCGGCAACGCCTCAGCCGCCCAGCGCGATCAACGCGACTGCGAGCGCGGTAGCGGCCACGCCCAACGCCTGCCACCACCTCATTCGCTCCTTGTTGAACACCACGGAGAGCACCACCGCGACGGTGGCGAACTGCGACGAAGCGACCGACACCGGCCCCGTGTCACCGCGTTGGAAGGCCAGTTGCAGCGAGCCGATTGCGACCAGCCCCAGGGTGCCTGCGCCGATGGCGTACCTGCGCCCGCTGGCGGAGGCGAAGAACGGGTCCTGTCGGAATGCGGCGACGAGCACGAGCAGTGTGAAGCCGGCCATTCGCTGGAAGACGACGGGGAGCAACCCCGATGCCGTGCTCACCTCGCCCATCAACGTGAACGCGATGCCGAACACCACACCACTCGAGACACCGAGCAGCGCACCCATCGTCACGCTGCCGGTGCCACCGGGCGTGTACGACGTGAGGAACAGCGCGGCCAGTCCGAGCGCCATCCCGGCCGCTGCCGTCGCCCCTGGGCGGACACCGTTGACGAGGTCCCAGATGACGGGTACCACCGCCAGCAGCACCGAGGCGAGCGGGGCGACGATGCCCATTCGGGCCACGGCGTATCCCTCGTAGAGCAGCATCAGGCCGCCGATCATGAACACACCGGACAGCGCGCCGATGACGACGTCGTGGCCGATCCAGCGCCAATCGACGAGGAGCAGCAACAGCGGTGAGAACAGCACGCTGGTGCCCACCGCCGTACGAGTCACCGTGACCGACGGTGTCGTGCGTGCCGAACGCGCCGCGAAGAAGTCGGAGCCGCCCAACAGCAGCGCGGCGGCGACAGCGAAGAGCAACGAGGCGGTCATCGTTCGATGGAGAGCAGTGTCCGCAGTGCGACGACGAGCGCGTCGATGTCGGAGCCGGAGGTGTGCGCGGTGCAGCTGATCCGGATGAAGGGGTCACCGTTCCAGTGAAGGACGGGCACCTCGATCCGGTGGTCGTCGAAGAGGCGGGCCTTCAGATCGATGACGTCGACGTCGTGAGGCAGCCGGACGGACGCAAGCTGACCGATCCACTGATGATCACCCGCCGGGTCCGGGCTGATCGGCTCCAACCCGGTCAGCTCATCGATGCGTCGGCGTGCGTCGAGCGTGAGCGCGTGGCCGTCGGCCTGCACCGTCGACCAGTCGTGACGGCGCACGAAATCGATGGCGGCGGCCACGGCGAGAAAGGGCGACAGGTCGCGTGTGCCCTGCCACTCGTGATGATCGATGAACGTGGAACCACTCGGATGCTCGCTCTCCCACCCCCAGCTCACCACGAGCGGCTGGAGCAGCGGCTGGACCTCCTGGCGAGCCCACAGGAACGAACACCCCTTCGGTGCGCACAGCCACTTGTGCAGCGCTCCGGTGTAGATGTCGCATCCGAGCGTGTTCAGGTCCAGCGGGATGTGGCCGGGAACGTGAGCGCCATCCACGATCGTGAGAATGCCCTGAGCCCGAGCTCTGCGGCACAGTTCCTCGACGGGGAAGGCGAGCGCCGTGGCACTGGTGAGATGGCTGAGGAACAGCACGGTCGTGCGCGGCGTGATCGCCGACCAGATGCGCTCGACGAAGTCGGCAGCGGTCGTCACGGGCAGCGGGATGGGCACACGGATGTACTCGGCGCCAGACTCGCCGGCCAGCTTCCGCCACGTGCGATCCATCGCCCCGTACTCGAGGTCGGTGGTGACGATCTGGTCGCCGGGACGCAGGGTGAGACTCTTGGCGACCATGTTCACGGCGGTGGTCGGGTTCGGGAAGAAGACGAGATCGTTCGCGCAGGCGCCGACGAACTGAGCGAGCTGCTCGCGAGCCGCCGCGAGGAGGTCGTCGGCGCGTCGACCGAGCCACTCCACGGGGTTGCGCTCCATCTCGCGTTGGAGCCGTACGTACTCGTCGAACACCACTCGCGGAGTCGCACCGAAGCTGCCGTGGTTCAGGAACACCAGGTCGGGGTCGAGCATGAAGTCGTCGCGAGTCGGCACGGCCATGCGCGGCACGCTAGACGAGGCGGCGGCGGCCTCCTGTAGGTTTCGGCGCATGACGATGCCCCAGCACGGCATGAGCCGTGACGACGTGTTCCAACGACTCGAGGGATACCGCGACGGCGATGTCCGCTGGCGCGAGGGCAGAGCCTTCACCCTCGCCTACAACGCCGGTCCCGACGTCGTTGCCGTGGCCGAAGAGGCGTACCGTCGCTTCGGCACCGAGAACGGGTTGAACACGCACGCGTTCCCCAGCCTGCAGCGCATGCAGAGCGAGGTCGTGGGGATCGTGGCCGACTGGTTCGAGGGTGGCACCGAAGCCGCTGGTTTCATCACCTCCGGCGGGACCGAGAGCCTCCTCCTCGCGGTGAAGGGCGCCCGCGAACGGGGTCGGAAGGAGCGTGGCGTCACCTCCCCCAACATCGTGCTTCCGACCAGCGCGCACGCTGCCTTCGAGAAGGGCTGCCACTACTTCGGAGTCGAGAGCCGCCGCATCGCCGTCGGTACCGACTGGAAGGCCGACGTGGCCGCGATGGAAGCTGCGATCGACGACGACACGGTGATGGTCGTCGGATCCGCGCCGCAGTATCCGCAGGGCGTGATCGACCCGATTGCCGACATCGCTGCGCTGGCTGCAGCGCGCGACATCAACTGCCACGTCGACGCCTGCATGGGTGGCGTGACGCTCACGTATCTCGGCCGACTCGGACACGACATTGCTCCGTGGAACTTCACCGTTCCGGGCGTCACCAGCATCTCGGTCGACCTGCACAAGTACGGCTACTCGGCCAAGGGTTGTGGTGTCCTCGTCCACCGCGACAAGCGGCTTCGTGCGTACCAGACCTACGTCACCGACAACTGGCTCGGCGGCGTCTACGGATCGTCGGGGGTGCTCGGCACGAAGAGCGGTGGACCGTGGGCTGCGGCGTGGGCAGTGCTCCACCATCTCGGTGACGACGGGTACCTCCGGCTCACTGCGCAGGCTCGCGCCGCCTGCGTCCAACTCGCCGATGCGATCGACGCCACGCCGGAGCTGGCACTGCGGGCCAGACCCGAGTCCACCCTGCTGGCCTTCGGTGCAGTCGACCCCGACCGTCTCGACGTGTTCGCCGTCGCCGACGCGCTGTGGCGGCGGGGTTGGTACGTCGACCGACAGGGTCCTCCGCCGTCGCTGCACTGCACGGTGAACGCGATCCACCACGACCGCATCGACGACTTCGTCGCCGACCTGCATGCCGCCATCGGTGAAGTGACGGCGATCAGCGCCTCGGGCGACCAGGGCGCCTACGGCACCGTCGAGTGACGAAACGCTCGACGATGTCGCAGGCGACCGGGCGGATCAGACCGGCGCGACGATGGGCGTCGCGTCGACCACGGGGCCGATCACATTCGCCACGCTGCCGACGTTGCCGTCCACGTTCGTCGTGTAGCCGAGTTCGCTGATCGCTCCGTCGGTGAGCACGACGTCGACATCGGCGGTCCCGGAGGCACCGACACCCAATGTCACCGCGGACACGGTGACGCGAAGCCGGACGACGGTCCCGTCATTGCTGATCACCGTCACTGCAGACGGCGCATTGAGCGACGTGATGGGATCGACCACCGACGGCTGCGTCGTGAGTTGGTCCCAGTCGCCACCGTCGGGTTGGGCGTAGTTGCCGGTCGGCGTGATGATGTAATTGACAAGAGCACCGTTGGTGGTGACCGAGAAGCGACTGGCGTCGCCGATTCGATCACCGTCGGCTTTCAACACCTCGGCTCCGTTGACGGTGAACACCGTCGTGAAGTGATAGCCCGCCTGCAAACCGGCGAGGCCCTGCTGCAGCAGCGCGGGTGCATCGACGTCGGCAGCCGTCGTCGTGTCCACCACCGATGCAGTCGAGTTCACCGTGCTGGTGGTGGCCGCCGTGCTGTCGGCGGTGACGCCCGAGGAATCGGAGCTGCAACCGCTGGCGAGGAACGTGAGAAGGGCAAATGCGGCCCCTCCGAAGAGGGACCGCATCCGCGAACTGTCTGACGGCATGTCGTCAGTCGTCGTCGCCGCCACCGTGGTCGCCGCCACCGTGGTCGTCGTTCTTGTCGTCGTCGCCGCCCTTGTGGTCACCGTCCTGGTGATCCTCGTCGTCATCCTCGTCGTCATCGTCATTGCTGGCGATGGTGTTGGTGACGTTCGTGGTCGGATCGACCGCATCGCGGCAGCGGATGCGCTCCTTGATGTCGACGGTGATCTTGCCGTCTTCGAGCGAGCTGCTGATGCGCACGCGCTCGTCACCCGAGAAGCGAATCTCGATGCGGTTCGACTCCTCGTGCTTCACCTCGGCCGTGGTCGGGTCGACGCTGGTCAGCACCAGGGTGCCGTCCTCGTTCACGGTGTAGAGCACCGTGGCAGTGGTGAGGCCGTCGCACAGCTTCGCCGTCCAGGTCTTGTCGCCTGCCGCGAGCAGGGCGTCGACCGGAACACCGCGGAGCTTGCCGAGCGAGATGCGCAGCGAGGCACCGGAGTCGTCGTCATCGCCTTCGTCGTCGGATTCGTGGCTCACCGAGACCTTGATGCTCAGGTTGCGGCTCTGGCCGTCCTTGGTGAACAGCACGCTGGCACGAGCGGTGGCGTCGTCGTCGTCCATCGACGACTCGGGCCCCGTGACCTCGGCAGTGATGCCCGCGCCGGCGGTTGCCACGACGTTCGACAGGACCGGGTTGCCGGCACCGTCGTCGGCGATCGTGTACGTCACGGACGACAATGCGCCGTCGCCGAACACGTCGCCGGACCAGAGGCCGTCGCCGATCAACGTCGCGAGCTCGCCGGCCTTGGCCGTGACGCGCTGCTCGTTGCCCTTCGACTTCACGCTGACCTGCAGCGCACCGTCGGTGCTCTCGAACTTCACCTTGTTCGGGCTGACCGTGCCGGTCGCGAACGCATCGGGTGTGTCGAGGTCGGCGGACACGATGTTCCCACCGGGTCCCGTCGTCACGGTCAAGGTGACCTGGGCGCCGAGGAACGGCAGGGTGATCGTGGCCGGCAACTGCGGGTCGACCGCAGGCTTGGGGCCTGCGTTCGCCGTGCCGACGCCGACACCGGCGAGGAGGACAACGGCACTGGCGAGAATGCCGGCCGCCATTTTGCTTCGATTCATCGGGGAATCTCCTTGGATGGGTTGTTCGTCGCCCGCAGCAGACACGCCAACGGTCTCCCGAACGTTTGGCGCCCTCACTGCTTACTCGGATGATCGGTAGAAGACGGGGCCACTTGATCCAAGGGACGTCAAAATGGCACCCAACGGGCGGCCAATGAGGGTCATGGGACCCCCCATTTCGGCACTGTCCGTGCACGTCAACCGCCGTGCGGTAGGGTCCGCACTGCAGATACCCCCGATCGGGAGAGCGACCACGCGGCCAGCGTGGGGGCGCCGAAGGAGCAACCTCCCCGGAATCTCTCAGGCCAACGGACCGCTCGGGTGGGCAACGCTGGAAAGCAGTCGAATCACTCGACTCGCCGACGGGGAAAGCGATGTGGTCGTCCTTCGCATCGTGAAGCTCTCAGGCACCCATGACAGCGGGGGAAGCAGCACCGGAAACGCCCCAGGAGGCCTCCATGAGCGCACGTCCCACCCTGTCCCAGTTGTTCGGCGACGACGACTTCGTCGGGCGCCACATCGGGCCGTCAGCTTCCGAGCGGCAGCACATGCTGGCGACGATCGGCGCCGAGTCGATCGAGGCGCTGGTGCGCGACACGGTGCCCCGCAGCATCCTCATGTCGGGTCCGCTGCCGCTCCCCGGACCGAGGACGACCGACGACGTGCTCGGCGAACTCCGTGGCATCGCCGCGAGGAACCGGGCCCGCACCAGTCTCATCGGGCAGGGCTACTACGGCACCGAGACGCCGCCCGTCGTGCTGCGCAATGTGCTGGAGAACCCCGGTTGGTACACCGCCTACACCCCCTACCAGCCCGAGATCAGCCAGGGGCGCCTGGAAGCGCTGCTCAACTACCAGACGATGGTCACCGAGCTCACCGGGTTCGAGCTGGCCAACGCCTCCCTGCTCGACGAAGCGACCGCTGCTGCAGAGGCCATGACCATGGCTCGCCGCTCGTCGGCGTCGAAGAGCGACCGCTTCGTCGTGCATCGCGACACACACC